>JANLFX010000066.1 GCA_024653325.1 Anaerolineae bacterium
GTGAGGGAGGGGTTAGGAGAGGTCAAAAAGCCCGAATTTAACATTGTCGAGGTAGATACACGGGTGGATTTAGGAGGATTTATGCCCAAAGCATTGATCACGGGTGTGACCGGCCAAGACGGCTCGTATCTGGCGGAGTTCTTGTTAGAAAAGGGCTATGAAGTCATCGGCATGGTCCGCCGCTCCAGCACGGTCAACTTTAGCCGCATTCAACATATCCAGGACAAAATCACCATCGTGCCCGGTGATTTACTGGATCAGATGTCGCTGGTGGAGATTCTGCAAAATCATCACCCGGATGAGGTTTACAACCTGGCCGCTCAATCTTTTGTACCCACCTCGTGGAATCAACCGGTGTTCACCGGCGAGGTAACGGCCCTGGGCGTCACGCGCATCCTGGAGGCCATTCGCATGGTGGACCCGAGCATCAAGTTCTATCAGGCGTCGAGTAGTGAGATGTTCGGCAAAGTGCGGGAGGTGCCCCAGAACGAGAATACGCCCTTTTACCCGCGCAGCCCCTACGGGGTGGCCAAGGTCTACGGCCACTGGATCACGGTCAATTACCGCGAGAGCTACAACATCTTTGCCTGTTCGGGCATATTGTTCAACCACGAAAGTCCCCGCCGGGGCCTGGAGTTCGTCACCCGCAAAGTAACTTACGGCGCAGCCAAGATCAGGCTGGGTCTGGCCAACGAGCTACGTCTGGGCAACCTGGACTCGAAACGCGATTGGGGATACGCTGGCGATTATGTGCGCGCCATGTGGTTGATGCTCCAACAGGATAAACCGGATGATTACGTGGTCGGCACCGGCGAGACCCACTCGGTGCGTGAGCTGTGCGAGATCGCTTTCGACTACCTGGGATTGGATTGGGAAAAGTATGTGGTCACCGACCCCCTTTTCTATCGTCCGGCAGAGGTGGACCTGCTGGTCAGCGACCCGCGCAAGGCGCACCAGGTGCTGGGTTGGAAACCAACGGCCTCGTTCAAGGAACTGATCCAGATGATGGTGGACGCCGATCTCGAACTGCTCAGCAGGGAGAACGGGGTGAACACAGATCAGCAAATCGGCAAATCGGCAAATCAGCAAAGCAGCAAATCGGCAAATCAGCAAAGCAGCAAATCGGCAAAGCATGGAGGCAAGATGACAACGATTAAATTCGGTACTGATGGATGGCGTGGGACGATAGCCGAGGATTACACATTCCCTAACGTGCGCCGTTGCGCGCAGGGCTTCGCCCGCTACCTGCTCGATCTGGGGAAAACGGCCGGGGGCGTAGTGATCGGCTACGATAAGCGCTTCGCCTCGGAGCATTTCGCGGCAGCCGTGGCCGAGGTGCTGGCCGCCAATGGCATTGCTGTACACCTTTGTGATGGCGCCGCCCCTACGCCGGTGATCTCCTACGCGGTGGTAGCCCAGGGTGCCTCAGGTGGGGTGAACATCACTGCCAGTCATAACCCACCCTGGGACAACGGCTTCAAAGTGCGCGACGAACACGGCGGAGCCATTGATCCCGCCGGCCTCAAGGAAATCGAGGCCCGCATCCCCCCCAGTGAGGATGACGTGCAGCGCATTCCTTTGGACGAGGCGCTGGCCAAAGGGATGGTAAAATTATTCGACCCGGTGCCCGCCTACCTGGAGCATCTCAAGGACCTTATTGATGTGGAACCCATCAAGGCCGCCGGACTCAAAGTGGTCTATGACGCCATGTGGGGCAATGGCGCCGGCTGGCTGCAGCGTATCCTGGCCGGAGGTAAGACGGAGATCATCGAGATTCACGGTGAGCGCAATCCCATCTTCCCGGAGATGGCTCGTCCGGAGCCTATCCCGCCCAACGTGGACGTTTGCCTGCGTACCGTAGTAGAACTCGGTGCGGACGTGGGCATCATCAACGATGGCGACGCCGACCGCATCGGCGTGTCCGACGAGAACGGGGTCTTCGTCAATCAGTTGCAGGTTTACGGCCTGCTAGCCCTGTATCTGCTGGAGGTGCGCGGCGAGCGCGGCCCCATTGTCAAGACCCTCTCCACCACGTCCGTGCTGGAAAAGCTGGGCGCGATTTTCAACGTTCCCGTGTACCAGACCGGCGTTGGTTTCAAGTACGTAGCACCTAAGATGCTGGAGACAGACGCCATGATCGGCGGCGAGGAAAGCGGAGGATATGCCTTCCGGCGGAATATCCCAGAACGCGATGGCATCCTGGCCGCCCTCTATTTCCTGGACCTGATGGTGAAAACAGGCAAGAGTCCATCCCAATTGCTCGACCATCTATATGACCTGGTGGGCGCACGTTACTACTACGACCGGATTGACACCCGCTTTCCAGCAGAGGAATACGCCGCTATCCGCGCTCAAGCAGAAGCCCGGTTGCGAACCATCCAACCGCAGCAGGTGGCCGGGCTCAAGGTCACGGGCATCCTCACCACCGACGGGTTCAAGTTCAGTCTGGAGGACGGCGGTTGGCTGCTGATCCGCTTTTCCGGCACTGAGCCCCTCATGCGCGTATACTGCGAGACCACCCACGAGGACAAGGTACAGGCAATCCTTCATGAGGGGAAAAAACTGGCGGAGTTGGGATAGAAGGGCAGCCACCACACCAAAGGCAAGGAGAGAAAAGGATAAATCATTGGCACTGATTGACACCCACACTCACCTTGACTTCCCTCAGTTTGATCATGACCGTGAAGAGGTCATCGCGCGGTCGCTGGCCGCCGGGGTGGAAATTATCGTCAATGTCGGCGCGGACCTGGCCTCCAGTCGAGCTAGTGTGGCATTGGCAGAGCAATATCCGGCCATATACGCGGCGGTCGGTGTACATCCCCATGATGCTAAAGCGGTGTCGGAGCGAGAATTGGGGAAACTCAGGGAACTGGCGACACACCCGAAGGTAGTGGCCATCGGCGAGATAGGGCTGGATTTCTACCGCGATCTCTCGCCGCGGGAGGTGCAGCGTCAGGTTTTTCGCCAGCAGTTGGCCCTGGCCGCTGAGATAGGCAAGCCGGTCATTATCCACGACCGGGAGGCGCATGGGGAAGTAGGGGACATATTGCGTGGCTGGATACGTGACTTGCCAGCGCACTCGCCTCTGGCCAGGCATCCGGGCACTCTACACTGCTTCTCCGGCGACCTGGAGATGGCTAAGGAGATGGTTGAATTGGGGTTTTTCATCGGCGTGGACGGACCGCTGACTTACCTGAATGCCCGTCGTTTGCCAGAGATCGTCCGCGCCCTGCCACTGGAATGTCTGTTGATTGAAACCGATGCCCCCTATCTCCCACCTCATCCATACCGGGGTCAACGCAATGAACCGGCCCATGTCCGCCTGGTGGCGGAGGCCATTGCCCACGTCAAGACAATCCCCCTGGACGAGGTGGCGCGCACGACTACAAACAATGCTCGTGTACTTTTTGGCCTACACCATCAGGAAGAGGATTATCCTTGAAGACCATCGCCTTGTTCAATCCTATCCGCGATGATCTGGAACGCGTCGAGCGCAAGATGCGCCAGGCCATCCAAACCGAACACGAACAACTGACAGAAGTCCTCCAATATCTACTCGCAAACGGGGGAAAGCGTATCCGGCCCGCACTGGTGCTCCTGTCCAGCCGATTCCACCCTGCTGACGAGGACAAAGTGATGGCTTTAGCGGCGGCGGTGGAGATCTTGCACACGGCCACCCTGGTTCATGACGATCTCATTGACGGCTCGCTCCTGCGTCGGGGAAAGCCTACCCTTAACACTTTCTGGGGCCCGGGCGCCACCGTTCTCACCGGCGATTATCTGTTCTCCCAGGCTGCGTCCCTGGCAGCGGACACTCAGAACATCCGGGTGGTGACCATCTTCTCCCACACGTTGGCGATCATCTGTTGGGGCGAACTGCGCCAACTCTTCAGCGAAGGGACTAACCAACTCACCAGGGAAAACTATTACCGGCGCATCTCCTCGAAGACCGCGTCCTTATTTGCCACATCTGCCGAAGCCGGGGCGGTGCTCAGCAACGCGCCGGAAGAAGAAACACAGGCTTTGCGAGACTATGGTCATAACCTGGGGATGGCTTTCCAGATCATTGACGACGTGCTCGATTTCATAGGCGACGAAGCGCAGATGGGAAAACCGGCAGGCAGCGACCTGCAGCGAGGAATTGTCACTTTGCCCACCCTGCATTTCCTGTCCCAGGGGAATGATCCCGAAACTGTCTTGCAGGTGCTGAACGGGGCCCAGCGGGACGAGACCACCGTCCGCGCAGCGGTGGACGCCATCTGTGCCTCTGGAGCTATAGAAGCCGCCGTCGCCGAGGCTCATCGTTTCTCCCAATGCGCGCAGGAGGCACTGCAAGTACTTCCCGCAAACCAGCACCGCCGGATTTTGTTCGACCTGGCCGATTTCATCATACAGCGCGATTATTAGCCACAGAAACACACGGAAACACACAGAGGATACTCTTCTGCGTGATTCTGTGTGGTTCTGTGGCATAATTCACCACTGCTCGGAGTGGGAATGCTCGATCTGTCTATTGTCATCGTCAACTGGAATGTCCGTGATCTTCTGCGCCAATGTCTTAACTCAATACTTGCAGACTTGCAGACCTGCAAACTCGAGATCATCATCGTGGACAACGCTTCCACAGACGGCAGCGTGGAAATGGTTCGCCAGGAGTTTCCCCAGGTTAAACTTATCGCCAGCGAGGTGAACCTGGGCTACACTGGCGGAAACAACCTGGGAATCACCACCAGCCAGGGGCGTTACATCCTGCTCCTCAACCCCGACACCGAAATCGTGGGCGACGCGCCATCTCAAATGGTGGCGTACATGGACGCCCACCCCAACGTGGGAGCCTTAGGGCCGCAGTTGCTCAATCCCGACGGCTCCGTCCAGTCCTCACGCCGCCGCTTTCCCACCCTGAGCACGGCCTTGGTGGAGAGCACCGTCATCCAGCAGTGGTGGCCCGACAACCGCATCCTGCGCCGCTACTACGTCCAGGACCGGCCCGACGACGCCATCTCCGAGGTGGACTGGGTCACCGGGGCCTGTATCCTGCTCCGTCGCCAGGCCGTGGAACAGGTTGGGCTTCTGGACGATAACTTCTTCATGTATTCCGAGGAATTGGACTGGTGCCGCCGCGCCCGCGACGCCGGATGGAAAGTAGTCTACCTGCCCACCGCCCAGGTGATCCACCACCAGGGCAAGTCCAGCGAGCAGGTGCTGCCCTTTCGCCACATTCGTTTCCAGACCAGCAAAATCCGCTACTTTCGCAAGCACCACGGGCGTTGGGCGGGGACACTGGTGCGCGCGTTCCTGCTGTTGAATTATGTCTACCTGCTCGTGATCGAATCACTCAAGTGGCTGGTGGGACATAAGCGGGCACTGCGGGCCCAGCGTATCGCTGCCTATCAGCAAGTACTGCGCAGTAAGTTGTTGTCAGAACAAGAAAGCCTGAGGAGAAAAACCGCATGAACGAGCGGGAATTCACGAACAAAGTCACAAATAGCCAAGAGGATTTTTTACAAGATTTTCTGGACTTGCTGAAGAAGCATGGCATACCTTTTTGCGTTATTGGTGGATTGGCCGTTAATGCTTACGCCGAGCCAGTCGTGAGCCTGGATTTGGACCTGGTGGTCGTGTCTGATCTGGTTGATGAATTAGTGAATGTCCTGGAACAGCATTTTGCAGTCCAACGCTTTCCCCATAGCATCAACGTATCGAGTTCCTCCTCAAACCTGCGCATTCAGATTCAAACTGATCCCAGGTATCAAGCTTTCCTTACTCATGCTTCACGGCGAACGATCCTGGGTTATGAGATGCCGGTTGCGGCATTAGAGGACGTCCTGCAGGGCAAAATCTGGGCCTTCTCCGACCCGACCAGGCGGTCCAGTAAGCGTCAGAAGGACCTAGCGGACATCATGCGCCTGGTGGAAACATATCCTCACTTGATTGCTTTGCTGCCTGACCAGTTGCGCAAGCGATTGTCTGCTGATCTGGGAGAGTAGCCGATGCACATCGGGCTAATCACCGGCGAATTTCCGCCCATGCAGGGTGGCGTGGGCGACTTCACCCACGAACTGGGAAAGGCCCTGGTCGCACTGGGCTGCCAGGTCAGCGTCCTTACCTCTAAGACGGCGGGCAGCGAACGACAGGAGCACGGCATCACAGTCCTTCCCATCATCGAGAAGTGGGACTGGCGCTGCTGGAGCACTATCCTGAAACTGACGCGAGAATTGGAACCCGACGTGCTCAACATCCAGTACCAGACGGCGGCCTACGGGATGCATCCAGCCATCAATCTCCTGCCCCGGCGCTTGCGGCGGGAGTCCCAAAGGCCGCGCCTGGTCATCACCTACCACGACCTGCGTGAGCCATATCTCTTCCCGAAGGCTGGCCCACTGCGACGCTGGATCACCCGCGAGCCGGCCCGGCAGTGCGATGCCGTCATCGTTACCAATCACGAGGACGAATGGCGAATGGCGAATAGCGAATGGCGAATAGCGAATTTGGCGCGGATTCCAATTGGAAGCAACATCGCCCCCACGCCACCCCGCGACTACAACCGCGACGCCTGGCGCACCCGCTGGGGTGTGGGACCGAGCGATCTTCTGCTGGCCTATTTCGGCTTCCTGAACGAAAGCAAAGGCGGCGAAACCCTGATCCGCGCCCTGGCCGAGGTGGTGAACCGCGGCGTGCCTGCCAGCCTGCTGATGATCGGCGGTCAGGTGGGCACCAGCGATCCGACGAACGTGGCCTATCTGCGCAAGGTCGAGGCTCTCATCGCCGAACTGGGTCTGGATGAACGGGTGATGTGGACCGGTTACACGCCCGCCGCCGAAGTCTCGGCCAACCTGTTGGCCGCGGATGTGTGTGTGTTACCCTACCGCGATGGGGCCTCCTTCCGGCGAGGGAGCTTCATGGCTGCGCTGGCCCACGGTTGCGCCATCATAAGCACCAGGCCGCGCGTGCCGGTGCCAGAACTGCGCGACGGGGAGAACATCATCCTGGTCCCGCCCGACGAGCCAACAGCTCTGGCCAGAGCCATCACCCGCCTGGCGCAAAACACAGAACTGCGGCGGCAGTTAGGCAAGGGAGCCGCAGACCTGGCCCAACACTTCACCTGGGAAAACATTGCCGCCCAGACACTATCCCTATACGAGACACTGAGTTCCCAGAAGGAACCCTGAGTTCCTCTGAAAAACCAAGGACCCTTCCATGCTTGGCGAATTGCTCAACCGTCACCGATCCCTCATAGTCATCATCGTCTTATTCCTGGTACTGGCCACCACCTACAGCGTGGTCACGCCCATCTTTGAGGCGTCCGACGAGCTGTGGCACTACCCCATGGTCAAATACATCGCTGACCACTGGAGCCTGCCCGTGCAAGACCCGCAGAACGTCGGTCCCTGGCGACAGGAGGGCAGCCAACCACCTTTGTATTACATCATCGGCGCGCTGGCCACAGCCTGGATTGACACCTCGGACATGGCAGAGGTGCGCTGGCTCAACCCTCATGTGGACAACGGCATCATCACCGAGGACGGCAACACCAATCTGGTGATCCATTCTTCGCGGGAAGCCTTTCCCTGGCGGGGGACGGTGCTGGCCGTGCATGTCATACGCCTGCTTTCGGTGCTCATGGGCGCGGGCACTGTGTTGCTCACTTACCTCACCGCCAAAGAACTCCTCCCCCACCGCGAGGAAGTAGCCCTGGGCGCGGCGGCGATCACCGCCTTCAATCCGATGTTCTGCTTCATCAGCGGGTCGGTGAACAACGACAACCTGACGATGACTCTCTGTGCGGCCGCACTCTTCCAACTGCTACGGCTGGTCAAGGTACAAATCCCAAATCTCCAACCTCCAACCTCCAACTTCCAACCTCCAACCTCCAACCTCCAATCCCAAACCCTGCTAGGCATTGTACTAGGGCTGGCAGTTCTCACCAAAGAGAGCGCCTTGGGCTTGTTACCCCTTACCGCCCTGGCGATCAGCTACGTGGCCTGGCGGTGGCGCTCGTGGCGGGTTTTCCTCGTGGGCGGGATCATCACCGCCGGGCTGGTCATTCTCATCGCCGGGTGGTGGTACTGGCGCAACCAGGTGCTTTACGGCGACTGGCTGGGCCTGGAGACCTTTATTGCCATCCTGGGCAAACGAGCCGCCCCGGCCACCCTGCGTCAACTGTGGGGCGAGCGGGTGGGTTTCATGATGGCCTACTGGGGCCTGTTCGGCGGGGTGAACGTGCCTCTGCCCGGCTGGGTCTACACTGTGCTCAACGGCGTGGTCGTGCTCGCCGCCGCTGGTCTGCTGCTACGGTTACTCCGTCTTATTTTGTACTATCTGCGGGCCCGCAACCTGCAACCCGCAACCTGCAACCTGCAACCTGCAACCTGCAACCTGCAACCTGCAACCTGCTACTTACTCCTGCTCGCCTGGCCCGCCGTGGTCGTCATCTCCTGGAGCCGCTGGGCCACGGTAACCTGGTCGTCGCAGGGACGTTTGGTCTTCTCAGCCATCTCTGCCTGGTCGGTGCTGACCGCGCTGGGCCTGGCTGCCTGGCTCCCCCAACGCTGGACGCGGGTACTGCTGGCCCTGGTCGGCGCGTTTATGCTCGTCGTCGCCACCGCGGCCCCCTTCGCCGTCATCGCCCCGGCCTACGCGGCCCCACCCCCATTGAGCGAGAACCAACTGGCCACCATCTCCCACCGGCTGGACGTGGATTTCGGCGGGAAAATGCGCCTGTTGGGTTACGATTTGGAGACAAATGAGGTGCGTCCCGGTGAGTCTTTGCGCTTCACCCTGTACTGGCAATGCCTGGATACTATGGATCGCGACTGGAGCGTTTTCCTGCACCTCTTGGACGAAAACGAACTGATCGTCGCTCAGCGGGACCGCTACCCGGGACAGGGATTGCTGGCCACGCGCCTGCTCACCCCCGGCCGGACCTTCGCCGACCGCTACGTGCTGCCCATCCCGGCCACGGCCTACGCGCCCAGTGACACCACGCTGGAAATTGGCCTGTTCGACGTGCGTACCAACGAACGACTACCCATCACCTCCGCCAGCGGCGAGTCTCTGGGCGATCACCTGCGCTTCGAGAAAATCCGCATCCTACCCTGGCCCGGCGAGGTGCCCAACCCAGTCTCCTTCAATTTTGGCGATAAGATGAAACTCATTGGTTACCACCTGGACCGGCGGATTGTAGCCCCTGGTGAGACCCTGCATCTCACGCTGTATTGGGAGTGCCTGGCGGAGATGGACGAGGACTACACCGTCTTCACCCACGTTTTGGGTGAGCAGGATTCCATTTGGGCACAGATGGACAGTGCGCCGCAGCGGGGAGCTGCGCCGACCTCGGGCTGGAGAGTGGGCCAGGTCATCGAGGATAACTACGATTTAACCGTATACCCAGACACCCCGCCCGCCGTGTACGACATCGAAATCGGCGTCTACCTGCCCCGCCCACCTGACTATCCCCGCCTGCGGGTGATCAGTCCCGACGGTCGGGTGGTAGACAATCGCGTGCTGCTGGGAAAAGTGCGAGTGGTGGCCCAATGAGATCTTATCAGCTCACCTGTTATGCCCTGATCCTCATACTGCTGTTGGCCTTTTCCCTGCGTGTCTACGGACTAAACGTGAAAGGACTCTCTTTTGACGAAGCCGGCAGCGCTTACATTGCCGGTCTGGGGACGGTGGGGATGTTCGCCTACCTTAAGCGAGCGATTTTCGAGCACCCCCCGTTGTATTATTTCCTCCTCTCAGTCTGGACATCGCTCGCCGGGCGCAGCGAGTTTGCCCTGCGCTATTTTTCCGTGCTCGCTGGTGTCCTGTTGGTGCCGCTGACCTATCGCCTGGCCCGATTGCTTTCAGGACGTAGAGTCGCTCTGCTGAGCGCTTTTCTGCTGACCTTTTCCTCTTTTCACGTACAATACTCCCATGATGCGCGCATGTATGCTCTGCTGGCCGTCTGGGGTCTGCTGGCCATATACTTCTTCGTCTTGGCCCTTATAGAAAATCGCTGGCGTTGGTGGATTGGATTCATTCTGTCTGCTCTTCTGGCCCTCTACACTCACTACTACGGAGGGCTCATCATTGTTTTCGCCAATGTGTTTTTCTGCGTCAACTGGCGCCAGTTCCGCCCCTTGCTCGGCAAATTCACCCTCATCCAGCTAATCCCAGCCCTGCTCCACCTGCCGTGGCTAATCCTGGCCCAGGGATTCCGGAATTCGCTGATGGTGGTAGCGTCTAGGGGTTTCGCTGCCGAACTCACCTTTTCTCGAATACAAGACGTTTGGCTGGATTTCAGCCTCGACCCAACCGGCAATCTCCCCGCGTACCTGGCCGTGGCAACGCTGGGCCTGATGGCCCTGGGACTGTTAATCTTCGCTACGCGAACAACTAAGGAGCGACCTGCGCCTCTAGGGCGTTTCTTTCTCCCCCTATACCTGATAGCGCCTTTCGTTGTGGGCTTTGTCTTGCCCCAGGGCCTGCGGGCCAAATATGTGATAGCCTTCGTGCCTGCTTACGCTCTGGCCCTGGCTTTCGCTCTGGACTGGCTGATGTCCCGTTGGAAAGTACTCTGCGGTTTAGCTCTGCTTTTCCTTGTAGTGGCCAACGCTGCTGCCCTATCCTATAGCTATCAGCCTATCAAAAATGACCCCCGCCAGTTCTACGGCTTCGTGCTGGAGCAGGCCCGGCCTTCAGACGCGCTGATCCTCAACGGCCCCTGGCAGTGGCCGCTATTCGAATATTACGTCAGACCAAAGAGTTCTCTTCCGTACTGGTACTTGCCCCCGGACGCGCCACCGCCCCTGGATCTGGAGAAAACGGAGCCGATCCTGCGCGACATCCTGGCCCAGCACCCCCGGGTATGGGTGGTCACCTGGGGACTGGACATTGCCGATCCGGGCCATCTTCTGTTGGGCTGGATGGACCAACATGCATACGCGACTATCAATCATCATTCAACCACGTGTTTCTACGCCCCCTTATCCAATACAGAAGGGCAAACTCGTCCCCTGGACGTGAACTTTGACAACCAACTACGTTTGCGCGCTCTGGCCTTGGCCACCGACACAGTGCCCGCTGGCGATATTATCCGCATAGACAGCGAGTGGGAAGCCCTCCGTGACTTGACGAAAGATTATCACCCCATCGTCACATTGGAAGATCAGCGAGGATTTCGCTGGTCACGGCGGCAATTCCCATTGGGTGGCAATTCTCATCCTACATGGACCTGGCACACCGGAGATGTAGTGACAGACAAGGAGGGCCTGTTGGTGCCGGTGGGCACCCCACCGGGAGAGTACCGCCTGCGAGCTGCAGTACACCGGCCGCAGGACGGCCAGGACGTGTTCGTGGTGGACGAGCACGGCACACCGCAGAGCTTCACCGTCGAGCTGGGGACGGTGCAGATCACCAGCGGGCCTCTTGACCTGCCGCCATCGGCGGTGAGTCCTACTCATCCCCTCACGTTTAGCTTCGGTGAACGGTTGGAGCTTCTGGGTTATGACCTGCCTGACCACAGCTTCCAGCAGGGAGAGGACTTCCCGGTGACGCTGTACTGGCGGGCCAAACAGGACCCCGGCGAGGACCTTACCCTGTCCATCACATTGGTCAGCAACGATGGGCATACAGTGGCCGAGAAAAAGGAGCCTCTGGTCGAACAATATCCCACCTCCCAATGGCAAAGCGGTGAACTGGTAATCAGCCAGCACGGGCTGAACGTGGCCCCGGACGCGCCCGCCGGACCGTATCAACTACGAATCACCCTGCACACGAGCAGCGGCCAGCCGCTGGCCGTCAGTGGGGAACGCACAGAGCCGATTCTGTGGGGACTGCGCTCCAGACGAGTGACGATCAGCGAAGACACCCTCGACCTGGAAACAGTATACATCCAAGAACGACCGCGCACCTTCAAAACGCCGCGGATAAGCCATCCCCTGCGCGCCGACCTGGGCGATCAAGTGCGTTTCCTGGGTTACGACCTGAAGAGCGACCGCGTGTCGCCTGGCGGCTCCGTGGAGCTTACCCTGTACTGGCAGGCCCAACAGGCCATGGACGTGAACTACACCGTTTTCACTCAGGTGCTCGACGCCAACTACCAGGCGGTCGGCCAGTGGGACAACTGGCCACGGCGCAATGCTTATCCCACCAAGCTGTGGGCCGCAGGCGAAATAGTGGACGATCCCTACAGTATCCCCATTGACCCGCATGCCCCATCCGGCGAATACACTATCGCCGTGGGCATGTACGACGCCAAGAGCGGGGAGCGCCTGCCCGTCACCCTGGACAACGGCCAGCAGGTGCCCGAACGATGGATCATCTTGCAGAAAATACGGATAGAGCCATAGTCAGGTGACAGTCACCTGGAGAACTAATCTGCGGGAGGCCAATAGAACCGCGGTGAAAAGAAACGAGTGGCGCGAAAAGCTCAGCCGAAGAGAAATCGCCTGCCTGGTGGTCATCCTCCTGGTGGCGGCTTTCTTCCGCTTCTATCAATTGGGACGGGTGCCCCCCGGCTTCCAGTTCGACGAGACCTACAACGCCTTGGACGCCCTGCGCGTGCTGCGCGGTGAGTGGCTTATGTTCTTCCCGGCCAATGGTGGGCGCGAGCCGCTGTACACGTATTGGCAGGCGCTCTTCGTCGCCCTGTTGGGGCCCACCGCCTTTGCCCTGCGCCTGTCCTCGGCCATCGTGGGCGTGATCACCGTGCCGGTGACCTATCTCTTACTGCGCACCATCTTCCCCGCCGAGAAACGTATCGCCATGTTGACCACTGCCCTGCTGGGCGTTTCCTTCTGGCACGTCCACTTCAGCCGCTACGGCATCCGCACCATCACCCTGCCTCTGTTGGAAGTGTTGGCTTACGTCTTCCTGTGGCGTGGCCTGCAAGGGGGACGCTGGCGCAACTTCGTCCTCAGCGGAATTTTTCTTAGTGCGACGGTCTACGCTCAGCCGGCCGGGCGGTTGATTCCCCTCGTGATGACGGCGTTCGTCCTGTACCTGGCCCTCGCCGACCGCCCCCATGCCCGCCGTTACCTGAGCGGGCTGCTTCTTACCGGAATTGCATCCTTTGTCGTTTTCCTGCCCCTGGGCTATTACTTCTGGCGGAATCCCTGGGCCTTCCGCGGACATCCGGGCGACGTTTCCATCTTCAGTCCGTGGGTGAACCGGGGTGACGTCGTTCGCACACTGTTGAGCAACACCCTGAAGATAGCCGGGATGTTCACCTGCACCAGCGACCCGGAGTGGATTCACGGACTGCCGGGGCGCGTCGCTTTCGACCCGCTGCTCGCTGCGTTTTTCGTTCCAGGAGCCGTGGTGTTCGTTCATCGCCTGCTGCGGCCAAGTGCGACCAGCGCTCAACGCGCGCCCTACGTGCTCTTCCTGCTGTGGCTGGTGGTGATGCTCAGCCCCTCCCTCCTCACCAACAAAGCCCCCAATCTCTCGCGTACCACCGGAGCCATCCCCATTCCCTTTTTCATCGCCGCCCTGGGCCTGCTGGACGCCTGGGACTTCGCTCGTATCCGCTGGCCGGGCCTGGCCCGGCTGGGCCTCGGCGCGGTACTGGTCATTACTACCGGTTGGACTTACTACGACTACTTCCACGTGCTCGGCAACCGTCCGGAAACCTATTACTACTACGATGTGGATAAGATGGACGTGGCCGAATACATCAACCGCCACGCCACACAGAGCGAGATATTCCTCGGCCCACCCTGGGCCCAACACCCGACGGTAACGTTGCTCACCCCAGACGTGCAGATGCGCTCCTTCGAAGTCAACGCCGCCCTCGTTTTCCCCGCCCGGAGCGACAAACTAGAAGCATTGTACGCCTTCCCCGGCGAACAAGAAGACCGTATTGCCCGCTGCGGCAAGCTGCTCGGTAATTGGGCCAAGCGCGAGGACGTGTGGGACCCGCAGGGAAAGCTGCTGCTGGGAGTTTACCATTTGTCAGCGATTTACCTGCCACCAGCCGACGACCCGCAGGCCATGCTGCAACGTCCCGATTTTCCACTGGAGCCGGTGCAACTCACTCTACACCGTTGGGGGCCACTGGAACTGGTTGGCTTCAGCGCGGCACAGCACGAGCGCTCGCTGGACGTAACCCTCTTCTGGCACGCGCTGGGGCCGGGGACGCGGGATGACACCGTTTTCGTGCATCTGCTGGACGGCAACGATTACCGTTGGGGCCAGGCCGACCACCTGATCGCCGGCGGGAGCTATCCCGCCGCCCGGTGGCGGGCCGGCGACGTCATCGCCGATTTCTATCGCCTGGAGGTGGACCCCTGCGCGCCCAGCGGCGACTATCACCTGGCGGTGGGCCTGTACGATCTGACCACTCTGCAACGGCAGCTCACCGACGACGGGCTAAACGCCGTTTCCTTGGGGCCTATCCCCTTCCAGCGGGCGCGCGACCTGACCACACAGGACGTGCCCGTCGAGTCGAGAACGGATGCGGCGGCAGGGGACGTCTTGCGTTTGCTGGGCTATCAATGGCCCGCGACCGAGGTGGAAGCCGGGCAGCAATTACCCCTCACCCTGTACTGGCAGGCATTGAAAGATTTGAACCAACCGCTGGAGGCGGTCATCGCCCTGATCGGCGAGGATGGGCAGGTGCACGAACTCGAGCGCACGACGGTAGGCGGCGATTTGCACCAGCCTTGGCGACAGGACGAGGGCATCTGCCAGCGCCAGCAAATCACCATTCCCCCTACCCTGCCGGGCGGCGATTATCGCCTGAGCGTGATCATGGCCAGCAGCGAACTCGACCTCACCCACCTATACGTCGCCGCACACGAGCCTCTCTTCGAAGTGCCGTCCATCCAGCACCCGATGAGCGTGGACCTGGATGGTAAAGTGCGCTTCCTGGGCTACGACCTGCCGCAGACGAACTTGCCCGCCGGCGGCACCCTGCATTTGCTGTTGTACTGGCAAGCCCTGTTCCCGATGGACACCAGCTACACCGTGTTCGTGCACCTGCTGGACGCGGGCGGTCAGATACGCGGTCAGCGGGACAGCGTGCCCGTGGCCGGCTCCCGCCCGACCACGAGCTGGGTGCAAGATGAAGTCATCGTGGACGAATACGACATCCAGGTGGACGCCGATGCGCCGCCGGGCCGTTACCAGATCGAAATCGGCATGTACAACTTACAAACCCGGCAACGCCTGCCCGCCTTCGACGCCAACGGCACGCGCCTGCCCGCCGACCGCATCCTGCTTCCCACACTCATCGAGGTAGTGGCCCCATGAACTCCCGCCACTGGCCGCGCCTCGCGCTGTACGCCATCCTCCTCCTCGCCTTTGCCCTGCGTCTCTACCACCTGGATTTCCAGAGTCTGTGGAGCGACGAGGGCATCAGCTTGCTGCGCTCGCAGCAGGCCCTCGGTCCTATGCTGGCGGATATGCCGGTTGAGCACGCCCCGCTGTACTTTGTACTCCTGCACGGCTGGATGCGCCTTACGGGACAAAGCGATTTCGCCCTGCGTTTCCTCTCCCTCCTTTTCAGCGTGCTGACCGTGAGCCTGGGTTACGCCCTGGGGCGAGATCTGTTCAGCGACAGAATAGGTTTGCTGACAGCGATACTGCTCGCCATTAATCCCTTCCAGATATGGTACGCCCAGGAAGCGCGGATGTACAGCCTGGTGGTGTGCCTCACCCTGGCCTCAACCTGGCTGCTGGTCCGCGGCTGGCGCGGCGGCGGATGGGCGGTGTGGGCCGGCTACGCGCTGACCACCGCCCTGGCCCTTTACACCCATTACTACGCCGTCCTCATCCCGGCCTTCCACGCCGTGTTCATCCTGGGCCATAGGACGGGTTGGCAACCCGTCCCACTCCCGCGTTGGCTGGCCGCTGCCACCGCCGCCGCCCTCCTGTTCTTGCCCTGGCTACCACGCGCGCTGAGGTTGCTTTCTTTCCCCGGCTGGCGGGAGCCGGTGCCCCTGTACACCGTGCCCGGCCGCTTCCTGACGGCGTACAGCCTGGGGCTCGCCGTCCCATCCGACCTGGGACTGTGGCTGGCTGTGGGTTTCCTGCCCATCCTGATCGCTGGTTTGATAGTCACCCGCGAAGATAGCCGCCCCGCCACAGCCTACGCTATTCTTTATCTGGCAGTGCCGGCGCTGATCATGGCCCTGCTCCTGCTGCGCAAACCTGACTTCCACGAACGCTACCTCATCGTCGTCACCCCGGCCTACGCCCTGCTCCTGGCGCGCGGCCTGAATAACCTGCGCCGTCGCGCCTGGCCGCTGAGTGTCGTGGCCCTGCTGTTCATCCTGGGCAGCAGCGCTTACGCCTTACACAATTACTACTGGGATTCTCGGTACCACAAACCCGATTTTCGGGGAGCAGCCCGCCACCTGACCATCTTTGGCCAAGCAGGTGACGGCATCCTGGTGGACGGCCCCGACCCCCGTCTCGTGTTTCTGCATTACTACCACGGCTCACTGCCCGTCTACGACCTGCGCTCGCTGGATCAGGGCGATCCGACAGCCATCCAGTCCACCCTGGCCCCGCTGGCCGCCCAACACGGGCGGCTGTGGACGCTGCTCTACTTTCATCCCCCTGGCGCCATCGAAGCCTGGCTCGACGCCCACGGTTACCTGGCCACCACCGACGACTTCAACGGCATCCAACTTTACCTGCACGCCACGCCGCCCGCCGCTACAGTCATGCCCACCGCCCGGCTCGATATTCCCCTGGGTCAGTCCGCGCGGTTAACGGGCTACGCCCTTGAACCCACATCCCTGCCCGCCGACGAAATACTGCGCCTGACCCTGTGGGCCGAGGTTGACGGCGAGCCGCCAGCGGGGTATAATGTGGCTCTGCGTCTGGTTGACGCCACCGGGTTCCCTTGCTACGCCGCCGACCGCCTGCTGGCCCTGTATCACAATGGCGAGGGATGGACGGCCCATTACGGCCTGCTGCCTGCACCCGGCACGCCGCCCGGCCCATACACCGCGCGCTTGACGGTGTACGGGACCGACACCGAACCCGTGCAACTCGAACTGGGAAAGGTGAGCGTGACACCGCCCGCTGCACCACCCTCGGTGGAGGCGCTGGAGATAGCCCATCCTCTGGAAGTGGCTTTCGGGGAAGAGCTGGAATTATTGGGCTACGACGCGGCCCCGGAGATTCGCACCGGCTACGCCACAGCTCTCACCCTCTTCTGGCGGGCGCGCCACCCCATTGCAAGCGACTATCGCCTGCGTCTGCGATTGGTGGATGGCGATGGGCGCACCTGGGCCGCGGCGGAGTTGCCCCCGGCCGGCGAATCCCATCCGACGAGCGAATGGACCAGCGGCGAAGTGCTGCGCGGCCAATACGGCGTGATCGTAGATGCGGCGGCTCCCGCCGGGAAAATGGCCTGGCAGATCAACTTAATCGAAACAGAAAGCGGGCGTCCGCTCCTGGACCACGACCTGACGTTGAGCCACGTGCGTGTGGTGGCGCCAGTACGCCGCTTTTCTGTGCCCGGAAACATCCAGCACCCGCAGCGGGCCACTTTGGGCAACGTCGTCGCTTTCCACGGATACGACCTGGACCGCACTGCGGTGCGGGCTGGGGAAACGCTGCACCTTATTCTGTACTGGCAGGCCCTCGCCCCAATGGACACCAGCTACACCGTGTTCGTGCACCTGCTGGACGCGGGCGGCCAGATACGCGGTCAGCGGGACAGCGTGCCTGTGGCCGGCTCCCGCCCGACCACGAGCTGGGTGCAAAACGAGGTTATCGTGGACGAATATGACATCCAGGTGGACGCCGATGCGCCGCCGGGCCACTACCAGATCGAGATCGGTATGTACGACCCCCGCACCGTCGTCCGTCTACCCGTCTTCGACGCCGACGGCGTACGCTTACCCGAAGACCGCATCCTACTCGTCCAAATGGAAGTGAAGTGATGTAGCACGGGCTTCAGCCCGTCCTTACAGGCTGAAGTCTGTGTTACTCAGACCGAGACGAAGTGGGCTCGTCAGGAGACCTTCGCCCATCGTAGAGGAGACCAATTGTTGGTGAAGAAAGAAAGTGCCCGCAACTGGAATAAACGCGACGCCCTGGCCGTGGCGGTGCTCGTCGTCCTGTGGGGACTGTTCTTCTGGCGCTACCTCACCCCCAACGAACTGGATCGAGTCGCCTTTCCGGCAGGCGATTTCACATACCACTTCTACCCCTACCGCACCTTTGCTTTCGCCGAACTGCGCGCCGGACGACTGCCAGTTTGGATGCCCTGTACCTTCAGCGGCTATCCCTTCCTGGCCGAGCCACAGGCGGCGGTCTTCTACCCGCCTGCGCTGTTTAATTACCTGGTCCTGCTGGCAGCGGGCATCACCCGTTTTCCCCTCCGCGCCTTGGAACTGGAAGCGATGGCCCACGTGCTTCTCGCCAGCCTGTTGACCTATGCCTTCCTGCGTACCGAGGTGCGCCGCCGGACGGCGGCGCTGCTGGGTGCGGTGGTCTTCGCCTACGGCGGCTACCTGACCAGCTACCCACCGTTGCAACTAGCCATCCTGGAAAGCGCCACCTGGCTGCCGCTGACTCTATTGGGCACGAAGCGAGGCATGGAAAGCGGGCACTGGGGTTGGGGCTTGGTAGCCATTGCCGGGCTGGCCCTCAGCATCCTGGCCGGACACCCGCAGACGGCAGTGATCGGCTTTTACGCCACTTTAGCCTACGCGCTCTACCTGGCCTGGCGCATGCGCCTCCCCTGGCGAACCGTCCTGGCCCGCATCCTGATTGTCTGCGCGCTGGCGGCGGGCCTGTGCGCCGCGCAACTGCTGCCCACCATCGAGTATACCCGCCTCTCCACCCGCGCTGGCATCCCCTTCGACGAATCGGGGACGGGTTTTCCTGCGCAAGATGTGGTACAATTCGTGGTCACCGGGTTGGTCAGCCACTGGCAACCCCTGTACGTGGGCATCCTGCCGCTGGTCCTCGTCTGGCTGGCGCTGATAGTTCAACGGCGGCGCGATACTTTGTTCTGGCTGGGCGTGGCCGCCGTCGCATTGGTGCTGGCTCTTGGCAAGCACGTGTTCGGCTTCGAGATCGCTTACCTGCTGTGGCCTGCTTACAACCTGTTCCGGGGCCAGGAACGACACGCTTTCCTGGTAGGCTTCGCCCTGAGCGTGCTGGCCGCCTACGGCACCGACACGCTTTTGGCCGCCATCACCCGCCGCCAAAGAATCTGGGCCCTGGCAGCGACCCGCTTCCTGCGCAACGCCCTGCCCGTACTTTTCCTGCTGACCATCGGCGCGGAGTGGCTGCGCCGCACCGGGCGCGACGTCAGCGACAGCGGGACGCTGGCCGGGAAACTGGGCATCCTAGTCCTGGTCACCATGTTTACCGTGCTCCTGCTTTACGCCCGCTTCTACCTGCTGCGCGCCCGGCGGGCGATTGGCCTGCTGGCCGTGACCCTGGTGGTCTTCGACCTGTTCTCGCTGAACCGCCCACTCAATTACGCTGAGCCGCGCGATCCCTACCCGGTTACACCTGTGCTCCAGCCCATCTTAGCCGAGCGCGACGCGGGCGGGCTGTTCCGCGTGCAGGACGATTACCGCCTGGCCGGGCACACCTGCTGTATGCATGGCTTAAACGAGGTATGGGGCATCGCCCCCATCAAACTGGAGCACTACCGCCAGTTCATGGACCGCGCGCCGGAGGCCGTGCGCTGGAAGCTGCTGGGCGTGCGCTACCTGGTCACCTGGCGAGGCAGCCTGGTCAGCCGCGAAGGGACGGCGGTGGACGGTGAACTCGTTTACCAGAAGGGAGAGGGCGAGGACATGACCTGCGTGTACCGTCTGGCAGGCGAGATGCCCCGCGCCTTCATCGTCCGTAACGTGCGCCAGGCCACCAGCCCCGACGACGTGTACCGCATCCTGGGCGAACCGGGCTTTGACCCGTTGCGCACGGTGGTGGTGCAAACCTCGCTCAACTTCGATCCCGCACCGGAGGCCACCGATAAAGTGACGGTGACCAAGTACACGCCGACCGAGATTACGTTGGACGTGAGCGCGGACGCGCCGGGCCTGCTGGTGCTGAGCGAGGTCACCTATCCCGGCTGGCGGGCCGAGATAAACGGCCAGGCGGTGTCTATCGTCGAAGCCGATGGCATATTGCGGGCCATACCGGTGGAAGCCGGCCATTTCACCGTGCATTTCCGCTACCAGCCCACATCCCTTTGCCTGGGCCTGGCCGTTTCCATCGCCACCTTGCTCGTCTGCTGCGCGGGAGCGGCCATCTTCTGGCGGCGCGGACGGCGGAGAGGTGAGCCGTGACCTGGAACCGTCGGTTGTGGCTGGCTCTATTGGCCCTGGTAGCGCTGGCCTTCGCCCTACGAATTTACCGCCTGAACTACCAGGAAATGCGGGGCGACGAGGCCTTCAGCGTCATGTTCGCTAAAAGGGACCTGAGTGGCATCCTGGCCAAGACAGTGTCCACCACCGAACCGCACCCCCCGCTCAGTTTTTTCCTGCTCCATTTCTGGATGGCCCTGGCCGGGCGCACTGAGTTCGCCCTACGCTTCAGCTCGCTGTTTTTCGGTGTGGCGGCGGTGCCCCTCGTGTACCGCCTGGGCAAACAATTGTGGGGCGAGGAAGTTGGCCTGTGGGCAGCCGTGCTGCTGGCCTTGAACCCCTTCCAAATCTGGCACGCCCAGGAAGCGCGCATGTACGCCATGTCCACCGCTCTGGGTCTGGCCTCCGCTGTATGCCTGCTTCTGGCTCTGAAAGAAGGGCGGTTTCGCCACTGGGCCGGGTACGTGCTGGCTACCACGGCCAGCATCTATACGCACTACTACGCTCTTTTCCTGACCGCAGCCGAAGTTATCTTCGTGCTATTCCTCTGGCGACGTTACCGGAACCGCCTGTGGCCTTGGTTGATCGCCCAGGCGAGCGTGCTCCTGCTCTATTTGCCCTGGCTGTTTTTCGCCTGGCGCATCCTGTTTGTCTACCACGGCAACGCCGATTCGCCTACCCTGATAGACATGCTGCGCCGTTGCTGGCAGGCCTTCAGCCTGGGACTCTCCCTGGAGCCGGGCGAGGCGCTGATTTTCTCACCGCTGTGGCTCACGGCCTTGGCGATCGGAGTGTGGCAGTCCCGGCGACATGACAGGCGGGCGCTGCTTTTCGCTCTGCTCTACCTGGGCCTGCCGGTGCTCAGCGTGTATCTCTCCTCGCTGCGCCGGCCTGTTTTCAACGAGCGTTACCTCATCGCTGCCACCCCACCCTACTACGCGCTGCTGGGGGGCGGGCTGGCGGAACTGCGGCGCTGGGCCAGGGGAAAACGGCGATGGGCTTTCTATGGCGGGTTGCTGCTGGCCCTCCTGGTCACCGGCCATGCGCTGTACAATCACTACTTCGTCCCGACTTACTCCAAAACCGCCGGCTGGCGGGCGCTGACCAGTTACCTGGACGCCGCCGAGGAGACGGGCGACGCCGTTATCCAGAATTACCCCGACCCCACGCTGGCTTACTATTATCGGGCAGATGCGCCTTTAATCGTCTTGCCGGAAGCCTTTCCGGTTGATGAGACATCCACTGCCGAAACCCCTGATTGGCTGACAAATTTAACATTCGGCAGCCACTGTGTTGAAGGAAGGAGG
>JANLFX010000067.1 GCA_024653325.1 Anaerolineae bacterium
CCCTAGAGGATACCACAAATTCTCATTTCTCGCCATCAAGGTGCGGAATGTCGGTCTAAATAACCGTTTTCTCCGGTTACTAAAATAGCAAAAGAACCTGTCTTGCCGTTATGATCAACCGGCACGATTACCCTCAGATTATTAGCTTTGTCAGAACCTGAAGCTGCCAATTCGTTAACAAATAGGCTTCGCCTTGGGCTAACTGATCTTTAATTTGAGTGGTGTCCTTGATCCCTTCTTTTTGGAGAGAAGATTCGTCTGCTAAGAGACATTTCCAGTCCCCGCCAGCCTCCGGCAAAAGATAGACATCACTATGGGGAAATTGATTCTCTGGAATCTCCGGAGTCTCCGGAATTGGAGTCAGAATTACCTCAGGAGTTTGGGTTGGAGCTGGTTTTGGGGTGGCCGGCACGCAGGCCGCCAGCGCTGTTGCAACCAGCAGAAAGATAACCAAAATCGCTTTTGCTTTCTTCATGGTAATGCCTCCTTCCAGATTTCGGAGGTCTGAGTTCCGGTGGTATTCTTTTCATGAGGCCCTCTCAATCTCCGTCTCCTGGACAGTTTCTCTAATGGCTCCGGCCATCATCAGGCCAATCGTCTCCACGTCTGCTGCATCGGCGGGGAGGATGCCCATAATCTCCCCCTCGTAGATGACGGCGATGCGGTCGCTGAGAGCCAGTACCTCGTCCAGGTCCTCCGAGATCAGCAGGATGGCCGCGCCTTCAGCTCGCTGCTTCAGCAGGAGATTGCGCACCGATTCCGTGGCCCCCACGTCCAGTCCGCGGGTGGGATGAACGGCCACCATCAGCCTGGGCCCAATGCTGATCTCGCGGGCCAAAAGTGTCTTCTGCAGATTCCCCCCTGATAGCAGTTTGACCGGCGTTGCCGTACTGGGGGTAGCGATGTCGAAGGTCTGAATCAGCCGCTGGGCAAAGCGCCCGATGGCGGTTCGTTCCAGGAAAGGCCCTTTAGACAGAGGGGGGCGGCGGTAGCCCTTGAGGATGACATTGTCGCTCACCGCCAGATTGGGGACCAGGCCCATGCCCAGGCGGTCCTCGGGAATGTGGCTGACGCTTTCGGAGATGATGCGCCGTGGCGAGCAATTGGTCACATCACAGCCGTGGACACGCACGCTGCCAGAAGTGGCTTTGCGCAAGCCGGTGATGACCTCGGCCAACTCCCGCTGCCCGTTGCCCGCTACCCCGGCCACGCCCAAAATCTCCCCTTCGTGGATGGCAAAAGAGATGTTCTTTAATGCGGGCAGGCCCTTATCGTTGCGAGCACTCAACTCCTGCACCTCTAAAACAACTTCTCCCTTTCTGACTTCCTGCCGCTCCACCCGGAAGAGCACCTCGCGTCCCACCATCATCCGCGCCAACTCTTTCTTGTTGGTCTTACCGGTGTCCACCGTAGCTACCACCCGCCCCTCGCGTAGCACGGTGACGCGGCTGGCAATGTCCATCACCTCGTCCAGTTTGTGGCTGATAAAGATAATGGTTTTGCCTTCATTCGCCATCCGCCGCAGGGTAACGAACAACTCCTCGACTTCCTGGGGGGTGAGTACTGCCGTCGGCTCGTCCATGATGAGTACGTCCGCTCCCCGATAAAGCATTTTGAGGATTTCGACCCGCTGTTGCTCACCCACCGAAAGCTGCCAGATGCGTGCTTTCGGGTCCACACGCAACCCGTACTGCCCCGACAGCTCGGTGACCTTTTGCTCAATCCGCGCCAGGTTCAACACAAAGCGAGGTTGCTGCAATCCCAGAGTAATGTTCTCGGCCACGGTCATCACCGGTACCAGCATGAAATGCTGATGCACCATGCCCACGCCGTGGGCGATGGCATCGCGGGGCGAGCGCAGGTGAACGCGTCGGCCGTGAAGATATATCTCACCTTCATCGGCACGATACATCCCGGCCAGCACGCTCATCAACGTGCTTTTTCCTGCGCCATTCTCCCCCAGGAGAGCGTGTATCTCACCGACTTGAGCCTCGAAATTGATGTGATCGTTGGCCAGCACGCCGGGAAAGCGCTTGGTGATGCCAACCATGTGCACAGCCAATGGGTTTTCGGTCATTGCTGTTCGTTTCCCATCAGATTTTTAAAACCTCCCGCAGGCTTCAAGCCTGCGGGAGGTTCGCTGCTTACTTCGGGATCTCGCCCACAACGCCTTCAACTAACCAGTCGAAGGCCAGCTTCTCCTCGTCGGTCATGGTCACGCCGTCGGCCACGCGCAGCTTGCCCGTGTTATCATTGATAGGGCCGACGAACACGTCGAAGGTGCCGGCGATGATCTCCTGCTTTTTCTGTTCCACCAGCGCTTTCACGTCGTCGGGCACGAAATCGGCAATGGGTGCCAGGTCCAGGATGCCTTCTTTCAGGCCCCACCATACCGGGGTGTTGGTCCAGGTACCGTTCATCACATCCTCGACCGCTTTCTTGTAGAAAACGCCCCAATGCCAGATGGGGGCAGTGAGCAAGGCATCAGGAGCCACGTCGGGCACGTAAGCGTTATAGCCCACCACGTAGAGCCCCTTCTCCTGGGCCAGCTTATCAGCCTCAGTGGAGTCACTCTCGCGGGCAATGACATCCACTCCCAGGTCCACCAGGGCCTCAGCCGCCTCGCGCTCCTTCACCGGGTCCACCCAGGTGAAAATCCAGATAGGATGCACTTCGACGTTGGGGTTGACCGAACGGGCGCCCAGAGTGAAGGCGTTCATGTTACGCACCACTTCGGGTATGGGGTAGGGGGCGATGTAGCCGAGCTTGTTGTTTTTGGTCATCTTACCGGCGACGATGCCCGACAGATACCAACCCTGATAGCCACGGCCGTCATAAATACCCACATTGTCTGCCGTCTTATAGCCAGTGCAGTGTTCGAAGATGATGTCCGGGTATTCGGCAGCCACTTCGATAACATCATCCATGTAGCCGAAGCTGGTGGCGAAGATGACGTTATAGCCCTTCTCGGCGTAGTCACGGATCACGCGGTTGGCGTCGGGGCCCTCGGCCACCAGTTCACTGTAGGCCGTCTCCACGCCCAATTGCTCCTCCAGGTACTTGCGTCCCTGGTCGTGGGCATAGGTCCAACCGAAGTCCCCCGTGGGGCCGACGTAGACGAAGGCCACTTTGGGTAGCTTTACTTCCTCGGCCACTGGCGGTTTGCCAGGAGCTTCGCCCACCACACCCTCCACGAACCAATCCATGTTGAGCATTTCTTCGTCAGTCATCTTCGCGCCGGCCGGTACGGAAAGCTCACCATTCTGGCCTTTGATGGGGCCGTAGAAGACATCCCACTCCCCGCTCAGGATTTTCTGTTTGTACTCTTCTACCAGTTTCTTCACATCGTCAGGCACCCGTGGGCTGAAGGGAGCCAAGTCCACAATGCCATCTTTCATCCCACCCCAGTACTGGTGCGTCTTCCACGTACCATCGAGGATAGCTTTGACCTGTTCCACGTAGTAAACGCCCCAGTTCCAAATCGGGCTGGTCAGCACTGTGTCGCCCACGAACTTGCTCATGTCCGAGTCGTAGCCGATGCTCAGCTTGCCCCGGGCCTGAGCTGCTTTCTGCGGTTCAGTGGTGTCTTGATGCTGGGCAATGATGTCACAACCCTGGTCCAGCAGGGCCTCGGCTGCTTCTTTCTCCAGCGCCGGATCAAACCAGGTATTGGTCCACACCACATGGACGGTGGCTTCGGGGTTGGCGGTACGCACGCCCAGGGTGAAGGCATTGATGCCACGCACTACTTCGGGAATAGGGTAGGCGGCCACGTATCCGATTTTGTTGACCTGGGTCATCTTGCCGGCCACCAGTCCAGAAAGGAATCGCGGCTGGTACATCCGGCCAAAGTAGGTGGCCATATTTTCAGCCGTCTTGTAGCCTGAGCAGTGCATGAAGTACTTGTCGGGGAATTCACCAGCCACGGTCAGAGTGGGATCCATGAAGCCGAAACTGGTGGTGAAAATGACATCGTAGCCTTTCTGAGCGTAGTCGCGGATGACTCGCTCTGCATCGGGGCCTTCGGCCACGTTCTCAATGTAGGTCGTCTCGACTTTATCGCCGAGTTCCTTTTCCACCATGAGGCGACCTTGTTCATGGGCCCAGGTCCAGCCCAGGTCACCGATAGGGGCTACGTAGACGAAGGCTATTTTCAGCTTCTTGGCTATGGGTGTCGGAGCCACGGTGGGGGGTGTGGTTGCTTTGGGGGCCTCTGTTGTTGGCGTGGGGCTGGGCTTGGGGCAGCCACTGAGCACCAGAGCACACAGTGCCGTAATTGTGACCACGAGCAAAATCTTCCTACGCATTTCTCTCCTCCTTAAAAAAGAGTTATGCTATGGAATGTAAGGGACCGGGCACGCTTCACAACTGAATTTTGTTTGCCGGGCTCATCACCTCCTCGTGAACAAAAGTGTAGCGAATATTCCGAAATAATACTCCCTTCCACGGGTCACACTTACGCGATTAACTATAACACAAAAAAAGGGCTTTGTCAAAGAGCAGTAAGTGTATCACCCCCGGCAAGCATTTGCCTAAATCACACTTTGTGTTACAATTGAAACCAGGACTGTTCCGACGCAAACGGAAATGCAGGGGGTAGGAATGCAGCGTGTATACCCCCCTTATGCGTTTTCCTGCCTGGCCTATCCCATCAAGGGAGAGGAGCTTGCCGGTCCCGCTTTAACTTATTTGAGTGTAGCATACTATACCCCTACCTGGAGGAATGTAATATGGGAGCAAACAACGCAAGAGAAGGAGCAATTCTCGCCGGCAATGAGGTGAGAATTGCATTGAAAAAAGTACCGACCTACATTCAGGGGCTGGACGACATCCTGGAAGGAGGATTACCGGCCCAACGTACTACCCTTATTATGGGCGATCCCGGCAGTGGCAAGACGGTGATGAGCGTAGAGTTCCTCTACCGGGGCGCCCTCCATGGTGAACCGGGCATCTTCTTGGGATTCGAAGAATCGGCAGCCTCATTTCGGGAGAATGCTCTCACCATGGGCTGGGACCTGGCTGCCCTGGAAGCGGACAACCGGCTGTTTATCATGGAAGGGCGATTGTCCCCGGAAGTGGTGATCAGTGGTAAGATCAGCCTCAAACCCATGCTGGCCGTCATTTCCGGCAAAGCTAAAGAAATGGGCGCTCGCCGGATTGCTTTGGACGCCCTGGATGTCCTGCTGCAACTGTTCGATGACCCGATGCAGGTGCGGGCCGAGCTGCACTTGTTGAACCATTGGCTCGCCGAATCAGGCCTGACCGCGGTCATGACCCTTAAGCACCGGGATGGCCCATCCATAACCACATTCCAGGACTTTTTCCACTCCATTGCCGACTGTGTCATCAACCTGGATGCGCGGGTCCTCAACCAGGTATCCACCCACCGCCTGCGGGTGATCAAATACCGGGGGTCCAGTTTTGGCCGCAACGAGTACCCTTACGTGATCACGGACACGGGCATTCGTACCATCCCCATCACCGCCTTCGAGTTGAGACACCAGCCTTTTGGCGAAAGGATTTCATCCGGCATTCCTCGTCTCGATGCGCTACTGGATGGTGGCTATTATCGGGCATCTTGCGTGCTGCTGGCCGGCGAACCAGGGACCGGTAAGACCTTGCTGGCCACCACCTTCGTCCGTCAAGTCTGCAGCCAGGGCGAAAAAGTCCTTTATCTCAGCCTGGAAGAATCGCCGGAAGCCCTGGTCCGCAATGTGACCAGCGCTGGCATTGACCTGGAACCCTTCTGCAAAGCGGGCGCACTCCACTTCATCGGAGCCATGCCCGAAGCCACCGGGGCCGAAGAGCATCTGCTGCGGCTGATGTCCGAAGTGGAAAGGATCCGGCCCCAGCACGTGGTTGTAGACGCCATTTCCGCCTGCGAGCGGATGGGTGGCAAGCAAGCTGCCTTTGAGTACCTGATGCGCCTTTTGAATTTTCTGAAGGAACGGGGGATCACCACCATTTTCACCAACCAGACCTCCGGGTCCAAAGTCCAGATGGAAATATCGGGAAACGGCATCTCGTCTATGTTGGACACCGTGATCCTTATCTCCTATGTCCAGGGGGAAGGCGAAACCAACCGCATCATCCAGGTGCTCAAATCCCGTGGTACGGGACATTCTAACCAGGTACGGGAGTTCATCATCGGGGATGACGGCCTTCACATTCAGGATGCGTATATCGGGCCGGGCGGGGTCCTGACCGGCACGGCCAGGCGGGTGCAGGAAGCGCGGGATGCGTTTGAAGCGCGCCGCCGGGAAGCAGAGATTCAGGCCAAGCGCCGCGAAATCGCCCGTCTGAAAGCCGCCATGGAGACCGGAAAAGCCCGGTTTCGCGCTCGCCTCGAGGCCGCTGAAGCAGAGCTGGCTGATTTGGAACGCGAAAGGGACATTGAACGGGCGGAGCGCGAGGTGCGCGCCAGGATGCGGGGCGAGAAGATGAGTGACGAGGTGGGGGAAATGCAGAAATGACAGCGCAGAGAGACAAAGAGTCGGATAATCCCACTTGTTACCACCTGAGACTGTTCGTCGCCGGCGATGAGCCCAATTCGCGCCAGGCTAAGGAGACCCTTAACCGATTGTGCGAGGCTTATCTCAAGGACCATTACACCCTGGAAATAGTGGACGTGCTGGAGGATTATCGGGCTGCATTGGAAAACCAGATCCTGGTCGCCCCCACTCTTATCATAGCGGCCCCCCCGCCGCCGATCACGATCATCGGTTCCCTGAGCGATACCCGCCGGGTCCTCAACGCCCTCGGCCTGCCAGCATCGGAGGAGGGCCTATGAAGGAGCAGAAACCGACCTACGAAGAGCTGGAAGCCAGGCTGGCGCAGGCCGAAGAAACTCTCAGGGCCATCCGCTCCGGCAGTATTGATGCCATTGTGGGAGACCAGGGGATGTTGATTATGCGGGCCAAGGCGGCGGAGGATGCCCTGCGCGAGACCCAGAAAACCCTGGAAGCCGTAGTGGAAACAGCCCCCATCCTCATCGTCATGACCGATTCCAGGGGTCGGATCGTGTTATTCAACCGGGCTTGTGAGGAGTTGACGGGTTACAGTCGGCAGGAGGTGCTGGGAAAAACCATTCCCGAGTTGTTCCTCTCTCCCGAATGGGTGCCCATCGTTGCCGAACGTTTTGCTGATCCCTTCAACCCGGCTTTGCAAGAACTTCACATCAACCCCTGGATTACCAAAACCGGCGAGGAGCGTCTCATCGAGTGGCGTTGTAAAGCCCTTCCCATGCCTCGAGGCACCGGTTATTTCGTCCTGGGAACCGGCCTGGACATCACCGAGCGCAAACGGGCGGAGGAGGAAAGGGAAAAACTGGAGGCCCAGCTCCGACAGGCCCAGAAGATGGAGGCGGTAGGCAGGCTGGCCGGGGGAGTAGCGCACGATTTCAACAACATGTTGACCACGATCCTGGGCTACGCCGATTTGGCGCTCCGCGAGGTCAGCCCGGAAAGCCCTTTGCATGATGATCTCCTGGAAATCGTGAAAGCCGCGCAGCGCTCCGCTGATCTCACCCGCCAACTGCTGGCCTTTGCCCGCCGGCAGACGGTCAACCCCATAGTACTGGATTTGAACGACGCCGTCTCTGGCCTGCTCAAGATGCTGCGGCGGCTTATCGGCGAGGATATAGATCTGATCTGGATGCCGGGCCATGACCTGTGGCCTGTCAAGATCGATCCCTCTCAGGTGGACCAACTCCTGGCCAACCTGGCCGTCAATGCCCGTGACGCCATCACCGGGGTGGGAAAGATCACCATCGAAACCCACAACGTGGTCCTGGATGAGGCGTATTGCGTTGACCATGTGGATTTCCTGCCCGGCGAATACGTCATGCTGGCGGTGAGCGATACCGGGGTAGGGATGAGCAAAGAGGTCCTCGAACATCTCTTTGAGCCCTTTTTCACCACCAAAGAAGTGGGCAAAGGTACCGGCCTGGGCCTGGCCACCGTATACGGTATCGTGAAACAAAATGACGGCTTCATCAACGTATACAGCGAGCCTGGACAGGGAACGACGTTTAAAATCTACCTGCCCCGGAGCGAGGCCCAATCCGTTGAGATTCCAGCGGAAAAGACGGCAGAACCACTGTGGGGGGGCAGGGAGACGGTGCTGATAGTCGAGGACGAGAAAGCGATTCTGGACATCGGCGAGAGGGTCCTCGAAGGGCTGGGCTATACGGTGTTGGTCGCCAGGTCACCGAACGAGGCGATACGCCTGGCCGAAGAGCATGTCGGTGACATCCACCTGCTGATCACCGATGTAGTGATGCCGGAAATGAACGGCCGGGATCTGGCAGAACAGCTTACTTCTATCAGACCAGGCATCAAGTGCCTGTACATGTCCGGTTACACGGCCAACGTAATTGCCCAACGGGGCGTCCTGAACGAAGGTGTGTGCTTCATCCAAAAGCCGTTCTCTGCCATGTCGCTGGCCGTCAAGGTCCGGGAAGCGCTTGAACAGGCTTCTTGATGTCGTATCTTTTGGCCTCGCAAAACGGTATAAACTTAAGAGGGTTTGCATTCAACCTCTGTGCAAGCTCCTAACCCGGCCCAGCCGGAACCAAACAGGCAAACCACAAAGGACACAAAGGGCACGAAGGAGACCACGGCTTGTACCTTGGTGTCCTTTGTGGTTCATTATTCTTGCCCAAAAAGCAAGAATTTCACCGGTAAGGTACAAAGGCGAGGCCTGGCATGGTACTGGAATATGAGTTATAACGGGGACACGGTATAAGAAAAGAATCACAGATGGACCAGGGGAACACACGTGCCACCATATCAGGACGAGGCGGAACTGGTAGCTCAAGCCACACAGTTTGATCGTACAGCCATTGCCGAATTATACCGTCGCCACGTGCAGCAGATTTACCGTTACATATATTATTGGGTAGGTGATGAGTCCACTGCCGAAGACCTGACCGCAGAGGTGTTTCTACGCGCCCTGGAAAGCCTGAAGACATATTCGTATCGGGGCGTGCCCTTTGTGGCCTGGCTATATCGCATTGCTCAAGCCAGAGTAGCAGATTACCACCGCCGTCGGGCAAGACGAGGGGAGAAACTACCCCTTCATGAGGGATTGATTGGCTCAGAAGAGGACCTGGTGTCGCTGGCTGAACACCGGGAGACTTACCGGGACTTGTACATGGCCCTACAGCAGCTTACTGCCGAGCAGAGACAAGTGATCGTCCTCAAATTCGTGGCAGGGCTGAAGAACGAAGAGGTGGCTTACGTGCTGGGTAAAAGCGAGGGGGCGATCAAGTCCCTTCAACATCGCGCCCTGGCCTCGTTGCAACGCATATTGGGTGTGGAAGATGAATGATCGCCAGTTTGAATCGGTCCTGGACCGCTGTTTGATCGCCTTGCAGTCAGGCCAGGCGACAATTGAGGAAGTGGCAGCCCATTACCCGGAACATGCTCAGCAGCTAATTCCGCTTCTGAAAGCCGCGCAGCGGGCAGCGTCTACCACTGGGCCGCAGCTTTCAGATGAGGCCGTGACTGCTATCCAGGGACGGCTGCTGCAACGGGCCGGAGAATTGAGAACACGTGCCGAACGGCATCGGCCCGGCGCCTTCAGGGGACGGCTCTTTCACTTCCGGCTGATGCCGGTAGCCCTGGTTCTGCTGGTAGCATTACTGATGAGTGGCGTATGGGTATCCTCGGCAGCCGCCGCCAGTCTGCCAGGCGATGTTCTTTACCCTGTCAAGCGGGTGACCGAGCGAGTACAACTGGCCCTGACTTTCTCAGAGACGAACCGCGCCTGGTTGCATATCCGATTCGCAGAGCGACGGTTGAAGGAAGTGCAGGCGGTGCTGGAACAGCGGGGGCAACTCGACGAGGTCACGCTGGCGGAAGTGGGTGATGAAACAGAGGCCGCCCTGGCTTTGGCGGAACAATTGGGTAGTGACCGGGTAGAGGTGCTGAGCACCCTGGCAACCCTTACTGAGCGGCAACAGGCGGTATTGGCGGCGGTCAAGGACAAAGCTCCGCCTCAGGCGCAGGCCGGATTGACCCGGGCGATGGAGCGTTCACGCCATGGATACGAACGTGCTCAGGCTGCACTGGAAAAACGGGGTGAGGGGAACCAGACATTAACGCCTGGTCCGACGCACACGCCTGAACCTTCACATACGCCAAAACCGACGCACACCCCCAAGCCTACTCACACACCCAGGCCAACCCAGGTTCCCAACCCTACCCGCACGCCCAGGCCAACCCATACCCCCAAGCCAACTCATGAACCGAAGCCGACCAATGTCCCGGGCGGCCCGCCCAACGAAGTCCCGGCTGGCCCACCGATGAACAGTCCAGGGGGCGCTAGCCATTGACTGCTAAACCGAAGCAGGGGCGCAACGTGCTGCGCCCCTGCTTCGTTGAAAACAACTATTGGTTCTTGCCCCTGGCTTTCTTGTCTTGGCCGGGAGGCGACCAGTTCTGGCCAGCGTCGTTCTTTTTCATTTGACCGGGAGGAAGCTCGGTTTGTCCGTTGCGGTACTGCTCTTGGGCAGTATTTTTGTAAGTGTGACCAGGCGGCTCGCCTTTCTCTTTCTTCCACTGAACGCCCTTGCCGGACATGATGGCTCCCAGGCTGTAGCTGCCGGGATGGATGCCGTACTCGTGGAGGAAGTAACCAAACCCCTCGCCGCTTTCATGCATGGCCAGAATGTCCTCGACGGTGAACCCCTCATCCGCCAAAGCGTTAGCCAGGAAATAGGCTCGGGCCAGCAGGCCGAAACCCACCCCGCTGTCGTGATAAGCCATCAACTCCTCGTAGTCCACGCCGAAATATTCGGCCAAACAGGTAGCTACCGGATGCTGCCAGGTCTCGCCCGTTTCGCCGTCCTCGTCCACGGACACACTGATGGCGGAGAGCGAACCGTCGGCTTGTTCCACCACCGTCACCGTAATCACCCATCCTATCTCCAATTCCTCGGCGGTCAGAGTCTCATCGCCCATTGAAATGGAGGTGTCTTGGGGGATAAATATGTCGCTGGAGTTGCCCTCCTCGTCCAAGAGGGTGACCAGGTATCCACCCTCAACGGGAGCGATGGCCGTTATCTCGCCCGTGATTTGGATCTCTGACCCCTGAGCCTGAGCGATAACGCACAGCCCGGTCAGTATGACAATGACAATCAGCGTGCTGGCGAACAATTTTATCTGCTTCATGGAAATACCTCCTCTGTCATGATTTTTGATTACTGTGCCTGACCAATGTCCCATAAATATACCGCTCAGAAGTGGCAAAAGATACGCCTGGATCATAAATTAACCGAATGACAGGAACACATTTGGAGTTGACTTTTAGACGAGTTTGGAGTATCTTTGTAACTGAAGCGGGGTTCGTAGTAGCGGCTTCAGCCGCTTTTCGCTCTCTTGGGCGGCTGTTAAGGAGGAAAGAATGACCCGAGCGCGTAAGCGGCTGGGCGATTGGGGAGAAGACCTGGCACTGCATTATTTGCAGGAACAGGGCTACGAGATTCGGGCGCGCAATTATCGTTATTCCCACGTGGGTGAAATTGATCTCGTGGCCGAACGCGATGGCCAACTCGTCTTCGTTGAAGTGCGCACCAGACGAGGCAACGCTTACGGCACTCCTGAGGAATCCATCACATCGGACAAACAGGACCGGCTGATCGCCGTGGCGCAGGCCTACGTGCAGGAGCATAACTGGCAAGGGGACTGGCGGATTGATGTGGTGGCCGTGGAGTTAAGCCCCGGCGGTCGCCTTCCACGGGTCACCCACATTCCCAGTGCTGTTGAGGGGTAGTGGAATCGTATTCGCATAGCGAGCAAGATCGTAAACCACCCCTTATAGTAATCGTCGGCCCTACAGCGGTGGGTAAAACCGCTCTGGCTTTGCATCTGGGGCGGGCATTGGATGCTGAGGTGGTATCGGCTGACTCTCGCCAGGTGTACCGGGGGATGGACATCGGCACGGCCAAACCCACCCGTGAAGAACGTCGCCTTGTCCCTCATCACCTGATTGATGTGGTAGACCCCGATGAAACCCTGGGCCTGGCCCAATATCAGACCATGGCCTATGCGGCGATTGATGACATTTTGGCTCGCGGCCGGTTACCGTTGTTGGTCGGGGGTAGTGGACAATACGTGCGGGCTGTGGTTGAAGGGTGGGGGATACCCCGAGTGGGCCCGGACCAGGCGCTTCGGGAGGAGCTCTATCATCAGGCCGAGACCCAAGGTGCGGAGGCGTTACACGCCCGTCTACGCGCCCTGGACCCGGTTGCCGCTGACCGGATTGATTACCGTAACGTGCGGCGCGTGATCCGCGCTCTAGAGGTCTGTCTGCGCACCGGCGAACGTATCTCCGAGTTGCAGCGGCGTTGTCCGCCGCCTTACCGCATCTTACAAATCGGGCTTACCATGCCTCGCCCGTCCCTGTACCGCCATATTGACGAGCGGGTAGATCGCATGATGGCCGCCGGTCTGGTAGCCGAGGTGGAGTCTTTGGTGGCCCAGGGATACGACTACACTCTTCCTTCCATGTCGGGGTTGGGCTACCGGCAAATAGGGGCCTATTTGCGTGGTGAGATCTCGTTGGACGAGGCTGTACGGCTGATTAAGCGGGAGACTCGCCGCTTCGTTCGGCAGCAGTACAATTGGTTTCGTCTGGACGATGAGCGAATCCACTGGTTCGATGTAGAAGTGCATTCTCCGTGGGAGATTGAAGCAGTGGCGGCCACCTTCGCATAGCGAATATCATAAAAACCTGGATGCATCACGGTGGAGGAAGCAGCTTGACAATACCCCTGGTTTGTGTGGTGGGTAAATCCGGCACGGGTAAGACCACTTTTCTGGAGAAGCTGATCGCCGAACTAAAGCGCCGCGGCTATCGGGTAGGGACGATCAAACACAACGTCCACGATTTTGAGGTGGATCAGCCGGGCAAGGATAGCTGGCGCCATGCCCAGGCAGGAAGCGATGTGGCCGTGGTTACTTCTCCAACTAAGCTGGCTATTATCGAGCGTCTGGAGAAAGAATTGACTCTGGATGAGGTGGCGGCTCGTATCACGGGTGTGGATATCGTTCTGGTTGAGGGATACAAATACAGTAACAAACCCAAAATCGAGGTTTCACGGCAGGGAATGGGGCATGAGTTATTGACTCCACCCGATGAGCTGGTGGCTTTGGTTACCGACCAGCCTTTTGCATTGGACGTGCCCCAATTCGCTCTGCACGATGCAGCCGGTGTTGCGTCGCTACTTGTGGCACGTTTCCTGGCTGGTACGAGCAACAGCAACGAGTAATGAGTAAATAAGGAGGTGTGTAAGCATGTCTTTGGTAGGCGTACTGACTGATAGCTGCGCCAGCATCCCGGAAGCATTGATCGAGAAGTACAACATCAAAGTAGTCCCCTATTATATCCACCGGGGAATGGAGACTTTACGCGATTTGGTGGATGTGCAACGCGAGGAATTCTTTCGTTGGTTGCCCACAGCCGTCAAATTGCCGACGACCGCCAGCCCTGGACCAGGGGATTATCTGCAGGCTTTCCGCGAAATGGCTCAACGCACACGGGAAATCGTGAGTGTGCATATGACCTCATTGGGCAGCGGGGCTTATCAGGCGGCCATGGCTGCCCGGGAGATGGCCAGGGAGCTCCTGCCAGACCTGCGCATTGAGGTAATAGACAGCCGGAATGTCTCCCTTTGCCAGGGATGGATGGTGATCGAGGCCGCGCGGGCGGCGCTAGAAGGGGTGAGCTTTGAGGGGGTGATAGATTGCGTGCGCCAACTCATTCCCAAAACCCACATGATTCAAACTGCTGATACCCTGCGTTACTTGTATATGGGCGGGCGTATTGGCCGGGCAAAACATTTGGTGGGCTCCTTGCTAAACATCAAACCCCTTATCGGAATGGAAGATGGGGTTATTGTTCCTTTGGGCACGGCCCGTAGCCGACCCAGAGCTTATCAACGCATAGCCGAGATGATGGAAGAAGCAGTTGGCCATCTGGGACAGGTGAAAGTGGCTTTCGTACACGCCGCTGCTTCTCAGGAGATTGAGAAACTGCGGCATATCGTCGAGGAACGTTTGAACTGTGTAGAAACACTGGTTGCCGAACTGTCGCCAGCCTTGGGAGTGCATACTGGGCCGGGAACGGTAGGAGTGTGCTATTATCCCGTTTGAGGAAGTAGCACGGGCTGAAGCCCTATTTACGGAGAACTCCGTGGACAGCTTGTGGAGAAAGGCAGTGAATGGGTGCAATCCGTCAGTTGTATTGTGTTAGCCGGAGGACAAAGCTCTCGCCTGGGCATGGACAAAGCGTTTTTAGAAATCGGCGGACAGCCTATTATCGAGCGCGTAGTGGAGCGGATGACAACGCTGGGAGATGAGGTCATTTTGGTAACTAATACCCCACAGCCCTTTGCTTATCTGGGACTGCGCATGGTGGAAGATGTTCAACCCGGTCAGGGCGTATTGGGTGGGCTGTATTCGGGATTGCTGGCAGCCAGCCACGATTACAGCGTGGTGGTAGCCTGTGATATGCCTTTCTTAAACCTCAATCTGCTACGCTATATGATTCTCCTCACCCAGGAACAGGACGTGGTGATCCCCCGCCTGGGAAACGAATTGGAACCCCTACATGCTATCTATTCCAAAAGGTGTCTGGAACCCATTGGACGCGCGCTGTCCCGTGGCGAACGACGGGTGGTGGCATTTCTACCAGAGGTGAGAGTGCGCTATGTTGACCGGCAAGAGATAGGGATTCTAGATGCCAGGCATCTCTCGTTTTTCAACGTCAACACGAGAGAGGATTGGGAACGAGCGCTTCAGTTGGCCGAGGAAGAATCGGATGACGCAAATCGTATTGGTGACACATGGCAAGCTCGGTGATGAGCTGCTTCGCACGGCAGAGATGATTGTGGGACGCCAGGACAAATTGCATTCCCTATCCCTACTGGCCGGGGAAAGACCCGATAGTCTGCAGGATCGGTTGGATGGAATGTTACAAAGCTTTGGTTACGAGGACGTGCTTATCTTGGTTGACATGCCAGGTGGGACGCCTTACAACGTGGCTATCCGCTGGGCGAAGGCACCGCACGTCGAATGCGTGACCGGGGTGAACCTGTCCATGTTGGTCGAGACCTTGGTCGGACGAAGCAAGGTTACCGCGAGAGAATTGGCCGGGATAGCAGTTCAAGCGGGCAGGGAATCGGTGAAAAACGCGGGATCGTTTCTGAAACAGCAGGTCGCGGAAAGTTCACGCACTGTACAAGGAGAGGGGGAATATAGCCGGATTGGGTCTGGTGCGGATTGATGATCGTTTGATCCACGGACAGGTGATCGCCAATTGGATTAAAGTATTGCGCTCTGACAGGATTGTAATCGTGGACGATAGCCTGGCGACTGACCCTTTTATGCAAGGTGTGATGCGTCTGGCTGCCCCGCCGGGGATCACTGTGGAGGTGTGCACCGTCCAGGAAGGTTTGGTTACTCTTGGAAAAAGTTTTTCGCAGGGAGATAAGGCTCTGGTTCTGGTCAGGTCACCGCAGGTGGCTGAACGGCTTTACCAGGGCGGGGTTAAGTTCAAGACGCTTAACGTGGGGGGCATCGGTGCCGCTCCAGGCCGCAGAAGTGTGTTCAAGAATATCTCTATGTCAGATGAGGAAATTGCGATCTTGAAGCACTTCCTGGTAGAGGGGGTGGAGGTCATTCTCCAAACTGTACCCGACGAAAGAGGTGTCGCTTTCGCTTCCCTGGCGGATAAGCTCTGATTCACATGAAAGACAAAATCGCGCTGGCTATGGTAGTCAGCCTGACGTTGGTGCTGATGGGCGCTGGTTTGCATCTTGTCCATGCCGCTCCGCCAATGCAGGATCAGCCGGCCATCAGGATGAATTTGGGAATGGCGGTCATGGTTGGAATTTTGTATTATCTGGCCATGTCGCCCTGGTTTGCCGATCTGGGCTTCGCCGTGTTATATCGCCCGCTGGTAGCCGGTACGTTAGTAGGCATCGTTATGGGCCGCCCACTGGCAGGCATGTTAGTCGGCGCCAACATTAACATCCTCTATTTAGGCTGGATTTCAACGGGAGGTTCACTGCCCGGTGATCCCGGCCTGGCGGGTTATCTGGGAACGGCGCTGGCGCTGAGTGGCGGGTTAGACGCGAAGCAAGCTCTGGCCTTGGCTGCGCCGCTGGGCTTGTTGGGAAGCCTGACCTGGGCGCTGCGCATGTCCACCTGTTCGATTTTCGCCCACATTGCGGATTCGTATGCGGCCCGTGGCAACATTCGAGGTGTGGCCCTGGCCAATTTTGTTTTTCCTCAGCCTTTCCTGTTTGTCATTCACGCTGTACCGGTAGCTCTGGCCACCTGGCTGGGTTCCACGGCGGTAGCCCAGGCCCTGGACTGGATTGCGCAAAACGCCGGGTGGGTTATGCAAGGGCTGTATGTGGCCAGCGGCATGTTATCCGCCCTGGGTATCGCCCTCAATCTCAGATTTCTGTTCAGGGGCTCGCTTTTTCCCTACTTCTTCATTGGTTTTCTGGTCGCTTCCCTGGCCGGCGGCGAGATCAACCTGCTGCTGTCCGCCATTATAGGGATGTGTGTGGCCTTCCTGCACGTGCTGTTCACTGCGGGGGAACTTGAACGGGTGGAGGCCCCGGCCCACGTCGAGGCCAGAAGGCGTGCCGGCTTGTTGAGCAAGGCCGACGTGTTCAAGGCCTGGTTGCTGTGGCTGTTCTTTTCCCATGCCAATTACAACTGGGAGCGCATGCAGGGCACAGGTTTTGCCCACAGTATGACGCCCATCATCCGTAAGCTGTACAAGACCCCCGAGGACATCAGAGCGGCCCTGACCAGGCATTTGGTGTTCTTCAATACCCAGCCGGATATAGGGGGAGTGGTTCATGGTGTGATCATTGCCATGGAAGAAGAGCGGGCCATGGGCGCCGACATTTCGGATGATGCCATCAACGCGGTGAAAACCGGGTTGATGGGGCCTATGGCCGGCATTGGCGATACTATACAACAAGGTGTGGTTATTCCCCTTTCTCTGGCCATTGGCATGGACCTGGCCTTGCGTGGCAGTTTTCTCGGCCCTGTTCTTTTCGCGCTCCTGGTCGCCGCTTTTGTGTGGGGTGTTGGCTGGACGGTATGGTATTCTGGTTATCGGCAGGGCAAGGCGGTGGTGACCAACATCCTACAAAGCGGCGTGCTGCAGCGGGTGATGACGGGCGCAGGGGTGTTGGGTAACTTTGTGCTGGGGGTCTTGGCCGTCAAGTTTGTCAAGCTGAGTACACCGATTAAGTTTGTTATTGGCGGCACAACTTTTGAGTTGCAATCGGTGTTGGACAGTCTGCTACCCAACTTATTGCCCTTGCTATTAGTGCTGGTCATCTGGTGGCTGTTGGAGAAGAAAAAAATGGCGGCGACCACCGTCATGGTCATTGTGATTGCGGTAGCTGTTTTGGGTTCTTATCCCGTTTTCGGGGAATTTGGGTTTTTCTAGCGTAGGACGGGGTGTGCCATCCCGTCCTACGTTAGCTTACGTACTCAGGAGTGGCGGGCATGGAGCCAAAAGAGACCAGAGAACAACAGCTTGCTCAGTCGGGCGGTGAGACCGGTGAACGTATCAGACAGGTCCTGAGATCCTCCGCCTGGGAGATATTGCAGGCTCTCGCTGAACCGATATTGTGCGTGGATTCGGCAGGCGTGATTGTTGAGTGCAACCAGGCGGCGGCTGCTCTGAGCGGTTATTCCTGTGAGGAGCTGATCGGGCGATCTTTTCTCGAATTCCTTCATCCCGATGACCGATCCGCGGTCCTGGCTACAATGGCTCCCGCTCTGGCCGGCCGACAGGAATTTCTGGAGCTGCGCGTAGTTACCAAAGGTGGGACTTATCTGCTCCTCTCTGTGAACAGCACGCCGTTGCGAGACCGGGGACAAACGGTGGGGTTACTGATCCTGGCCCGCGATGTCACCGATCTCAAGAAAACGCAGCAGGCCCTGGAACAAGGCAACCTGGACCTGTTGTTCCTCAACGAGGTCAGCCAGGCGGTGACCTCCACTTTGGACTTGAACGAAGTCCTCACCAATCTCATGGCCCGCATCAATGATGTACTGGGTATGGAGGCGGCCTCGATACTTTTGGTGGATGAGTCCAGTGGCGAATTGGAATTCGCTACGGCTGCTGGTGGAGGGGCTGAACAGGTGAAAGGACTGCGACTGCAGCCCGGCCAGGGCATTGCCGGTTGGGTGGCGCAGACAGGACAGACCCTCTTGGTGCCCGATGTCAGAAAAGACCCCCGCTTTTACCCGGAGATTGATAACCTGAGTGGTTTTGTGACTCGTTCCGTGCTCTGCGTGCCATTGAAAATCAAGGGGCGTGTCGTGGGTGTGATTGAGGCTCTGAACAAAGCCGAGGGTACTTTCACCGAACATGACCGCCATTTGTTGGAAGCGATGGCTCCCACGGCGGCCATCGCTATCGAGAATGCCCAATTCTATCAGGCCCTGCGAGAGTCGGAGGAGAAGTACCGCACGCTGAGCGAATCCTCCCTGGTCGGCGTGTATTTGATTCAGGACGGTTTGTTTCGCTATGTCAACCAACAACTGGCCAATTGGTTTAGCTATGCCCCAGAGGAGCTGATTGATCACAAAGGACCCCTGGACCTCACTGTTCCGGAGGACAGACCCCTGGTTCAGGAAAATCTGCGCCGGCGGCTGGTGGGGGAGGTGACCAGCGTGAATTACACCTTCCGGGGGCTGCGCAAAGATGGCACCACTTTTGACGTGGAGGCCTTTGGTACTCGGACCATTTATCAGGGGCGGCCGGCTGTGTTGGGCACTCTATTGGATATTACCGAGCGCAAGCAGTTAGAAGAGCAACTTCGCCAGTCCCAAAAGATGGAGGCTCTGGGCATCCTGGCGGGAGGCATAGCCCACGATTTCAACAACATCCTGGGAGGCATTCTAGGTTACGCCTCTTTCATTTACAACCAGATGGCCGCTGATGATCCATTTCGCGATGATATAGCGACCATCATCCGTTCGGCCAAGCGGGCGGCCGAATTAACCAATCAACTGTTGGTCTTCGCCCGTGGAAGCAGGCCGGAAACACGGGCGGTGAACCTGGGCGAAACTGTGCAAGAAGTGGTCAAGTTATTGGGGCGTACGGTGGACAAATCCATCGTGATCCAACCTTGCCTGGACGATAAACCCTCCGTCGTTGAGGGCGACCCGGCCCAATTGCAGCAGATGCTTCTCAACCTGTGCTTGAATGCCTGCGACGCCATGCCGGGCGGAGGGCTGCTTACCATCGGCTTACAGGAGGAACACGTAGACCTGACCCAAACACTCCCTGGCTTGCAACCCGGCGACTACGTCCATCTTTCCGTGAGCGATACCGGCATTGGCATGGATGATGAAACCAGGGCCCACCTTTTCGAACCTTTCTTTACCACCAAGCGAGAGCAGGCAGGACGTAAACACAGCGGTTTAGGGCTGGCTATGGTCTACAGCATTGTGCGCAATCACAATGGGCTTGTGCGGGCGGAAAGCGATGTTGGTCGCGGTTCGACTTTTCACGTTTACTTGCCCGTCTCCATGCGGCCCGCAGTCGCCACAGCAGAGATACGGGCAGAAATGGTAAAGGGAGGGACAGAAACCATTTTGGTCGTGGATGACGAGGAGGTCATCCGCGATGTGGCCCGCCGTATTCTGTGTTCGGCAGGCTATACGGTGCTCACGGCTGAAAATGGGGTGCGAGCGATAGAGCTGTTTCGCCAGCAGCACGAAGAGATAGACCTGGTTATTTTGGACATGATCATGCCTGAGATGGGTGGGGCGACAACCTTCGCTCGCTTGCGAGAGATTGATCCCCAGGTACGGGCCTTGCTGTCTACGGGCTACAGTCAGGAGGGGCGGGCGGAAGATATTCTGAGGACGGGGGTGCAGGGTTTTCTCCAGAAACCTTATACCGTCGAGGAGGTGTTGCGCAAGGTCCGTCTGGTATTGGACGGATCGAGCGCGTACTAGTTGGTGCCTTTATGATGAGTTGGACATTGGCGTTTTTGTTCGTAGCGTTTTTGTTCGTAGTGACGGCTTCAGCCGTCTAAGAAAGCGAAAAGCGGCTGAAGCCGCTACTATGAACCCCCACCTTTCGCCAGACCCCGGCGTTTTTGTTCGTAGTGACGGCTTCAGCCGTCTAAGAAGTGGACGCCTCTAAATTCGCCAGGCTCCAGTGATGAATTTTCAGCCACGTTCTGAAGGTTCAGTGGGGGGTTCTACCTCAGCCGCACGGTCAATGTCAACGATCTGTACCCCCTGGACATACTGTTTTGTCTCATAGTGGGTGATCTGCCCGATCTTATGCACAATTTCAGCCATATCCCATGCCGCTTCTGCGATTCGTTGCAGGTCCTTGCGGAGCGCGTCCTTGTCCCCAGGGTTCTGTTCGATGAGTTGAATCAATCCCAGGATCGTGGTCAGCGGTTGGTTCAGTTCATGAGCCGTCGCCCCGGCCATTTCCACTATAGCCCTGGTCTTTTCCGCTTCTATGAGCTGCGCCTGAGCGGCCCGCAATTGTGCTGTTCGCTCTTCTACGCGCAGTTCCAGCTCGGCATTCAGAGCTGTCAGCTCGCGGACTTTTTCCTCCAGACGATTCACCAGCAGATCCCGGTATTCTTGCAGGTATTGCTGCGTCTGGGATTCCTGCAGCGTTTCTCGTTGCCCTTCCAGGAATTCCTCGACCTGAGTAACCAGTTTGGTTACTTCAATCGGTTTCGGGATGTAGCCATCGCAACCGGATACCAGGCATAGTTCCCGGTCGCCATCCATGACGTTGGCTGTCAGAGCGACAATCGGGGTGTTCTGCAGTTTGGCTGTCCCTTTCAGTTTAGTGGCTATCGCGTACCCATCCAGGTCGGGCAGGTTGAGGTCCACCAGGATCAAGTCCGGTGTCTCAGTTTGTGCTATCTGCAGGCCCGATAGTCCATCGGCGGCTTCCAACACAGTGTGTCCACGGGCTCCCAGAATGCGTCGCACCAGTAACCGGCTCATTGCGTCGTCTTCAATATACAGTATTCTGGCCACGTAACACGTCTCCCCGCGAGTGAAGTGCCTAGCAACAGGCGCGTGTAATGATGCATCGTTAAACGCTGTTAAATATTATACTCGAAAGAGAATTGGTGAGGGTAAATTATCTGTAAAATGCGCGTGAACGGGCGATGAAAGCTTCTGGCCCTCCCGCAGGTTTTGAACCTGCGGGAGGATTTGTTGCGAACAATAGCTCGACAATGTTAAATTTGACCTCTTCCCTACCCCCTGGCCCCCTTTACCGCT
>JANLFX010000068.1 GCA_024653325.1 Anaerolineae bacterium
TGAGGGAGGGGTTAGGAGAGGTCAAAAAGCCCGAATTTAACATTGTCGAGCTACGAAAGCCCCCTACAATGGCCCGGCAGTAAGCACCAATGCCAGGCTGCTCAGCTTAAGCACACCCATCAACACACATGTGCCCACGACGCCCAACGCCGGCAACAGGAAAATCGAGACGACCATCGCCCCCAGAAACGCACCCAGGAGGTCCGCTGCATATAGTGTTCCTGCCGTGCCGCCAACCGTAGCCCCGGTTCGCAGAACAATCTGATTGGCCAATGGGAACTCCAATCCGACCAGAAATCCGGCCAGGGAATTGAGGGCCAGCAGGATTATCACCAGCCAGGCGGATAAGGCCACTGGAATTGAGGGGGAAGATAGCAGAGCAAGGGCAACCGGCAGCACAATCCAAAAAGCAAGCAGGGCCAGTTCCCCGCCGACGAACCAGATCTTTTCACGGTGCATACTCTTCAACCGCCGATTCATTACCCAACCGCCCAGGCTGAGCCCGGCCATGAAAGCGGTGAGTAACAACCCGATGATGTGATACACGTAACCATACAGAGCCTGCACGGCGAAAATGATCAGCAGGTCGGCGGCCATCCCCCCGAAGCCGGTAACGGCGATGGCCACCGGGACGGTGACCCGCTTCAACCTGGGCTGCCAACGGCGGACCACACAAAAAGCCAGGACTAAGGCGAGGGAAGGTCCACCGAGCATTACCACGTTCAAACGCTCCAGAACCTGGAATAGCCATTGCGAGCCCGGTGAGAACATCTCATTCCAGTAAGCCAGCCCATACAGCAGACCCACAGGGTGAAGGTCGTGGTTGACTTTCATCCCTTCACTCTGGCGCAGAGACTGCTGAAACCAGGTTAATCGTTCCTCGTCTAACTTCAGACGGACGTGAAAATCAGTAATCATACTGGCCGGAATGTCCCTCTCTTCCCATCGCTGCACTAAAGTCTCCACCGGCAGTTCGGTGATCTCTTCCGCTGGCGAGGCCAGCCACAGGACCGTGTCACCGGGGATGGGGCGGACATACGGATAAACCTCCCGCAGGGAGTGGGCCAGCATGGCGTTGAGATTGCCCATCGCCGGACTGATGTAGGTTAACGAGCCAGGAGCTTGTAGCACGAGGATACCATCATCGGTGAGAATCTGCCGCGTCAGGCGGAAGAATTCGGTGGAGTAAAAGCGGTTCAATTGTAGAGTAGAGGGGTACGGCAGATTGACCAGAATCAGATCATACGGTGTGCTGCCAGTGAGTGCTCGCTGACGCACCAGCAGCCGCCCGTCCACAGGTTCGATGTGCACGCGCGGGTCGGACAATTCCTCTTGCGTGAGCGGCGTGGAAAAGCGCTGCGCGGTCTCAATGAGTAATGGATCCAATTCGGCGTAATCTACTCGCTCCAAAGGATACTTCAACAACTCGTGCAATACTCCTCCTATCCCACCGCTGACCACCAATACATGCCTGGGATGGGGATGGAACAGAAGCGGCAGGTGGACGATCTCCTCCACGTTGGCGATGTCCGGTACCGGCGCGGTGAGAATAGGCATGCCATTGGAGAAGAAGGTGTATTGCCCTGCCTGTTCGATGACGGCCACGTTTCCGTAGGCGGAATCCCGCGAGTCCACCAGGAAAAATCCCGCCCATTGCTGTCGCACCATCCACCGTTGCCAGGCGTCACCCCAGGGAGAGAGGAGAAGCACGATGGAGAGAAGAGCCAAACAGGAGACGGGCACAAGACGCAGAAAATAGCGGCGGTCTTGCCAGCCCAGCAGACTGATCGCCGAAACCAGGTTGCACGCGATCAGGACTAAAGCGATCCGCACCGCCTGCAGATAAGGCACGAGCAGATAGGTAAACACCACCCCGCCCACGATGCCGCCCACCGCCTCGGCGATATACACCCGCCCGATGGCCGGAGCTTCCCGGTCGCCTGGGCCCCCCGCCAGCCGGGTATACACGCGGCAGCCAATGGTGAACATGGCCCCGTCCACCAGACCCAGCGGTATAAGAACGAGAAAAGAGGCCAGCAGCATGGGAGACAGGCTCATCCCCTCACCGGGGATCATCCCCATCAGATGGCGTACGGCGATGGCAAGATAAACGGAGGGGAGTAAAAGCAGGGCCAGCAGTACCTGCAGCATAGCGAATGCAGCGGGCCGTAGGGGTGTCCGTTCGGCCAGACGGCCTAACAGTCCACTGCCCACCGCCTCCAGCAATAGCCAACTGCCCAGTACCAGCCCGATGGAAAGCTCATTGCCGGTGTAATTGACCAGAAGTTGGCGGGTCATCAATGCCTGGGTTACACTGAAGGTGAAACCCATCAGCCAGAAGGCTACTATTAAGCTGGACCTGGCGAATTTCGATGTGTCGTTCAAAGCTTTGCTCATTCCGTAGGACAAGCCCAAGCTTGTCCTACATTTGCTGATACTAAGAGCCTATCCGAAAAATTCGTAGTAACGACTTCAGTCGTTTTGATAGCGACTAAAGTCGCTACTACAACCACTTTTCGGATAGACACTAAAAAGGGCCGACCCGACGAGGTCAGCCCTGAATGCCCCAACCTCCCGCAGGTTCCAAACCTGCGGGAGGTTGTTTTTGGTTTATGGTTATTCTCCGCGCAAGCGGGGGTCAAAGGCATCGCGCAAGCCATCGCCCAGGAAGTTAAAGGCCAGCACGGTGAGCACCAGGGCAACGGCCGGGGCCATGATCAAGTAAGGGTAGGAGCGTAAACCCGTATATCCTTCGGAGATCATGATCCCCCAGCTTGGCGTGGGAGCATCTACGCCCAGGCCGATGAAACTCAAGAACGCCTCGGTGAAAATGTATCCGGGAATGGCCAATGTCTCAGAGACAATGCAAGGGCCTAACACGTTGGGCAGCAGGTGGCGGAAGATGATGCGAGCATCTCCGGCTCCCACCATGCGCGCGGCTTCTACAAATTCCTTCTGCTTGTAAGAAAGCACTTGTCCACGGGCAATACGGGCCATCTGCAGCCAGTCGAGGAAACCCATGGCGATGAAGATGAACAACAACCCACCCATTCTGTTGTTAAGCTCAATCAACGGGCCGACAATGAAGAGATTGCTACCCCGCCGGGAGAGAGCCTTGAAATAGACCTGCAACAGGATCACGAAGATTAGAAATGGGAATCCGTACAGGAAATCCACCAGGCGCATCAAGAGATTATCCACCCGCCCGCCAGCATAGCCGGAAACCATACCCACGACTATACCGATGACCAGGCTGACTGTAGAAGCGACGAAAGCCACGGCCAACGAGACGCGCGAGCCGTAAATGGTACGGCTGAGAATGTCACGCCCCAAGTAGTCAGCTCCGGCCAGGTACTTGGCACCGGGTGCGGCGTAACTGTCCGCGAAATGCACCTCGGCGAAGTGGTATGGGGCGATAACATCGGCCAGTATGGCTACCAGGACGACAAAAATCACAAAAATCCCACCGGCTACCGCCGCCCGATTTTTCAACAGTTGCCGCATGGCGTCGCCCCACGGGGTGCGCTCCCTGCGCGTTCCCTCAAAGGCAATCCGGGCCTTCTCTCGCATTGCAGCTTTTTCTGCCGCAGACATTACATTCGTACTCCTTTCTCTCAGTAGGACAGAGGACAGGCTTTAAGCCTGTCCTGCTAATCATATCGGATACGCGGATCCAACCAGGCGTAAGTAATATCCACCAGCAGGTTGGCGATCACCAGGAATACAGAATACAGCAGGGTGGTGCCCACTACTACTGGATAATCCCGATTGCCCACACTGGTCACGAAATGCTTGCCTAATCCGGGGATGCCAAAAATCTGCTCGGTGGTAAACGTCCCGGTCACTACCATGGCAAACATGGGGCCCAAGATGGTCACCACGGGGATCATGCTGTTTTTCAGGGCGTGGCGGACGATAACTACCCGCTCTGCCAACCCCTTGGCTCGCGCCGTACGGATATAGTCTTCACGAATGGTCTGCAGGAGACTGGCCCGAGTCAGACGGGCAATGCTGGCCGAAAGACCGGTGCCCAAGGTAATCGTGGGTAGGATAGCGTATTTCCAAAAGGTCAGATTCGGGACAGGCAGGAAGCCCAGGAAGAAGGGGGCCTGGGCCCCCCAGCGAGCTACCGGGAACCAGTTCAGCTTGAGAGCGAAGATCCAGATGAGCAGAGGTCCCAGCACGATGTTCGGTATAGAAACCCCCAGGATAGCTACAAAGGTGCTGCCATAGTCAATGGCTGTGTTTTGCTTCAACGCAGCTATGATACCTGCCGGCAGACCAATGGCTAGGCCCAACAGCAGAGACAACAGCCCCAGTTGGGTGGAAATCGGCAGAGCATCTCGAATGATTTCGTTCACCGTCCGCCCCCGATAGCGATACGATGGCCCCAGGTCCTGCTTAATGACTACATCGTACAAGTAGCGGGCGAATTGCTTCCACACCGGTTCGTTGAGATGATATTTGGCCTTCAGGTTGGCCACTACTGAGGGGGGCAAGCTTTTGTCACCGACGAAATCGAAAGGCCCGCCCGGGATGGCGCGCACAAACACAAAAGTAGCCATCACGATAGCCAGCAAGACGGGAATAAACCACAGAATGCGCCTGATGATGTATCTGGTCATAACTCTCTCCTTACACTCTCACAACTTGATTTTCAAAACCCCATTCAGGTGCGACGCACTTTCGACGTGCGTCGCGCCTGAATGGGGGGATAGCCGTAGCTATCCCCCCTGGAAAAGCCGGTCCAGGTCCTAGTAGGACATGGTGTTGACCGCCTCGCCGTTCTTGATGATGTACAGCACGTAAGCGTAATCGGAGGCGGTTCTCGGGTCGAGGGTGCGCTTCACAGCGTACTCGATGTCGTGGGCCGTGACCTTGCGCGGGTTGCCCTCGTCGTCCAGGACCTGCTCAACTTGCTTGGTGGCAGTGTTGTAACGTACCCAGACAACGTCATCGCGCATGTGGAAGGTCCAGGTCAGGCCGTCCTCGGAGACTTCCCAACTGGTAGCCAGCTCAGGAATGACTTCCATGGTCTCATCATCGAAGTCAGTCAGGCCGAGGAAGAGCTGCTCGTCCACATCAACCGAGGTGGTATCCGTGGCCAGGCCGGGGTCGGCGGTGGGCGGCTCGGTACCGAAGTTCCAGTTGAGGGTGACCACGTCGCCGGTCGCGCCAGTGGCTGCCTTCTTGGCCTCCCAGTCAATGGTCCAGTTGGAGAAGTGATAGCCGCCGATACCACGCTTCCCGCGGGTCAGCCAGGGCTTGTGCAGGTCGACGTTGGTGTAGTAGTAGATGGGAGCCATGGCCGCGATTTCCTCGACCAGGAGCTTCTCGGCCTGCTTGTACATTTCCTTGCGCTTGGCCGGATCCTGCTCGGCGCCCGCGGCGCGGGTCAGTTCGTCGAACTCCTTAATCTTGTCGCCCACGTAGGGGTCATCCGCGCTCAGGCGGGTGTTGTTGGAGCCGGCGGTGGGGTTGAAGACCTCATGCACCCAGTTGTTCTGGTCGGAGTAGTCCGCGCACCATCCCAGGCGGTAGATGTGGGGTGCGTCCTCCAGCGGGGTATCGTTCCTGATGGTCTGGAGGTAGACTTTCCACTCCTGGTTCTCAACGTTGACATTGATGCCCAGGACGTCCCGCCAGTTGGCCTGGATGAACTCGGCGATCTTCTTGTGGCCCTCGCTGGTGTTATACATCAGCACCACATCGCTGGGCCAGCCCTCACCGTTCGGGTAACCGGCCTCAGCCAGCCACTCCTTGGCCTTTTCTTTACCCATCTCGTAGTCCAGGCACCAGGGGCACACATCGGGATCGCCCGCCACGTTGCCGAAGATCAGCGGGTTGGCGAAGGCATTAGCCGGCTGCTGGCCGCCCTTGAGCACGGTATCCACCAGAGTCTGGCGGTCAATGGCGGCCGACAAGGCCTTGCGCACCAACGGGTTGTCCACCGGCGGCTTGGTGGTGACGAAACCGTAATAGTAGGTGCAGTCGCTGGGGTAGATGACGAACTCCTTGCTGAGCACCGGATCGGTCTTGATACGATCCATGTCCTCCAGCGGAGGCGCGGTGTCATCCAGTTCGTTGGCTTCATACATGGACATTGCTGTAGACGCCTCGACGATCATCGTCCCGTAGATCTTCTGAATCTGCACCTTGTCAGCATCGTAGTAGAAGGGGTTCTGCTCGAAGACGATGTGATCATCGTGTACCCACTCGGTCATCACGTACGGGCCGTTGGTGACGATGAAGCCGGGCTCAGTCCAGCGGTCGCCTTTCTCCTCGATGACCCACTGGGGCACCGGGCGAGCCACCCACATGCCAGCGATGGCCGGGAAGAAGCCTGCAGGATGTTCCAGGGTGAACTCGACGGTGAAGTCGTCCACGGCTTTCACGCCCACGGTTTCCAGCATCTCGTCAATGCTGGGGCCTGCCGGCGCCGTGACCACCACTGTCTTCTCGACCTCCACCGGGACGGTCTCTTTGACGACGACAGTCTCCTTGACGATCTTCTCGACCTCGGTGGGCTGGCAGGCAGGAAGAATCAGAGCCGCGATGGTCACTACGGCGGCAAGGATTGCCCATCTCTTGATTGACATTTCCTCCTCCTTAGAAATTGGATTTACTCGCTTATCCTGTGCTCATGGGCGCGGTGTCCCACTACGCTTTCCGAAACGTGTCTTGTACCAGACGAATAACCTGGTACCAACCTTTATATCCCGCTGTATCACCCCCTTTAACTTTAAACGGGATATCATCCCGCCCGTCTTACGCTGGTGTGTGCTTTGTAAATTATCTACAAGGAATGGGATTGAAAGGTTCAAAAACCCCAGGCTTATTCTACGCGATCAGGTGACAGGCCACCCAATGGTCAGGGCCAACTTCCTTAAACTCCGGTTCTTCGTCGTGACAAATTTCCAGTATCCTGGGACAGCGGGTACAGAAATTGCAGCCTGCTGGCGGGTTCGCCGGACTGGGCACGTCGCCTTCGAGAATGATCCGCCGTCTGGTTTCCTCGACCACCGGGTCGGGGATGGGAACTGCCGAGAGCAAAGCTTGAGTGTACGGGTGTAGCGGGTTGTTGTACAGCTCGTCGCGACTGGTCAACTCCATGATCTTCCCCAGATACATCACCGCCACCCGGTCCGATATGTGGCGCACCATGCTCAGGTCATGAGCAATGAAGAGATAAGTCAGTTTGAACTCCGCCTGCAAGTCCTCCAGTAGATTCACCACCTGAGCCTGAATGGACACATCCAACGCGGAAATAGGCTCGTCGCACACGATGAACGAGGGGTTCAAGGCCAAAGCGCGGGCTACACCAATGCGCTGTCGCTGTCCGCCGGAGAACTCGTGGGGATAACGGTTGATGAAATAGGGGTTAAGGCCCACCAGTTGAAGCAGCTCCTGGACCCGTTCGTACCGCTCCTTGCCGCTGGCCACACCATGTACCTCTAGGGGCTCACCCACGATATTGCCCACGGTCATGCGGGGATTGAGCGAGGCATAAGGGTCCTGGAAAATCATCTGCATCTTGCGGCGCATACGGCGCAATTGCTCGCCCTTCATCTTGGCCAGGTCCTGCCCTTCAAAATACACCGCTCCTGCTGTGGGCCGATAAAGTTGGAGAATGGTACGCCCGGTAGTGGACTTGCCACACCCACTTTCGCCTACCAATCCCAATGTCTCACCCCGGCGAATGTCGAAACTGATGTCATCTACCGCCTTGACAGCCCCAATCTGCCGCTGAAAGACAATGCCGCGTGTAATGGGAAAATACTTTTTCAGATGTTCTACTCTAACCAGGATATTATCTTCTGTCATAAGCCGACTTTCCTCCGCTTAAGGATCTGATTCTCGGGGCGAGCTATCACGTCTTCGGCGCTGTTTTCACATCTACCCAACAAGCGATACGGTGACTGTTAGAGCCGACGGCTTCCAACGACGGGTTTTCTTCCAGACAGCGGTCAATGACGTAGGCGCAGCGCGGGGCGAACGGACAGCCAGGCGGCAGGTCAATCAAATCGGGTGGCAGGCCCTCGATAGACACCAGCCTATGGCTCTTGCGCGCATCCAGACGGGGCAAGGAGCCCAGCAATCCGATGGTGTATGGATGCCGGGGATTGCTATACAGCTCTTTAACCGGGGCCTCCTCGACAATGAAACCGGCGTACATGACGATAACCTTTTCGGCCAGACCAGCGATAATCCCCAAGTCGTGGGTGATCCAGATAACGGCCATACCGATCTCATCGCGCAGGCGTTTGACCAGGTCTATAATCTGTGCCTGAATAGTTACGTCCAGGGCGGTGGTTGGCTCGTCGGCGATGAGGATCTGCGGATTGCAGGAAAGGGCCATAGCGATCATCACCCGCTGCCGCATACCGCCGGAGAACTGATGGGGATAATCATCTATGCGGTCCTCGGCTTGCGGGATACCGACCATTTGCAGCAATTCGATGGCGCGTTGCCGCGCCTGGCTTCTGCTCATGCCCATGTGCAATTCCAGAGCTTCTTCCACCTGCCGCCCAATGGTCAATACCGGGTTCAGCGAGGTCATGGGGTCCTGAAAAATCATGGCAATCTTATTGCCACGTACGTGACGAATCTCGTCCATCGACATTTTAAGCAGGTCTTCGCCCTCAAAAAGAACTTGCCCTCCTACGATTTTACCCGGTGGTTCAGGGATCAGGCGCATGGCCGACAGCACACTCACACTTTTGCCGCAACCGCTCTCACCCACGATGCCAAGCGTTGATCCCTCGTCCAATGTGTAAGAAATGCCATTCACGGCATGTACCACGCCATCTTGAGTATAGAAGCGAGTTTTCAGGTCCTTCACTTCCAACAAAGTTGTCATACATTCCTCCAGTTTACTCGGTTTCCAGATATGCCTGATCGAATTTGAAGAACCCCTGGGGGGTGACCACAAAGTTCTTCAGGTGGGGTTTAACCAGCACGTAGTCCACGCCGTGGTATATGGGAATCCAGACAGCATCCTCCACCACGCGCGTCTCCACCTGATTATACAATGCCATCCTTCGCTCATGGTCAGTCTCCACACGCGCCTCTTCCAGCCAGGCATTGACTTCAGGATCGTCATAACCGGTATGATTGTAATCGCTTTGGCCGTGAAAGAGGATGTCCAGGAAGTTCTCAGGGTCGGGATAGTCGGCGACCCACCCCAGGCTGAACATCTGATAACGTCGCTCGTTCAGCCCCTCCAAAAAATCTGCCCAGGGCATCTGTTTGATCTGAATTTCCACCCCCAACGTCTGTTGGTAGGTCTCCACCAAGGCCTCCGTCACCGGGTCCGGGCCGCCCTCCCCGCTGACGGTGAAAATAATGGGAGGCAATTTGTCGGCGCTACCATAAGAAGATTCTTCCAGCAAAGTTAATGCTTTGTCGGGATCAAAGGGGATGCCGGTGAACGATTCATTGTAACCCGGCAGGCCAGGGGGCAAAATTCCCGTGGCAGGCGTCACTGTTTTACCCAGGATGATGTCGGCGATGGCTTTTTTGTTGGTGGCGTAAGCGAAAGCTTGCCGTACCTTCACATCATCAAAGGGTGGCATCGTGGTGTTAAAAGCCACGTACCATACGTCCAGCGACGGTACAGTGACCAGTTCATCGTGCAGAGGGTTGTTAGGATCGAGCACGCGGTCAATATCCGCTGCCCCCACGGCTGCCACATCCAGCTCCCCCCGTTCGTAAAGGTTGATACTGGATACACCCCGCAGGTCGTAAACCACCTCATCAATAGGAGGTCTGCCCCGGTAATAGTTTTCATTGGCTGCCAGCACGATGCGGTCTTTGCTTTTTTCTACCAGCCGGAAAGGACCGGTGCCGTTAGGGTTATTCGTCCAGTTCCTGTTGCCCTCGACATTCTCCTTGTCCAGGACATAGGAAGTGGGATAAGTGAGCTTGGCCAGAAAGTAGGACTTGGGGGCGTCAATCGTAATGCGCAAAGTGTAATCATCCACTACTTCTACGCCGCGCACCTCATCCGCACGTCCGCTCAACTTATCCAATGCACCGACAATGTCCCCCAGGTACGAGCTGGCCACCGGATTGCTGCCTGCTACCTTCGGGTCACAGGCGCGTTCAATGGAATACTTGAAATCTTGAGCGGTGACCGGCTTGCCATCGTGAAATTGCACATCATGGCGCAAATAGAAGGTATACTCCGTCCCGCCGCTGACTTCCCACCGTTCTGCAATGTCGGGCACCACCTCCAGGTTATCGTCCAGAGCCACCAATCCGCTAAATATCTTGTTGATATACTCATGGGAGTGCGAATCTCCAGCCACAGCCGGATCCAGGCTGACCGGTTCTGCGCCTGGCAGTCGGAGGGTGCCTCCCGCATGGGCTGGGGAGGGCATACGGGTAGATGGTGCTATCGGTGTTGGCCCGATTCCGGAAAAAGGGGTGGGCGTCTCTCGAACGGGGAAAATGAACGTTTTCTGTCTGAAGAGATACAACGCAAAAAGGCCGCTGCAGCAACTCAAAACCAGACATAGTACTAATAAGACAATGATTGCCGTGATAAGCCAGTTGGTTTTGGACATAATCTTTCCGCCCCCCCTTTAAGAGGTTACCAAACACTCATGAACGCAACGGCGGAAGGCATCGCCAGAAACAGGTAATCGCGCCAGCGCCGAGAGTTACGTTGACGGTCGAATCGTTCGTCCCACTTCTGATCGAAAATATAATCCAGAGCGCCGGTTGTCCAGGTCAACAGGCCCTGGACAGAGCGCCGCCAGGCCGGACAGTTCGGAGCGATGGTAGTGGGCAGGGGGCGAGATAACTGAAGGCGGAGGTTGCCCCAAACGGCGGGAGATGGTCGGGCGTTAGCTACCATGCTATAGAGGGCCCACCGGATCAGCCTATCGAGTTCGTCGTCGCGACGCACATCCGGCATCAACTTACGACCACTCATACGCCACTCCCAGAGACAGCCGTTGATCGCTTAGCAGCTTTTGCCTGAGTTTCTCCCGGCCGTAATACAAGCGGGATTTAACCGTGCCCTCCGGTACATCGAGGATGTACGCAATCTCACGAATGCTGAAATTGGTCAGATAAAAAAGGATCAGAACGACCCGCTGTTCGAAGCTAAGAGAATAAATGGCTTCCTGCACTACCTGCTGCAACTCGTTTTCCTCTACGGCCTGTTCTGGCGCAATGCGCGGATGCATATTAAGGCGATCAATTACAGCTTCCAAAGGGGTAAGCCATCTCTTGCGGCGAGTCACCCAGTTATAACTCAGGTTAACCGTGACCCGATACAACCAGGGCACAAGTGGAAGAGAGCTATCAATGCGGTCAATGTTGGTATAAACCTTGATAAAACAATCTTGCAGGATGTCTTCTGCCGCTCCCTGATCTCGCACAATGGCCAGGGCTGTACGATACACTTGCCCCTTATACTTGTTGTACAGGGCTTCGAATGCGGTGCAGTCTCCCCCACGGGTGCGAGCGATCAATAGTCTATCTTCCTCGATGGACTTAGCCGTCACCCAAGATGATTCCACGGTACTCCCCTGCTCGTAATAATACCCATTAACCGGCCCCAAGGTTCAAAAAGGTATTTTATTCTAAAACCAGTTAGAGAAAAAGTCAAATCACTATCTTTGCACTTTGCCCCTGTTGATCGGAACATACACCGCAGAGATGCCGAGGTCGCAGAGATTTTAGAAAATTATCAGCGTCCTCTGTATCTCGGCGGTGAAAAACTGGTTGGGGATGGCTCAAGATCACAGAAGTGCAAAGATCGCGTCTTAATTCAAACCAGACCGTGGGTAAAGAAATCTGACAAACCCCGGTCTGGTATAACATGGCAAAGGGATACTTTCAAGTTTTACTGCGGAGGTGAATGCTTCACCCTGCAATACGCCCTGGTCCCGGTCATTTACTGGGGAATGAGTAGAGTTTGACCCGGGTAGATCAGGTTTGGATTGGAAAGATCATTGGCTACTGCAATGGCCGCCGCCGTGGTTCCGTACTGGAGCGCAATACTATACAAGGTCTCGCCTCGCTGTACAACGTGATAGCGCCCCGTACCGGTTGGTGGCGTTCCTGTGCCCTGCGGGATGCGCAGCCGCTGCCCTACCCAGATAAACGATGGGTTGACAATGCCATTGGCAGTAGCGATGGCTTCCACGGTGGTGTTATACATCAGGGCGATGCGGAATAGGTTCTCGCCTGCCTTGACGATGTGTTCAACAGTGGTAGTGCTCCCCGCGCAGGAGAGGGTCAATTGCTGGCCTGCGCGTATGGAATTGGGGTCCGCAATGTTGTTCATCCTGACGATATTATCTACCGTCGTACCACACCGGCGGGCAATGGAGTATAACGTGTCACCCCACTGCACAATGTAGGTGGTGGTCTGCCCCGCAGTCGCGGTGGGAGTGGGAGTGGCTGGCGCTGGTGTATTTGTAGCTGTGACCAGGGGAGTAGCCATAACCTGGGTGGGGACCGGGGTCATGTTGGCTTGCGCCGTTTCCCGAATGCCTACCGGCATCTCAGAAGTTGGGGTGCCCTCAACGGAGATCACAGCGGTTCCCGTGCCCGCGGCTGGGGCCTGTGAAGTGCCCTCCACTGAGCTAGGAATAACGCCCCCCGACTTGGCGCGTGTGCATCCGGCGACGCCGAGCGCCACCGAGATTACCATCAGCAGGGTAAAAGTTTTGAGCGCACTGATTTTCATCACAGGCCTCCTTAAACAACGAACTCTGCTCTCGCGGTTACAATTGCCGTTTATCTGACGTTGCTGTTCTCATGCTATGTCAAATTATACCCCAGAATCCACAACAAGTCAACCATGATGCACTCTTGAACTCTCACGCTTGGCAAGGGTCTTCTGACTCCGTCAGGCGCGCAACCACGGATCAATCAGGTAGATGTTGGGGTCAGGGAATCTCGACATATCGAGTAGGGCTGCGGAAGTTCAGCGATAGTGGGCGTCTCTTTGTGAAAGCAAACGCTGATTCATGAGCAGAATATCACAATCGGTTTGCCAAAATCACCTTTTTGTTGTAAGATTAGCATCGCTGACGAAAGACGTACGCACAGGATACCATTGTTAAAAGGAATGCACTATGCTGGAAATGTTCTTTGCTCCCCGGTCTGTGGCTGTTATTGGTGCTTCGCGTGAACCAGGAAAGCTGGGTTACGGCGTGTTATCCAATATCATCACTCACGGGTATGAAGGAAAGGTTTATCCTATCAATCCCAAAGCCGATGAAATTCTCGGCCTTAAATGTTACGCCTCTGTGCTGGATGTGCCGGATCCCATTGACCTGGCTATTATCGTCGTACCAGCTAAATACGTGATCGGCGCGTTGGAAGAATGCGGACAAAAAGGCGTGCGCGGAGCGGTGATTATCTCGGCGGGCTTCCGCGAGGTGGGAGCCGAAGGGCGGCAACGCGAAAAGGAGTTGGTGCACGTCGCCCAGCAATATGGAATACGCCTGGTCGGGCCCAACGTGCTGGGAATCATTGATACTGTTTCTAAACTGAACGCTTCCTTCGCGGTGGGCATGCCCAGGCGGGGGAAAATCGCCTTTATGTCGCAATCGGGGGCGCTATGCACCTCGATCTTAGACATCGCCCTGGCCCAGGATATTGGGTTCTCGCGCTTTGTCAGCCTGGGCAATAAAGCCGATCTCAACGAGATTGATTTCATTGAGGAATGGTGGCATGACCCGGAATCCAACGTGATCATGGCTTATCTGGAGGGCATCGTGGACGGCGAACGCTTTATGCGCATTACCCGCCAGGTGACCAAGGAAAAGCCGATCATCGCCATCAAATCCGGGACGACCAGTGCAGGCTCCCGGGCCGTTTCTTCGCACACCGGCACCCTGGCTGGTTCAGAGAAAGCCTATGACGCAGCATTCCGCCAGGTAGGCGTGTTGCGTGCTAACTCCGTGCAGGAGTTGTTCGATTACTCGGTAGCATTTGCCCGGCAACCATTGCTCAAAAGTGAACGCATTGCCATCGTCACCAATGCCGGCGGGCCGGGCATCATGGCCACCGACGCCTGCGAGCGCTACGGCCTGCAACTGGCTTCCCTTAAACAGGAGACGATGGAATATCTGCGGGCAAACCTGCCCGCCGCGGCCAGTGTGATTAACCCGGTGGACGTGCTGGGAGATGCCCTGGCCGACCGGTATAAATTGGCCATCGAGGCTGTGCTCCAGGACGAGGGCGTGGGCGGAGTGGTGGTGGTTCTCACCCCCCAGGTGATGACGCAGATTGAGGAGACAGCGCAGGTGGTAGGCGAACTGTCCGGTAAGTATGATAAGCCGATCTTTGGAGCCTTTATGGGCGAGGCCACTACCAGCAAAGGGGTTAGAATCCTCAACCAACACCAGGTGCCCAATTATCCGGTGCCAGAGCGAGCCGTGGCCGCCATGGGCGCGATGCTCCGTTATCGTGAATGGCTGCAGCGACCCCCACTCCAGGTGGAGACCTTCGACATTGATCGAGATGCCATCCGGCAGGTGTTCGAGCAGGTGAAAGCCGACGGCCGACTACAGATTGGCGACGCCGAGGCACGAACGGTGTTACGGGCCTGCGGCGTGCGCGTCCCGGCGTCCGAATTGGCGACCAACATAGACGAAGCGGTAGAAATCGCCGACCGGATAGGATACCCGGTGGTGATGAAAATCGCCTCGCCGGACATCCTGCACAAATCCGACATCGGCGGCGTGAAGCTGGGTATCCGCAACCCCACCGAGGTACGCGATGCCTTTGACCTGATCACCTACCGGGCCACCCGCTACATGCCCGACGCGCAAATCTGGGGTTGTCAGATACAGGAAATGGTCACCGGCGGGCGGGAAGTCATCATTGGCATGAACCGCGATTTGCAGTTCGGCCCGCTGATGATGTTCGGACTGGGTGGCATTTATGTGGAGGCTTTGAAGGACGTGACTTTCCGCGTGGCCCCGTTCTCCCGCCAAGAAGCGAAAGAGATGATTAACGAAATTCGCTCCATCCAACTCTTGCGCGGGGTGCGGGGAGAACCGCCGGCGGACATGGAGGCCATCGTAGATGTATTGTTGCGCATGTCACAACTCGTCACCGAGTTCCCCGAAATCGTGGAGTTCGACATCAACCCACTGATCGTCTACGAGACAGGCCGAGGGGTAGTCGGCGTAGATATGCGACTGGTGCTTAGTTGACAGTTTGGCGGAGCCCTGAGTTCAGCAGCGGTGACCGCTGAGCGAATAGTTTAAGGAGGATAGGAATCATGGTAACGCTATACGTGACCTCGATCGAAACCTTCGCTGGCAAGAGCGCAGTATGCATCGGGCTGGGGCAACGATTTATGCGCGACGGCTTCACAGTAGGTTACATGAAGCCATTGAGCACCACCGCCAGGCATATGCTGGATAAAGTGGTAGACGAGGATGCCGAGTTCGCCAAGCGAATATTCGATCTTAAGGAATCGGGTGAGTTGTTGGCACCGGTGATGCTGACACCCCAAATCGTGGAGACCATTCTCTCCGGCAAAGAGATGACGGATTTTGTTGCCAGGTTGAAAAGCGCCTACGCTGAGGTCTCGCGAAATAAGGACGTGGTGATCCTGGAGGGGGGCGCGAGCCTGCGTGAAGGGTATCTGGTGGACCTGCCTACCCCCAAAGTCTCAGAGTTGTTGAATGCGCCGGAGTTAGTGGTGGTCAAATACTCCAATAACATGCAATTGGTGGACGATATCCTCACTGCCAGGACTCGCCTGGGCGATTCGATGCTCGGCGTGGTGATTAACGCCGTGCCTCGCCAGTTGATGCGCTTTGTTCAGGAAACGATCAAGCCATATCTGGAAAAACGCGGGATCAGGGTATTCGCCATCCTGCCTCAGGAGCGGTTGTTGCTTTCCATCAGCGTGAACGAGTTGGCGGAGGCTCTGAATGGCGAGATTCTCTGTTGTCCAGAACACGGCGATGAATTAGTGGAATATCTGATGGTTGGCGCGATGAGTGTGGACAGCGCTCTCACTTACTTCCGCCGCAAACCTAACAAGGCGGTCATCACCGGCGGGGACCGGCCGGACATCCAGTTGGCTGCCCTGGAGACCTCGACCAAGTGCCTGATCCTGACCGGCAATTTGCGGCCCAGCCCGATCATCCTGGGCCGGGCCGAGGAGGTGGGCGTGCCCATGATCCTGGCCAAGCAGGATACTCTGACGGTGGTGGAAGTGATCGAGCGTTACTTTGGTAAAACCCGCTTCCATCAGGAGAAAAAATTACAGCGTTTCCAGGAGATACTGGAAGAGCGTTTCGATTTTGAGGCGCTATATCAGGCGCTTAAGCTGCAGAAGAAATAGTGCACGAGGAGGCAAACGATGGCTTATATTGAGGACATTATCGCCCGTGAGATTCTCGATTCGCGGGGTAATCCCACTGTTGAGGTGGAAGTAGTGCTGGATGACGGGGCGCGCGGTCTGGCAGCAGTGCCCTCTGGAGCCAGCACCGGTATGCACGAGGCTGTGGAGTTGCGGGATGGGGATAAAACCCGCTATGGCGGGAAAGGTGTGCTCAAAGCTGTGCAGAATGTGAATGAGGACATCGCCGACGAGCTGGTAGGCTGGGACGCGTTCGATCAGATGGGGATTGATGCTTTCCTCGTCGAGTTGGACGGCACGCCGAACAAGGGCAAATTGGGAGCCAACGCCATTTTGGGCGTCAGCCTGGCCGTAGCCAAGGCAGCGGCTGAGTCATTGGGCCTGCCATTGTATCGCTATATCGGCGGCACCGCGGCGCACATTCTTCCCGTACCAATGATGAACATCCTGAACGGCGGCAAACACGCCGCGGATGGTCCCGATTTGCAGGAATTCATGGTCATGCCCGTGGGCGCGCCCAGCTTCCGCGAGGCCCTGCGCTGGGGTGTGGAAACTTATCATGCCCTGAAAGCGGTGCTCAAAGACAAGGGCTACAACACTGGCGTGGGCGACGAGGGGGGATTCGCCCCCAGTCTGGGGTCCAACAAAGAGGCAGTAGAGCTCATCCTGGCGGCCATTGAACGGGCAGGATATAAGCCAGGCCAGGATATTTACATCGCTCTGGATCCCGCCGCCAGCGAGTTCTTCGAAGATGGGGTGACGTATCACCTGAAGAAAGAGGGCAAACGACTGAGCGGCACGCAAATGGTAGAATTCTACGAGGATTGGCTCAGCAAATACCCTATCATTTCCCTGGAGGACGGCCTGGCCGAGGACGATTGGAAAACTTGGCAGTTGCTGACCCAGCGCGTGGGTAGTAAAGTACAGATTGTGGGGGACGATTTGCTGGTGACCAACGTACAGCGAGTGGAGAGGGCGATTAAAGAACACGCCTGCAATGCCCTCCTGTGTAAGGTCAACCAGATCGGTACCCTGAGCCAGGCCAGTGAAGCGGTACAGATGGCCCAGCGTGCCGGATGGACTGTGATCCTCTCGCACCGCAGCGGGGAGACGGGTGAGGATACGACCATTGCGGACCTGGCCGTGGCCTGGAACACGGGGCAGATCAAGACCGGCGCTCCCGCACGTGGGGAACGGACCGCCAAGTACAATCAACTTCTGCGCATTGAGGAGGAGTTGGGCGATGCGGCGGTTTACGCCGGGATGGGGGCGTTCTACAATATCAGCAGGTAACTGAGGAAATGTGAGGGCAGCAGATTGGAGTAAGGTGCGACGCACCTCGGAGGTGCGTCGCACCTATTCGTTTAGCGAGGTTTGGGCCCCACCAGCTTTACGTTGTCCACGTAAAACTCCGCCCGGTTGGGGTTCTTCGGCCACTTGACCCAGCCACGGATGAACAGGGTCAATTTATTGCCCTGAGCTGTGATGGTAGTGACGTAATGTCCCAGTGTCAGATTGGCCGCATCCATGTCCTGTTCATCCCACCCCAGGTCGGTCCATTCTGTCACCGCCGTCCAGTCCGTGCCACCGGTATAGTCAATTCCCCACTGCATCCGGTTGTCGTAGCTGCCCGGTTTGGGACGCAGAGAACGGATCAGCCCTGATAGTTCCAATGTGTAGGAGGCTTTAGGTACGACAGACACTGTCTGGTAGATACCGATGAAACGATCAGCCTTAGGGGTATCGGCGAGGGTCATGCCCTGCGATTGGGCCCCACTGGCCACGACTGCTGGCCAGGTGCTGGGCGCCCAGAAGAAACTGGCATCGCCGTTAAAAAGTCTGCTCCATCCAGCACCTACTCCCTCATCGGTGAAGTCTCCCTCGAAATCGCCGTTAGTGAGCACATTGCCGGGGGCCGGCGTCGGCGTAGCAGTAGGGGCGGGCGGTTTGGTGGCCGTAGGAGTGGGTGTGGGGAGTTGTGGTGTGGGGGTAGCAGTGGGCTCCGCTGGCGTTGGTGTAGCCGTCGGTACCAGGGAGGTGGGAGTGGCCGTCGGCTCCGCCGGGAGCGAAGTGGCCGTCGGCTCCACCGATGTGGGCGTGGCCGTAGGCCCAGGTGGGTTGGTGGGCGCTACCCCGGGAGCGGTGGTGTGCCTGGGCAGCGGGACCGGAGTGTCCCACGAGGCCAGGGTCGGAGTCCAGGTGGGCTGTACTTTCAGGTAGGTCGCTACGGACGTAGGCGTGGGTTGAGTTCGGCAAGCAGCGAGCAGTAGACAGATGAGCAGCAAAGTGAAGGTTTTTTTCACAGGTTATCCTCCCTAGTTTGCAAGGTATTGCATCAGCGTGTCTAGTACCCGCCAGATGGATGCTGGCGGGAGGCTAGCGAGGTGGTCTGATTATACCATAGATTCTCAGAAACATGAAATCTCCGGAGTATAGGGCAACTCCTGCGGAGTTGCCCTACTACCAATTACGTGATTAACGATATTTGTGCTATAATAATCATCAAACATCACCCCTGACGTAAACCCCGACAAAACAGATACTTTCGATTGGAGTGTCGAGTGAAAATTAAAAGGCTGTGGCTATCACTGGCACTGCTGCTGGTGGTAATCATACCACTGGCGTATTGGCTTACCAGCAAGAAAGTGCTCGCCGGGCAAATCTACGACGGGCAGACGAGAGAGCCTATCCAGGGCGCAAAGGTGGTCGCAGAAAAAGTGACTACCATTACCGATCAGCAGGGTTACTATCGCCTGGAAGGAGTAGAGGGGGAATTGGTGGTTTCCGTGCAGGCCCCCGGCTACCTGCCTTTCACGGAAACGTGCAATGCCAGTGGGTTATTGACCAGACGATTCACTCTGGACATCGCCTTACAGCCCAATCGCCTGAGGGGGGTGGTGTACGACGAGCTTTCCAGGTTGCCGGTGAGCGGGGCCATAGTATCGGCAGGTGATATGAGCACGCGGACTGATGCTTTCGGCCAGTATGAACTACAACGCATTGCCGGCCAACCCGATTTGATTGTGCAGGCGGATGGTTACCTGGTCTGGCAGGAACCGATTTCCCCTGAAAAGAACCTTTTGAACGGATCTCCACTGGATGTGACCCTGATACCCAACACGATTATGGGTCTGGTTCGCGATGCAGAAACCAATGCGGCCATCGAGAACGCTGTGATTACGGTGGATGGCGGAGAAGTATTGGCATATGGGGATGGGAATTATGAACTCCGCCGGGTGCGATCTGGAACGTTGATCACAGTTACCGCCCCTGGCTACCAGCCAGCGGAACAATCGTTTGCTGGTGGTACCACATTGGTGCTCGACCTTCACCCGCGAGAAGTGATGTTCCTGGTGAGCGATGCATTCAGTGGGCGGGCGATTTCCGGGGCCACGATCACCGGCAGTATCCCTGTGGTGAAGACAGACCAGAATGGGCGGGCGGTCCTCAGCCGGGTGGTGCCAGGAGAAACGATTACCGTCCGCGCCGAGGGTTACGCATCGGGGCAGGCCGTTTATACCGGCCAGGAAAGTATTTCCCTGACCCTGCGCCCCACCAGCCTGCAGGGCGTGGTGCGCGATGCGAGCACAGGTCAGTCCATTGCCGGAGCCATGATCTACGTGGACGATAGAGTGATAACCGCTGACGCCAATGGCTTTTACCTTATCCCAGATTTGCCCGCCCAACCGACATTGGTGATCAAAGCAGCAGGCTACCGCAAGGAACGAGTGATAATCGAACAGGCCGCTAATCCGGTAGTGACATATTGTGCCGACTCGTCTTTGCCGTGCGCCGACCTGATGCTCACCCCCTTCCAGGTCAAGGGCATCTATATCCCTCTGGCCCTGCTTTCTTTGCCAGATCGGGTGCAGGCATTGATTGACCTGGTAGATCGTACCGAACTGAACGCCATCGTGGTAGACGTCAAAGGGGATCGGGGGGGACTGGCTTACACTAGCCAGGTGCCATTAGCCCAGGAGTTAGGGGGCACAGTCGGTGGCCTGATGGACTTGCAGGAATTCCTGCGCCTGTGCAAGGAGCGTGGCATCTACACCATTGCCCGCCTGGTGATTTTCAAAGATAGCCCGCTGGCCTCAGGCCGCCCTGATTGGGCGATAAAACGCGCTGATGGCACGGCGTGGACTGACAACAAGGGCCTGGGATGGACCAACCCTTTCCGCCAGGAAGTGAGAGATTACAACGTCGCCATTGCTGTCGAAGTAGCCCAGATGGGGTTCGATGAGATCCAGGTGGACTACGTCCGCTTTCCCTCGGACGGTGATGTGACCACCATCGTTTACGAGGAAGCGGATAACACAATGGAGAACCGCACCGCCGCCATCAACGGTTTTCTGGAACAACTGCGAACTGCGCTGCAGCCATGGCAGGTGTTTACTTCAGTGGACCTCTTCGGCCTGACAGTTTCAGTAGCACCCTCCAGTGACATGGGTATCGGTCAGAAAGTGGATGCCATCGCGCCTTTGGTGGATTATTTATGTCCGATGATTTATCCTTCCACCTACATCTCCGGCAATTTCGGTTTCGAGGAGCCGGCTAATTACCCTTATGAGGTGGTCTATCGGGCCACGCGGGATGCGCTACAGCGCACTAAGACGAAGGTACGTCCCTGGCTTCAGCATTATTCCTGGAGGGTACCGTATGGGCTGGAAGAGCTCAGGTTGGAAAGACAGGCTGCTGAGGACGCCGGATCATGGGGATGGACCTTCTGGAATGCGGGAGGGCGGTACGATTATGAGGAGCTGTTCACCCCGCAGCAGGAAACTACCAGCGCGGATGGGCAATCCCCATGAGGTCCGTGTAGGACATTTCCAGCAGTCGTTGACGAAAGGCCAACTGCACGCGGGTGACTGTTCGAACTTTGGTATAGGGGACCAATAGGCACATTAACCCAGTCCTTA
>JANLFX010000069.1 GCA_024653325.1 Anaerolineae bacterium
CCGGCGTGCCCTCGAAGCCCCCCGTGTCCGGCCCGCTGAAAGCCATCCCGCCCAGGCCCAGAGTCATGACCATGGGCATGGTCAGCTTGAGCTGCGGCCAGGTGCTCTGATTGTCGGCCGTCCAGTTCAGACAGTAGCGTTGCGCCCCGGCCCACGCCGAGCGGGTGATGACCAGTGGCCGTTCCTCGGGACGCAGGCGCGTCAACCCCTCGGCAGTGGCGCGGGCCATCTGCATCCCGTAGACGTTGTGCGCCTGGCGGTGATCGGCGCCCTGTCCCTCCCAATCGTGGCGCACGCAATCGGGGAAGGTGTCGCCCTGGAAGCCCATCACCACCGGCTCGTTCATGTCGTTCCATACCCCGGCCACGCCCATCTCCACCAGACCCCGGTATAGCTCGCCCCACCAGGCCCGCACGCGCGGGCTGGTGAAATCCGGAAAATGGCACTCGCCCGGCCACACCGGTCCGCCGTAGATCTGCCCATCGGGATAGGTGCAGAACATCCCTTGCTCCAGACCCTCGGCACAGACCCAATACTTCGGATCGGCCTTGATGCCGGCGTCAATCATGGCCACGGTTTTGAAGCCTTGCTCTTTCAGGTCGGCGATCATCTGTGCTGGGTCTGGGAAGCGATTCCGGTCCCAGGTGAAACAGCGGTAGCCGTCCATGTAGTGGATGTCCAGGTGGATGTTGTCGCAGGGGATGCGCCGCGCGCGAAACTCGTGGGCGATCTCCCGCACGCGGCTCTCCGGGTAGTAGCTCCAGCGGTTTTGGTGATAGCCCAGCGCCCACAGCGGCGGCATGATCATCCGCCCGGTCAACTCGGTGTAGCGGTCGAGGACGGTGGTCAAAGCGGGACCGTAAAAGAAGTAGTAGCGCAGCTCACCGCCCTCGGCCTCGAAGCGGGATACGTCCGTCCGTTCAGCGCCCAGGTCGAACCAGGAGCGGAAAGTGTTGTCGTAGAAGATGCCATACCCTCGTCCATCGCGCAGGCCGAGCAGGAAGGGGGTGTTGAGGTAGATGGGGTCATCGCCAGGGGAGTAGGTCTGCGGGTCGCGATTCCACATCTCGAAGGCCAGGCCGCGCTTGTCCAGGCCGACCGTTTTCTCGCCCAGGCCGTAGAGGTGCTCGTCGGAAGCGATTTGTCTCCAATGGGCTACCCGTTCCCCGCGCCAACCCATGCCCGCCTCGTCGGCGCTGATGATTTCGCCGTGGGGGTCAACGAAGATCAGGCGCAGGGGCGTTTTCATCACCCGGCAGGTAAGCCGCGCGGTGCGCACTTCGATGGTCTCGTCGCTCTCGTGCACGGTGAAGTCCACCGCGGGCCAATCGCCGTCCTCTTTGTCCACGGCGTAGGAGAAGGGTGGGGGGAACCGGCCTGTGGGACTCAGTCGCACGCGGATCAGGTCCTCGGCCAGCACGGTGAGTTGCACCGCGGCCTTTTCGCAGGTCAGCTCCACCGTGTGCCCGTCCACGCGGACTTCGCGCACAGCGCCCGCAAAAGTGCAGTCGGCTGGAGTCAAAGGGGTGACTTGCGGGCGGCGTAGCGCGTCGAAGATGCCTAACCAACCCCGCAGCGAGGAACTTCCGCCGTCACGGAACTTGGCGGAGTAGTAAGCTTTGCGAAAAGGGTAGAGCGCGCACTGGAGGACCAGGCCTGCTCCCAGGATACGCACGCCTTGTACGATGCGCGATAGTTGCTTAAGCAAAGATGTCATCCGCGATGTCCTTTCGTTGTTGTGGTGGATTTCTACATGCCTGACAGCACTCGCTCGTAAACGGTCATGGTCGCGCGCGCGGTCCTCGCCCACGAGAACAGCGCCGCCTGGGCCAGTCCCTGGCGACGCATGTCGGCGCGCAATTCCTCGTCGCGCCACACAGCACGGATTGTTGCTGCCATCTCTGCGGCGTCGGTGGGATCGAAGTAGCGGGCCGCATCCTGACCGACCTCGGGGAAGCTCGCAGTTCGGCTACAGACCACGGGGGTGCCGCAGGCCATGGCCTCCAGCACGGGCAGGCCGAATCCTTCGTATAGTGAAGGCTGTACACAGAGTGTCGCCGCGCTGTACACGGCGGGCAGGTCCTCATCGGGGACGTATCCGGTCAGAATCACGGCCCGACGATGGGGAAAAGCCTCCAGTTTGCGGAAGAAGTCCGCCGTGAGCCAGCCCTTACCGCCCACGATGACCAGGTGCACATCCTCCTCGCGGCGTAAGATGTCCAGCGCATCTAGTAGGCGGGAGAGATTCTTGCGCGGCTCGATCACGCCCACGGTGACGAGGAAGCGCGGGGGTAGACCGTAGCGCTGGCGTATGGTGGCGATGGCCTCCGGCGAGGCGGGGCGAAAGCGCGGGTCGGCGGCCTCGTGCACCACGGTGATCCGCGCCGGGTCCAGACCCCAGCAACGCACCAGATCGCGCTTGGTCGCCTCGGAGACGGCGATAATGGCCGTGGCCCGGCGACAGTAGAGGGGCAGGGCCAGGTTCAGATACCAGTAGTTGAGCGGCTTGTGATGCTCGGGAAAGAGGTGGAAAATGAGGTCGTGCACGGTGAGCACGGTGGGCACGCCGCGCAAGGGCAGGAGCAGGTGCTCGGTGGCGTGAAACAGCTCGGCATCCGGCACCAGGCTATTGAACCCCAGCCGCGCCAATTGCCCCAGCCAGACAGCCATGCGCCAGGGTTTGTATCCGGCGTGCACGCTGCGCGCTGGCAGGTTCTCCAGGCCTACCAGGGGGTGCATCTCGCCACTGCGGTTGTAAAAAAGGGCCAGCCGGTCCGCTGCTACGTCCGACAGTGCGCGGGCCAGGCTGGCCGCATATCGCCCCAATCCAGCCCGGCCGTGGACGGCAGCGGAAATGTCCAGGTAAATCGCCATAGCTCTCTCTTTCGTGATCCTAACCCGGCCCAGCCGGAACCAAACAGGCAAACCACAAAGGGCACGAAGGAGACCACGGCTTGTACCTTAGTGTCCTTCGTGGTTCATTTTCTTGCCCAATAAGCAAGAATGTCAGTGGGTTATCTGGGCTGCCTGTTCGGCTAGGCGGGACAGGGTGGCTCGCTGCTCGGTTGGGAGGTTGTCTCTGGCGGACAGAGTCTTCAACGTTGGTTGCGCAGCCAGGGCACTGGAGCCGATCTCGCGTTGTAAGATCTGCAGGGTGAAACGGTTGAGGCCTTTGCAACTCTGGTTTTCCGTAGATTCGACGATGCGCAGCGTTTCCCGCACGAAAGTGCTGACTTCGTCGTAGAGGACCTGTTCCGCTGGTGTGAGCTGCAGGCGGATAGTGTAGGCCCGGCGGCAAGGCAGGTGGATGCTGACCTGGCTGCGAGTGTTGCGCACCATCACGTCGGCCAGCAGGGCGCGCAGTTCCCCGCGATTTTGGGGCAGGCGGGGGTCACCCCGAGTGACGAATTGTCGCTTAAACTCGCGTCGTGTCTTGAGTTGCCCCGGTTTGAGCACGGTGATCAGGTTGTGGAGTTCATCCAGGTTGTTCTGCACCGGGGTAGCGGTGAGCATCAGGATGTACTTTTTTGCAAGGCATTGACCAGCCTCCATGAAGCGGAAGCACGGTTCTTGATGCGAGCACGATAACATATTTGCTGCCGTCAGCGATTCCCGTTTCCGTATTCTTGGTTCTTTGTTTCAATCCACCCTCATCTGCTTGAACCCGGCTGGCCTGCGGATCATGTGGTTACATCGGAGATAGTTTAGCACAATTTTCCCGATGCTGCAAGAGGTCAGGTGACAGTCACCTCCGAGGTGACTGTCACCTGTCATCTGACCTTGATCACCATCCCGCTGGGATCTATCTCGCGCAGAATACGCTGCTCCTCTGGAGTGGGGGGTGTGCTTTCCGGCACTTCGGCAGGGATAATGATCTCGAACTCACTGTTGGCCTGGATTTCTTCGATGGTAACTCCCGGATGGCGGCTGATAAGCTTCAGGCGTTTGGTTGTCTCGTCAAAGCCGTACACGCCCAACTGGGTGATGACCCGGTAAGGGCCTGTGCCTTCGGGCAGACCGGCTGCCTCGCGCGCGCCGGGGCCGGTCAGATAGCCGGGGGTGGTGATGAAGGGCAGCTTATTCGCGAAGCGGCGCTTATCCTGGCGCATCATAATGATCGTCCGCCAGCAGAGGGAACCGATGTCATTGGCCCCGCCGCTGCCGGGCAGGCGCACTTTGGGGCGTTCCCAATCGCCGATGATAGTGGTGTTGATATTGCCGTAGGGGTCGATAGCCGCCGCCCCCAGGAAGCCGTAGTCAACGTACCCGTTCTGCAAGGCACTCATCACGTCATGCATGGAAGAGGCTCCCACCGCCCGGTGGAAGGTGCGCGAATCGCCTACCGAGATGGGTAGCACTGGCACCTGCGGGCCGATGCCGCCAGCCTCGAAGATGATGAGCAGATTGGGGGCGTGAGTGCGTTGAGCGAGCATGGAGGCGATCATCGGCAGGCCGGTGCCCACGAAGATGGACTTACCGTCTTCCAACACATGTGCGGCCACGCAGGCCAGCAGCTCGGTCGGTGTGTAGCTCGCTATCTCAGCCATCACTCTTCTCCTCCTCCCTGCACGGGCATTGGGGCGCGGAGTTGTTCCACTCGTTTGAGGTAGCTCAGTTTGCGCACGCCGCCCACCAGTTCCAAATATTCCTCGAAGTCCTTCACCCCGAAGACGTACCTGTCGAAGTAGGCTTTGGTTCCCTCTTCTGTCTTGGAGACGGTGAGCCACTCGCGGATGTGTTCCTCGTCGAAGAAGTAGAGGTAGGGCATCTGCGTGGGATGAGCCCCGTATGGCACCTCGCACACCGCATCCACCAGGAAAAAGGGGATCGCGGTCTGATCGGGCTTGCTGCGGATCACTTCCTCGTCCACGATTTCCTCGGTAGTGACGAGGACTCGCCTGGCCGCCCGCGCCAGTTCGAAGTCCTCCACCAGGATACCATCAATTTGCGCGTTGCCGTACTTGTCGCAGCGAGGCACGTGGAACATGGCCACGTCAGGGTAAGCGGCAGGCAGCAGACAGATCGGCTTACCACTCCAGGGATCGCGCACGATTTTGGCTGAGCTTTTCTCGAAAGTGTCGGTGCCCAACAGATTGCGGGAGGGGATAAAGGGCAGGCCCATCGCTCCCGCTAGGAAACGCCACTGGTAACCGGCGTTGCTGATCTCGGCCACCACTTTGCATTTCCCGCTTTCCACCGCCCGTCGTCCGGCGGGGGAAAGGCCGCGCAATTCGTGTCCGAAGGCATAGGCCACTTCTACCCGGTTCACGCACCCAGCGCCGATGAGGATGTCAATGTCGTGCACGGCCGTCTTGCCGGCCATGGTCAGATTGCGTTTGCCCTGGCGGATAATCTCGTAGATCAGGGACATGGGCACGCGGATGTGGCCGAATCCGCCACAGGCGATGAAGTCTCCGTCGTGGACGAATTTCTCTACCGCTTCGGCCACCGTCATCGTTTTGTCTTTCAGTTCACGGGATTTGTTTTCCCGCACCCATCGGCGATGTTCGTCGGGGTCGTGCCAGCCGATGAGTTCGCCTTGACCTTCGCGTAGGATTTCCATAGGCTTACTCCTTACATGACAGTCACCTTCGAGGTGACTGTCACGTGAATGCTCACTCCGCCGGATAGAAGTACACGTCGGTGGGCTTGAACTTGCTCCAAAGGCGGAAGCGACCCTTGAGTTTCATCCCAATCCAATCCTCGCTGGCCTCCGCAGGGTCCAGACCGACGACCCGGGCCAGGAACAGGGTGTTTACGCCCTCGAACTCGACCAAGGCCAGGATATAGGGGCATTCGGGCAGGAACTCCTCGCTGCCGAAATGGCATACCGTGAAGGCGTGCATCACTCCCTCGCAAGGGATTTCTACCCATTCGGTTTCCTTGCCAGTGTACATGTCGTGGCCGCGGGGAGTGCCGTAGGTGTAGCCTGTATCCGGCTCGCGGGTGACGAGGAAACGTCCGTTAGCCAGGCCGGCAAAGAAAGGCGAATCCTGGCCGTAGGAGTGAATGTACTCGATGGAGTAGGATTGTTTAATGATGATGGGCGCCATGTCTTTCAAGCCGGACAGGTCGTCGCCTTTGGGAAAGGGGACGTTGAAAAGAACAGAGCCTTCCAGCGTTTCCTCGATCCTGGTGGGAAATTTCTCATCGGCCATGTTATTCCTCCCTTTCTAAAATACTGACCGTCACGTAAGTGCCCGTGCCGGCATGGGAATGGATGGCGCCGCGTCTGGCGTTGGGCACTTGTAGCTCCGGCGTGCCGAAATGCTTCTCGATGTTATGCTGTAACTGCCAGATGGCGAACACGGCCTGCATCAGTCCCGTTGCTCCGACAGGATGGCCGCAGGCGATGAGACCACCGGAGGGATTGACGGGGCAGACCGGCTTCTCCGGCAAATCGAGGCCGTAGTCAATGCCGGGCATGAACGCCTTACCGCTGGCGGCGAAAGGACCGCCCTCGCCGTAGCGGCAAAGCCCCATGTCCTCGTAGGTCTGTATTTCGCTGGAGGTGTAAGCATCGTGCAGCTCAACGAAATCAATTTCGCCCAGCGGATCGTGGATGCCCGCGTTTTTATAGGCCTCTTTGGAAGCCATACGTCCGGCGCGGAAGGAATGTACGCCGGGATAGCGGAAGCCGTGATCCCACAGGTCCTTGTAGTACTTGCGCGTCTCTGGTGTATCCTCACTGGGCAGCAAGTTATATTTCAGGAAGTCCTCGTAGGATTGATGGGGCCGGTCAGCCATGCGCATGGCGTCGGTGCCCCGTCCGATACCGGAGACTTTCACCCGGGGGATGCGCTTGCCGCTGGCTTTTTCCAACTTGGCCAGGCCCTCTTCACTGCACAGGATAGTGCACGCTGCGCCGTCACTCATGACGCAGATGTCCAGTCGGGTCAGTGGCCAGGCCACCATAGGGGCGGCGCGCACATCGGCGATGGTCAGCTTCTGGCGTTTTTGGGCGTAGGGGTTGTAATAAGCGTTCATGTGGTTTTTGACCGACACGTGGGCCATCTGCTCGACGGTGGTGCCGAACTCTTTCATGTGGCGGGTGACCATCATGGCGTAATAGCCGGAGTAAAACCCTCCCACGGGGTAATCGAAACTCACGTCGGAAGCCAAGGCGATAAACTCATTGCCTTTCCAGGTCTGCACGTGGCTCATCGTCTCGAAACCGTAGCACAGGCAGATGTCCATGTAACCAGAAGCGACAGCTTTCCAGCCCTCCTGGAAACAGATGCCGCCGGTCGCCCCTCCCCCTTCCACGCGATGCGAGGGCTTGGGGCACATGCCCAGATAATCCTGCGCGATGATCCCTGCCATCAGTTGGCGGGCGAAGTGGTCGGAAAAGTAAGAGGCCACGGTACCATCAACGAGCTCTCGGAACTGGGGGTGCTCCAGTCCCAGGTCGGCGATGGCGTAGTCGTAGGCCTCTTTCACAATTGCCGGAAAAGTCTTATCCGGGCGGGCTTTGGCAAATTTGCTCACTCCGCCCGAAACGGCGTATACCGTTCGCATAAGGTTGCCTCCTTGTCTGGAATCATCTTTGATAACCGACAGAAGAACTGTGACATTTGACCCAAATGGATAGGCATCACCTCCTCTTTGGATGGGCACTTAGAACCTATCCGAAAAGTAGTCGTAGTGGCGACTTTAGTCGCTTTCAGAACGACTGAAGTCGTTACTACGAATTTTTCGAATAGGCTCTTAGTTTACGCAGCAGCAAAGCCAGTCTCAGTAGCAATGGTGACATGCCGACACTGATAGGGCCCACCCGGTTTTGGATGAGTTCTAAAATAACTCCACCGATGGCGATTGTATCCAGATAGGCGTAGTCAACGCGAAAGCCCATCTCCTCTATAACGCCTTGTTGCAGGACCTCAATGCCCGCCGCGCGGCACGCCTGCAGACGCTCGTCGAGGTTGTTGACAATGAAGCCCAGATGATGTAACCCCTCGCCACGTTCCTTCAGCGCTTCCGTGTGGATGGTTTCCCCTTGGAGGACCTCGATGAGTTCCAGTTGTACGCGGCCGGAGTAGGCCAGGGCGATCTTGAGAAGAGCCTGGGTTTCCTGCCCTCGGACAATGCAGGTGCTCCGTTCGGACGCGGTAACCAGCCAGGGGTGGATGCCGAACATTTCCTGATAATGCCTCATAACCCTGTCCACGTCATGGACGACGAAACCAATTTGCCCGACCCTGGGGAGTTTGAGCCTGCGTCGAAGGGGGGTAGCGGTTTGTAGAAGAGCTGCGTTTTCCGGTTTCATCTTGCGTTCTCGTCCCCGATAAGAGCGTAGAACCGTTGGTCACTGGTGAAGTGTTGCTCCCCGTTCTTCTTCCAGGAGGGCCAGGGCGAAGGTCCTGAACCGTTTGAGAAGAGCAACGTCTTCTTGCAAATATTTGTACATCTCATTGGGTTCAATGTCCCAATATAAGTGTACCAGCCGGTTGCGCAGCTTGCCCATTTCGACCATCTGACTGGCGAATTCTGTATCCAGGTATCCGGCCTGTTCCAGTACCCGGAAAACATCCCGCCGGTACGCCGGGCGTTTCAGGCCCTGGCCAGCAATGATGTGACTGGCGATGTCCACGCAGCATTCGATCCCAATCTGAAACAATCGCTCTGTCGCACTTTGCACCATTGGGTCGCTCCGGTACTCTTCCAGGGAATGGTGCTGCAAGGCTTCAAGCCGCCTGGCGCACTCGTCTAATTTTATCACGCGCAGCTTGATACTCTCGCCATTCAGCATCGCTCATGTTCTCCCAGATACGTCGCAAAGCGTGGGCGTCATACTCATCCAGAATTTTTCTGAAGTCCCAATACCCGCTCATCATCTGCACTTCATAGTCGGTACGGGCGTTTTCATCATTGCTGTGCACCAGCACTCCGGTACGGATGATCTCAAACTGGGCTTCCAAGGGGGTTGTGTTAAGCACGATAACGTCCACATCGTCGGTCCCCAGGGCATCACAGACCTCCACAGCCAACTGGAGTCCCAGACGCCATAGGATTTCTCGAGGCAGTCCGGGCCGCAGTAGTAAGGCGATATCCACATCGCTGAGGTGATCGGCCTGTCTCCGGGCATGGGAGCCAAACAGGTAGACGGCCACCACTTCTGTACGCCCGGCGAAATGGGCGGCCAGGACCTGAGATATGACTTTGGAGTCTCCCTTGTCAGAGGTGTTCATCTGATTCTGATTGGTCTCCTGTCGGCGAAACGGGCTATATAAAATAGACTTGTTGATTTGAGGCGAAACTTCGCTAAGCTTTATTTTACACTGCCTCTACTCGAAAGTAAAGACCAGGAGTTAGAACGCAGGCATCTCGCGCCCGGTTAACCAAACTTCTCGCTCAGTACGTCCCTCAACGTCGGCTGGCCGATTTCCTGCAGCTCGTAGCGCACCCGTTGGGTAGGCTGGGTGATCTGCACCACCCGTCGCAGGTCAATCGGCGTGGCCACGATCACCAGATCACAGGGGGTAGCGTGGATGGTCAGGCCCAGCTCCTCCGTTTGTTTGCGGCTATAGCCCATAGCAGGCAGCACCGGCCCGGTGGTGGGGTATTTCTCGTAAGTCTCGATAATCGAACCCACCGCATAGGGCCGGGGGTCCACGATTTCCGCTGCGCCGAAGCGTTTGGCGGCGACTACTCCTGCACCATAGGCCATTTCACCGTGAGTCAGCGTGGGACCATCCTCTACGACCAGCACTCTCTTGCCTTGGATCTCACCAGGATTTTCCATGAAAATGGGCGACGCGGCCTCGATGATGGTCGCTGAGGGGTTGATGGCGCGGACATTTTCACGCACCGTGGCCACGTTGGCCAGGTCGGCGGTATCAATTTTGTTGATGACCACCACGTCCGCCATGCGCAGGTTAGCCTCGCCGGGGTGGTAGCGCAATTCATGTCCGGCACGGTGTGGGTCAACGACCACGATGTGGATGTCGGGTTTGAAGAAGGGCAGATCGTTATTGCCGCCATCCCAGACGATGACATTGGCCTCTTTTTCCGCTTCACACAGGATACGCTCGTAGTCCACGCCGGCGTAAACCACTACTCCTCGGTCCAGATGCGGCTCGTACTCCTCGCGTTCTTCGATGGTGCACTCGTAGCGATCCAGGTCCTCGTAGGTGGCAAAGCGCTGGCAGGCTTGCTTAACCAGATTGCCATAGGGCATAGGATGACGGACGACAGCCAGTTTCATTCCCATCTCACGCAAAATATCGCACACACGACGGGTGGTCTGGCTTTTGCCGGAACCGGTGCGCGCTGCACAGACAGAAATGACCGGTGCTTTGGAGGTGAGCATGGTGTTCTTGGTACCCATCAAGCGAAAGTCGGCTCCGGCGGCCAGTACCTGGGACGCTTTGTGCATCACGTACTCGTGAGAGATGTCCGAGTAGGCGAAGACTACCTGGTCAATTTGGTGTTTGGTGATGAGTTGGACCAGTTCTGATTCAGGGTAGATGGGGATACCTTCGGGGTATTGATCACCGGCCAACTCAGCGGGGTAGATGCGGCCCTCAATATTGGGGATCTGGGTGGCAGTGAAGGCTACCACTTCATAGGCCGGGTTGTTGCGGAAGTAGGTGTTGAAATTGTGGAAGTCGCGCCCGGCGGCGCCCATGATTAATACACGTTCCTTCTTCATTGAAGCTCCTTTCTGTATTCTCTGTATTCTCGATCCTCCCGCAGGTTGGAAACCTGCGGGAGGATTTCTCATTTTCCACCTCGGCGGGCCACCCAGGCCAAGATCACTCCAATCAGGTAGAGTGCTATCAGTGGCCCCATCACCAGGGCCATGTTGAAAGGATCCGTTGTGGGGGTGATCAATGCTGCCAGGATGGCGATGGCGATAATCGCATAACGCAAGTTCCGCCACAACACCCGCGCGCTGACGATGCGCAGCTTGGCCAGAAAGAATATCAGCAGGGGGGTTTCGAAGCTCAGGCCTACCCAGAAAATCAGATCGGTTACGAACGAGATGTACTTGCCGATGGCCCACTGCTGGCGGATAATATCGCTGAGAAAGTTCTGCAAAAACGGCACGGCCGCAGGCAGCATGATGAAATAGGCAAATGCCGCGCCGAGTACGAAGCAGATAGTCGCCCCAGGCACGATGACAAATAGGTATCGTTTCTCTTGTGGGGTAAGTCCAGGGGCGACAAAGCGCATCACCTGGTAGACGATGACCGGCATGGCCAGGGTCACACCGCCGATGAGGGCCACTTTCATAAAAGTGCCAATGGCCTCGGTGGGGGTCAGGGCTACGGGCGGGTTGTCGCCCATGGGAGCCAGCAACAGGCGCAGCAAGGGTTTGGCGAAGGCAAAGCTGAGCAGGGTGCAGAGCGCCAGGGCGATGATGGCGTGCAGTAGCCTGGTGCGCAGCTCGGCGAGATGTTCGAAAAGGGTCATTTCTTGCTCGTCAGCCATTGGGCAGGCCATCCCCTTTGGCTTTCTGTTGCGGAGCGAGATCGTGGGCAGGCAGTGCGTCTATAAGTTCGGGTACAGGCTTTTGTTCAGTAACGGCCCCGGTACCGGATTTTACGAGGGTGGCAGTTGAATCGGCTGTTTCCTGTAGTGTCTGAATGCTCTCTTGTACCTCTTTGGTGGCTTCCTCGACGGTGCGCAACTCATCATCGAACTCCGAGACAAATCCCTGGTAAGCTTTCTGTATTTGGTGCAGGGTCTGTCCTATCACCTTGGCGACCTCTGGTAGCCGGTGGGGACCCATTACCAACAGGATGATGAGCAGGATGAAAATTAATTCGCCGGACCCAAGGTTACTGAAAATGTCCATTCCAATACCTGTTTTCCACTGCCAATTCCCAGTACTCCGCATGTAGTGTGGACAAGCTTAAACTTGTCCTACAAGCGTTTAGTCTTTGACTGGGCCAGGGCTTTACTTGGGCGAGGGAGTGCTAGTTGGGTGGCCAAGGTGCCCAACACGCCGTTAATGAAGCGCCGCGAGCTATCGCTACCGAATATCTTGGCCAGTTCCACGGCTTCATTAATTGCCACCTTGACCGGGGTTTCGCCATTGATGGCAAATTCGTAGATGGCGATGCGTAGGATGTTGCGGTCAATAAGAGACATCTGCTCCAAGGGCCATTCAGGAGCGTAAGTCTGGATCATTTCGTCGAGCTGGGAACGGTAAGCCAGTACCCCGTTGAGCAGTGATTGGGCAAAAGCCGCTCCCTTAGGAGGCAATGGATGGACAACCATCCGCTGCTCCAGAACGGCGGCGGGATCATGATTCACGCTATCAACTTCGTAAAGGGCCTGTAAGACGACCATACGGGCGCGGCGTCTGAGTTTCACAGCGCGTTACCTCGTTTGGGTGGGCAAGTGCAACGCACTTTCGAAGTGCGTTGCACTTGATGTTGCTAATCACTGGGCGGAAATTCCACGTCCTCGATGTGGATGTTGACCTCGCGCACTACCATTCCTACCAGGTTTTCGATAGCCCGGACTACTTCTTTTTGAATGCGGCGGCTGACCTGCAGCATGTTCGTTCCGTGTTCGACCACGATGTACAGGTCTACAGCTACGGTGTTGCCTTGTACGTTGATCTGCACTCCGTCGCCGGTAGCCGTGCCTTTGCGCAGCCAACGGCTCACCTGGCCCCATCCACCGGCCATGTGCGCCACTCCTGGAACAGATAGGGTGGTCAGGCGGGCGATGGTGATCAGCACGTCAGGAGCGATAATCACTTTACCAAAGCTCTCTTCTTCCATGAACCTAATCTCCTCACCCTTGCGAAGGTTTTAAATTCGCAAGGGTGGAAACTACAAGGGTGACTATTGCATCACCAAACCGCCATCTACACTCAACACCTGACCGGTGATGTAACTGGCTTCGTCGGAGACGAGGAAGGCGACGGCGTAAGCGATGTCCTCAGGTGTGCCTGCGCGCCCCAGCGGTGTCATGTCCAGGCCCTTTTGTACCAGGTCAGGTGGCAGGTCTGCTGTCAGGTCGGTGGGCACGTAACCGGGGGCCACGGCGTTCACGGTGATGTTGCGGGGGCCCAGTTCTTTGGCCAGGGACTTGGTGAAGCCAATCAGTCCGGCTTTAGCGGCAGCGTAATTGGCCTGCCCGGGGTTGCCCGCCAACCCGGCTACCGAGGTGATATTCACAATCCGGCCATAGTGCTGTCTCATCATCGGGCGGACGGCGGCTTTGCAGCAGTTGAAAGCGCCTTTCAGGTTAGTGTTGATTACCACGTCCCAATCCGCTTCTTTCATCACGGCGATGAGCGTGTCGCGGGTGGTGCCGGCATTGTTTACCAAAATGTCCAGGCGACCGTATGCCTCGAGAGTTGTCTTGATCAGTGCCTGGGCCTCGTCCGACACACTCACGTCGGCCTGTACAGCGATGGCCTCGCCCCCTCCGGCCTTAATGCGGTCCACGACCTCGGTGGCGGCGGCCTGGTTGTGATGGTAATTGACGATCACTTTCGCTCCTCGTCGGGCCAGTTCCAGGGCAATGGCCCGCCCGATTCCCCGGGAGCTACCGGTGACTACGGCTACCTTACCTTGCAAATCTGCCATTGTTTTCTTACCCCCTTATCCGTTCATCGGTTCAAAGCCTCGGGGAGAGTTTAAGTCGTCCAGAAGAGATTCCAGGCTGGCTACGTCTCCCACGCTGATTCTTCTGACATTGCGGTCAGTACGTTTGATCAAACCGTTGAGTACGTCTTTCGGCCCGACCTCGATAAAGGTATCCACTCCCTGGCGGATGAGATACTCTATAGATTCGGTCCAACGTACCGGGGAGACCAATTGGATGCCCAGTTCGTGTCGAATTTCCTCCGGGGTGCGAAGGGGTGTGGCCGTCACGTTGGCGATGAGGGGTATCCGCGCCGGGTGGAAGGTGATATTTTCCATCCATTGACGCAGGCCGGCAGCAGCACTCTCCATCAACGCACAGTGGGAGGCGATGGTCACCGCCAGGCGCACGGCCCGGCGGGCTCCTTGTTCCTGGGCCAGGGCCAATGCCCGTTCCAGGGCCTGCTCGTGACCGGAAAGGACGAGTTGTCCCGGAGCGTTATAGTTGGAGATGAGCACCACTTCACCCGTTTCCTGCTGGGCTTTGACGCAAATCTCTTCCAGGTCCTTGTCGCCGACACCTATCACCGCGGCCATGCCCCCTGGCCGGCGTTCGCCCGCCTCGCGCATCAGGGTGCTGCGCGTGCGCATCAGCCGCAAACCGTCAACAAAATCCAGCATACCGGCAGCCACCAGCGCGGTAATCTCCCCGGCGCTGTGCCCGGCCACCCATCCTGCGCTGTCGGAACCCAAGCCATTCGCTTCCAGGACGCGCAAGATAGCGATGCTCACTGTCATAATGGCCGGCAGCGAGTTGGCGATGTCCAGCAACTCATCTTCTGGGCCCTCAAAGCACAGGCGTGAGAGGGGAAAGCCCAGGGTGTCATCCGCCTCTGCAAAGACGGCCCTGGCTTGCGGATAGGTTTCACACAGGTCGCGTCCCATCCCCACGTATTGCACGCCGCCGCCGGGGAATACAAAAGCAGTTCGTGTCTGGTCCATTGAGCTACTCCTGATGGATTATGTAAGAGGGCATCTGGTTCAGGACGGCTTCTGCCTCGGACACGATTCGTTCGATAAGTTCCCGGGTGGGGATCACGTCATGTATCAGGCCGCTGATCTGTCCGGCCATGATGGAACCGTTCACCATATCGCCCTCTTCAACTGCCAGGCGTAGCTTGCCCGTGCCCAGCTTGATCAGCTCCTCTTCGTTGATCTCGGCTTCGCGCTCCATCTCCTGGAACTTGCGGGTCATCGGGTTTTTGATGGCGCGCACCGGGTGTCCTAAGCTATGGCCAGTGGTAATCGTCGCCCGATCCCCGGCCTCGACGATCTTTTGCTTGTAGTTGGGGTGCACGATGCACTCGGTAGTGCAGATAAAGCGGGTGCCCATCTGGATGCCCACGGCGCCCAGGGCCAGGGCCGCGGCCAGTCCTCGCCCGTCGGCGAAACCGCCAGCGGCTATAACCGGGACGTTCACCGCATCCACCACCTGAGGGATCAGGGGCATAGTGGCCACGTCGCCAATATGCCCGCCGGATTCCATTCCTTCGGCGACGATGGCATCCGCGCCCATGCGTTCCACTCGTTTGGCCAGGGCTACGGAGCTCACTACCGGAATGACAGTGATGCCCGCTTCCTTCAGCGGCGGCATCACTGGAGCCGGATTGCCCGCGCCGGTAGCGACCACTTTGACCCGTTCTTCGATGCAAATTTGCACCACATCGTCCACGTATGGGGAGAACAGCGGAATGTTGACCCCGAACGGCTTGTCGGTCCACCGTTTGACTTCCCGAATCTGAGCGCGCACGTAGTCAGGTGGGGCATTGCCTCCTCCCAGAATGCCCAACCCACCTGCATCCGAGACGGCAGCGACCAGCTCCGCTGTGGCGACCCAGGCCATCCCACCCTGGACAATGGGATGAGTGATGCCCAGCAGCGTACACAGGCGGGTTTTGATCATCTTCGTTCTCCTTATCAGTCAGGTCAGGTGACAGTCACCTGACGAAACAATAAGGGCCGTGCACACAAAGCCGCTGGCACGGCCGGGAAACAGTCTTACCTCAATAGAATGGTCTAAGAGGATTTCTTTTTGGCTTTGACTTCGATTACCTTGACGCCGTGATAGGTGCCGCATGAAGGACAGACCTGGTGGGGCAGCCGCATCTCGTGACATTGTGGACAAGCCACAAGATGCACTGGCTTCAAGGCATCGTGGCTGCGCCGGCGATTGCGCCGCCCTTTGGATAACTTGCGTTTTGGTAGTGGTGGCACTGAGATTCACACTCCTTTCGTAATGATTGCACGCTTCGGCCGAGAAACCAATTGCGTCGGACCTCATTGGCCATAGCGAGCGGGGTATATTATAGGTCAGAGTGGGTCTTGTGTCAAACGCGGGATAGCCCGGCATTGCACTCACTCCCCGATACAGGATCGAAGCAAAATTTAACCTGACCTGACCAGGCTGGCGCCAAACAGGGTAGGTAGGACAACTCCGCAAGAGTTGTCCTACATTGCCTTTGGCTGGGGCGGTTCAGTCTCCGATTGAGGCGTAGCTATCCCCTGCCTGGCCTCAATAGTGCGCAGGCCATTGCGGACGGTTTTCAGCAGGGCGGAGAGCTGCTCGTCGAGTTGGGAAAGGACATCGTAGGTATAGGTGTCGGCATCGGCCTTGTATTTCTCGGCCTCTCGCTGGGCCCGTTCGATGATCGTCTGCGCACGTCGCTCGGCCTGCTGGGTGATCTCGTGTTCAGCGGTCGCGCGCTCCACCTTTTCCCGGGCCAGGCTGACAATGCGCGCTGCCTCCTCGTTGGCCTGGGCGATGATCCGCTCCCGTTCCTGCTGGATGCGCTTGCCCTTTTTTATCTCCTCAGGGATGGAAATGCGCATCTGATCAATAATGTTCAGAAACAGCTCTTCGTTGACGATGCGGTTTGAGGTAAAGGGGATGCGTCGGCCCTCGTTCAACAGTGATTCCAGGCGATCAACCAAGTGTAGGATGTCTATGGCAATCACCTCCCTTGGCGTGTGGACTGCCTCCAGACGCAGTCACAATAGCTGTGGCTCAATCCCGGAGCGATACGATGCTCACCTTTTCGCTGCTGGCCTTGCCGAGTTTAGCCAACTTGGCTTTCAGGGCAGCCTGGACGTGGGGTGCGACCATGGCATCCACGCAACCACCCACCAGAGCTACCTCTTTGACGATGCTGGAACTGAGAAAGGCATGTTCCAAACGGGTGAACAGGCAGATGGTCTCGATACCCGGGGCCAGTTTTTTATTGGTCAGGGCCATCTGGTATTCCAGCTCGAAATCGAAGGTGACTCGCAACCCACGGACAATCACTTGCGCGCCTTTTTGACGCACATAATCCACCGTCAAACCGTCATAACTTTCCACGGTTACATTAGGCAGGTCGGCCATGGCCTGGCGCATAAGGGCCACCCGTTCCTCGGTATTGAACAGCAGGTGTTTCTGTGGACGGGCGTATACGGCGATGAACAGGTGATCGAATATCTTAGCTGCGCGGGTAGCAATGTCCATGTGGCCGTAGTGTACCGGATCAAATGTGCCTGGATAGACCGCCGTGGTCATGAGTTCCCTCCTTTGGGATCAGCTTAGATCGCTTTCTTGTGGCCAGAACTGCTCCAGTTTGCGGGCTAGTAGACGGTGTTCTGGCAGGCTCAATTCAGGGTCTTCGCGGAACAGGGCCTGGGCCTCGGCACGGGCCTGTTCCAGGGTGGGGGTATCGCCCACCTGGGCCAGTTTGAGGTCCGGCAGGCCACTCTGGCGCGTGCCGAAGAACTCACCAGGACCGCGCAATTCCAGGTCCTTCTGGGCGAGGAGGAAGCCATCGTGGGTGTTTTCCACTGCGCGCAGGCGTTCCTCACTGCCATCGGTGGACGAATCCGCCAGCAGGATGCAGTAAGATTGGTGTTCACCCCGGCCTACGCGCCCCCGAAATTGGTGTAGCTGGGCCAGGCCAAAGCGGTTCGCCCCTTCCACCAACATCACCGTGGCATTAGGCACGTCAATACCCACCTCGACTACCGGGGTCGAAACCAGAATGTCCAGCTCACCGCGGCGGAAGGCCTGCATGACAGCTTCTTTGTCCGCTGCCTTCATCCGACCGTGCAACAAACCCAGCTTCAAATCGGGGAAGACGCGGGTCTGCAGACGTTCGTATTCCGCCACGGCCGCCCTGGCCTCGATTTTCTCCGATTCCTCGATCAGCGGGCAGATGATAAATGCTTGCCGCCCCTGTGCAATCTGGCTGCGCAGGAAGGCGTAAGCTCGTTCCCGTTCGGGGGGCAGCATCCAGCGGGTTTTGATTATCTGCCGACCAGGGGGTAGCTCGTCAATCACTGAGATGTCCAGGTCACCGTAGATGGTCAATGCCAGGGTGCGGGGGATAGGAGTGGCACTCATCACCAGGGCATGGGGGTTACGTCCCTTGCTGCGCAACATCCCTCGCTGGGTGACTCCAAAGCGGTGCTGCTCGTCCACGATAGCCAATCCCAGTTCCCGGAATTCGACTCCCTCCTGAATCAAAGCGTGGGTGCCGATGATAATGTCCGCCGTGCCATTTCTGATCTCTTCATAAATGGCTTGTTTCTCGGCGGCAGGCGTGCTGCCGGTGAGCAGTCGGATGCACAAGGGACGGCGTAGGGGCGAGGCTTCACCTTGCTCGTACTTTTCCAGCAGGCTGCTGATGGTTTTGAAATGTTGTTCGGCCAGGATCTCCGTAGGGGCCATGAGCACTGCCTGGGTACCACTGCCCACGGCGGCGAGCATGGCGGCGGTGGCGACCACTGTTTTGCCCGATCCCACGTCGCCCTGCAACAGGCGGCTCATTGGCTGGGGTTGTTGCATATCGGCCAGGATTTCGTTCAGGGCGCGCTGTTGTGCGCTGGTCAGGGCGAAAGGTAAGGACTGGATAAATTCCTGGACGAGTTCCCAATTGATGTCCAAAGCCCGGCCGTCCTGGGAGCGCCAGAGGTGTCGCTGACGGAGCACACCCATTTGAATCAAGAAGAACTCATCGAAGACCAGCCGTCGGCGGGCTCGCTTTTGACTGTCCCAGTTGTCCGGGAAATGGATTTGGGCGATAGCTGTTTCCAGATCGGGCAGGTCGGCCCGTTCCCGCACGCTGGCCGGCAGGTGGTCAGGCAGGCGCTTGGACCAGTAATCCACGGTACGTTTCATGATGCGTCGCAGCCAGCGGGCGCTGATCCCCTTGGTGAGGGGATACACGGGCACCAGCCGAGCTGTGTGGATCAGTTCCTGGTCCAGAGGTTCCCATTCCGGGGAGCGAAGGGTGAGGCGGCCCAGGTATTCATCCACCTTACCACTGAGCACGATGCGCCGTCCGGGTTTGAACTTGTCGGCCAGATAGGGCTGGTTGAACCAGGTGGCCTGGATGGTGCCGGAAGCGTCGGCAATGATGGTGTTGACCACCACACCGCCCCCACGGGTCTGGCGCACTTTAGTGTTCCAAATAGTGCCGATAATAGTGACTTCCTCGCCGTACTCCAGACGGTTGATGGGTTTGAGCGCGCTGTAGTCGTCGTAGCGGCGTGGGAAGAGGTATAACAGGTCGCGGATAGTATACACTCCCAGGCGGGCTAAGCGCCGGGCGTAGCCCTCGCTGATGCCGGAGATAACGGTGATCGGCGAGTCCAGGCCGGGTCGCTCGCCGCGTGGCGGGGATGGTCTGGGCGTGACCGGCGCGGCGGGCGGCGATGGTGGTGACGGGTGCGGTGCTTCAATGAGCTCAGGGCGAGTTTCTTCAACAGGTTCCTGGGTTTGTGGGTAAATCGGTTGAGCGGCCGGTTCTGGGGCGGCCTTTAACTTGCGCAGTATCTGCTCGATTACCTGGGCGCGGGCTCCGGTTTCCGTCAGTGCAGGATAGTTATTCAGCAAGGACACAATTTCATCCACCACGGCCTGGTGTTCTGGAATAGTTGCTTGCCGGCGGGCCTCATCTTGCCAGTTGCTGATCAGTTTCTCTAATCCACCGATCACCGCCCGGTTGCGGTAACCCTGTTCTTTTTCCAGTTGCAATATTTTGTATAATTTCTCGAAAGCGGTCAGCATTCATCCTCCCGCCAATACGCACGCCACCCCAATTCCCCCCGGACCGACGTGAGTTCCGATGATGGTGCCTGCTTCGACGATGACCATCCGCTTGCGGGGGAAGAGGTCGGCGATTTCGTCGGCGAACTGTTCGGCCAGTTGGGGTTCTTGAGTGTGCAGGACAGCTACTTCCTGGACCGGGCCCATCCCTTCCAGGAGTTCGCGCAGGTGCACCAGGGCTTTCTTGCGAGTGCGTACTCGCGCTACCGCCCGCACTATGCCTTCTCGAACGTCCACAATGGGCTTGATGTCCAGTAGAGTGCCCAAGACGGCGGCGCCCCAATTGACGCGCCCGCTGTGCCACAGGTAGGTCATGGTATTTATTGCGGCCACCAGGCGGGTGCGCGGAATCGCTGCCTGTACCCGTTCCACGACCTGGCTGAGATTCAAGCCTTCCCGCGCGGCACGGGCAGCGATCACCGCCAGCCAGCCCAGACCCATCGAAACAGTCTTGGAATCCAGCACGGCGATGCGCGTCTGATCCAGCTTCTCCGCTCCCAGACGGGCAGCGTTGTATACCACACTCAGGGCCGAGGCCACGTGGATGGCGACCACCCCCTCGGCAATCTCCAGTTGACGGCGGTAAGCTTCGGCGAAGATCCCGACGCCCGGCGCAGAGGTGGTAGGCAGTTCCTTGCTCGTCGCCAGCTTCTCGTAGAACTGCTGACGGGTCAGGTCCACGCCATCCCGGTAAGTTTCCGTGCCGAAGTGCACGTTACACGGGACGATGGTAATGCCCAGCTCTGAGGCCATCTCTGGCGGCAGATCGCTCGTTGAATCGGTCACAACCTTTATCACAATACTATCCCTGTTTTTCTCTAATCTTGTAAATCAGGTTGGCAACCCGATTTACTGCTCGGCCAGCACACAGCAAACACCCACTGCCCCGGTCCCAGATGAGTGGTAATGGTAGCTCCGGCCTCACCCATCAGCATTCGTTCTCTGGGAAAGTAATCCTTCAGCAGATCAGCCAGAACTTCCCCATCCTGGGGGTTGGCCGCGTTGAGAACGGCCAGTTCCACGCTAGGGCCGGCGGCGATAATGTACTCGGCCAGGCGCTTCAGGGCCTTATGCCAGGTACGTACGTTGGCGACAGGCAAGACCTCGCCGTGCAGCACCTGCACCAGCGGTTTCATGTTCAGGGCCGTACCCAACAAAGCGGTGGCTTTTCCAATGCGACCGCCGCGTTGTACGTACCATAACGAGGGCAGGGCAGCCACGGCGCGTACCCGCCCGGTGACTCTTTCCATTTCCTGGCAAACCTTGTCCAGGCTCAACCCGCGTTGCGCGGCGCGGGCGGCAATGATCGCTTGCCAGCCCAGGCCCATGGAAAGCTGCTGCGAATCCATGACCCGAATTGGCAATTCAGGAAGCGAGGCGGCGGCCATTAACGCGGTGTGTATAGTGCTGCTGAGCCGCGCAGATACGTGTATAGAAAGTACTGCGCCTCCGTCGCTGCACAATCGCTTGTAAGTTTCCAAAAAAAGGCCCAATGATGGAGGCTCATGTTGGTTTCCAGGTGAAGCGGAAACTTGGTATACTCTTGCTACAACTA
>JANLFX010000006.1 GCA_024653325.1 Anaerolineae bacterium
CGACGCTGACCGGCCTGTTCGTTTACTTACCGTTCGCTATAGTGGACATGAGCGTTTTTATTATACCCCACTGCCATATTTTCTGCAAACTACCCCAATGCTCGCGAGAGTCAGGCTAGAAGCCCCCACGAACACTGACGACAGCCCGGTGGTGCCCTGCAACCTGCAAGAGGATCAGGGATTCAGAGGCAGGGTGATGATAAAGCAAGCCCCCTCGCCGGGATGGTTTTCCGCCCGTACTGTCCCACCGTGGTCCTCCACTACTTTCTTGACTATGGCCAGCCCTAACCCGGTGCCCGAGGGTTTGCCGTGGGTGACGAAAGGTTCGAAAAGCCGATCCATGATTTCCGGCGGGATACCAGGGCCGGTGTCCTGTAGACGTAGCTCCACCCAATCGCCATCCTGCCGACTGGTGATGGTGAGCACTCCGCCGGGATCCATAGCATCACGGGCATTGTTGGCTATATTCAGCAGCACCCGCTGGAACTTGTCCTGATCCACATGGACCGAGCCGGTGAAGGCCAAATCGGTCTGGATACGCAACCCCTTAGCCAGGAATTCCGGCTGGACGAAAGCACACACATCGTTGATCAATTCGCTGACCGGCACCCATTCCAACGCTAAAGAAGAGTCACCCCGCACGTAATCCAGAATCTCCTGAGTCATACCCACAAAACGATCCACGGAGCGGCAGATAGTCGTGGAGAAGTGATAGCGTTGTTCCGGTGACAGGTGTTCCTGTCCGAGCAATTGGGCAAACCCTTTGATGGAGGTCATCGGGTTTTTCAAGTCATGAACCAGCGAACTGGCCATTCGTCCCACTACGGACAGGCGTTCTGCGCGGATCAACTCGTCCTGGGTGGCGCGCAGTTTGTCCAGAGTGGCTTGCAACTCACGGTTACGCTGCTGGAGTTCCTCGTACAGACGGGCCATGCGGATGGCCACCGCCGCCTGATCGGCCAGGGCGCTCAACAGACTCAGGTCTTCCGTGGAGTACATGCGCGCTTTTAACCGCGTGTCCACGTAGATGGCCCCAATGAGCTCGTCCTTAGCGATGAGAGGTACGGCCATCACTGAACGGATAGAATAAGCCACGATGCTGGTGCTGCTCTGAAACCGAGGGTCCTCCTGGGCATTGGTGGTCATCAGCGGCTCGCGGGTAGACATCACCCGGCGGATGATATTGTGGCTGATCTCCACCTGAGCCTGATCCACTTCCCCGGCGTGAAACTGGCGGGCCGCCGCCACTTTGAAATCGTTTGCCTCTGCATTCCATAGCACCAGAAAACCCCGCTCTGCCTGGACCAGGACGATGGCCCGGTCGAGGATGGATTCCAGAAGTTGCTCGACATCAATGATAGAAGCAATATCCCGGCCTACTTCATACAGGGTGAGAAGTTCAGCCTGACGCCGCTCCAAAGCGATCGCGGCCTGACGTAATTTCTCCAGGATGACCGTCACCTCGTAGAATACCGTTGGGTCGCCGCGCCGCAGGCGGGGCAGCGTCGCTTCCAGAGCATCCAATTGGCGAGTCAATTCAGTCATTTTCCATCCTTACGTTTCATGTGTCGCGTTCAAATTCTGAAAACGCCTGAGCTCAAAGTCTTGCAAAATCGAGCCACCGATGAATTCGCGCAGAATCGAGTTATCGGGAATCAGGTCAGGTCCGCAGGGCAGAAACCACTCCAGGAAAGCCAGCAGGCGTTTGACTTCGACGTACTCCAGGCTTCCCGGCTCAACCTGGCGCAGCAGTGGCTCGGCGAAAGGCTTGAGCACGGCCAGTTCGTAAACCAGCGCGGAGTTAAACATCGCGTCCGCATTTTCCTGGTAGGGGAATATGTTGCGTTCCTCCCCCCGGCGTACACTCTCCCACCGATTGATAGTGTCCCGGGCCGAATAACCTCGGTAACTGGCGTCGCGCACGATCCGGCGCAAAAGGCGAGTATCCGTGGTAGGCACACGATTGTGGCGATCAATGTTGAGTTGGGTGAGAGCAGAAACATAAATGCGATAGATACGTTCTTCTGGAATGCTGGATACCAGGGCCGGGTTCAGGCCGTGAATGCCTTCGACCAGAATCACGTGATCGGAACTGATGGAAAGAGGCTCGCCCTGTTCCCGCTTTCCAGCCCGAAAGTTGTAACGCGGGGGGATTACCTCCTGACCGGACATCAGTTTGAGCAACACCTCGTTGAACAGCGGCAGATCAACCGCTCCCAAAGCCTCGAAGTCGAATTCACCATGTTCGTCGCGGGGAGTGAGCTCCCGGTCCACGAAGAAGTCATCCAGACCGAGGGGGAGGGGGCGGATACCGTGCGTCAGGAGCTGGATGGCCAAACGTTTGGCGAAGGTGGTCTTCCCTGAAGACGAGGGCCCGGCGATCAGCACCAGGCGTGTCTGTCCCCGGCGATCGGCGATTTGCTGCGCGATGTGAGCAATCCGCTGTTCGTGAAGCGCCTCGGCGACAAGGATGACCTCGCGGATGCGGCCCGTTTCTATGGCCTCATTCAAGCCGCCCACATCATCAACTCCCAACACGGTCATCCAGTCCTCATACTCACGAAACACGGCGGCCAGTTTAGGGCTGTCACGGAACGGGGGTAGCTTTGTTGGGTCACTGCGCCGGGGAAACATGAGAATAAAGCCGGGCGGGTAATGTCGCAAAGCAAACACGCGCAGATAGCCAGTGGAGGGCACCATGTAGCCATAGAAGTAATCCTGCACCCCTAGCAGGCTGTACATCGTCAGGTAATCCTTCCGTCGGTAGGCTATCAATCGCGCCTTATCTTCCGCGCCATGTTCGCGGGCCCAGGCTATTGCCTCAGCCAGGGGCACCCGCTGTTTGACGATGGGGATGTCAGCATCCACGATTTCCCGCATACGCGCTTCCAGCCGGGCGACCTCCTCAGCCGTAAGGGGTTCTCGTCCCTGTACTTCGCAGTAAAAGCCATTGAGTGTCAGAGAGTGTTCGACCACGATGCGCGCCTCGGGAAAAAGCTCGCGGGCAGCGACAACCAGCACAAAAGACAGCGAACGCTGGTAGATACGCATGCCGTCGCTGGCTGCCATCGAGATGGGGATCACCTCAGCGTCAGTTTTGATAGGATAGGTCAGTTCACGGAGCTCACCGTTCACCAGGGCAGCGACGATGGGCGTCGGCCTGCCGAGCGATGCGGCCTGGACGAATGCTTCTAATGGGGTTCCTTTGGGCGCTTCAAAAGTGCCTCCTGTATCAAATCGCACCTGGGCCGTGGTGCGTGGTTGGGCAGGTACAACCTGGTATTCGATGTCTGGCTGGTTCAAGGTTTATCACTCCTTCTCGGACACAATTGCGGGACGAACTGCCCCGCAGTTCTATTGTACACCAACTTGTCTCAGACTTCAACTGACAGGCTTATGTTTTATGGGTAGCGCAGGCACTGCCTTCGCCTACCCGGTGGGGGAAAAGTTTTTAGGCAATTTTGCCTGGATGTGGTATAATCAAACCTCCGAGGTCGCCAAGGCCTCGAAGGTCTGCATTCACGGAGGAAACCATGTCTTTCGAGTTCAAACTGGTGCGCCAGGATCGCGATAGCCAAGCCCGTGCCGGAGTGTTCTCCACCCCGCACGGCGATATCCCTACTCCGGTCTTTGCCCCGGTGGGCACGCAGGCTACCGTTAAAACCATGTCTCCCCGCGATCTGAAGGAATTGGGAGCCTCCCTGGTTCTAGCCAACACTTATCATCTGTATCTGCGACCCGGTGCGGAACTCATTGCCCGGCTGGGAGGGCTACATCGCTTTATGGCCTGGCATGGCCCTATCCTCACCGACTCTGGTGGCTTTCAAGTGTTCAGTCTGGAGAGCCTGCGCCGGGTAAGCGATGAGGGGGTAGTCTTCCGCTCACATCTGGATGGCTCTGAGCACCGTTTCACTCCAGAAGAAGCGATACGCATTCAGGAGCTGTTGGGTGCGGACATCATCATGTGTCTGGATGAGTGTGCTCCGCCTTTGGACCGCGCTTACAACGAGGCGGCCTTGCGTCGCACTCACCTGTGGGCCGAGCGATGCCGCCGGGCGCAGACGAGGAACGATCAAGCTCTTTTCGGCATCGTGCAGGGCGGGGTCTTCGCTGACCTGCGACGGAAAAGCGTGGAGTTCCTGACGGCACTCGACTTTCCCGGTTACGCTATCGGCGGTCTGAGCGTGGGCGAGACCAAAGCCCAGACGCATGAGACGCTGGAAATAACCACTGCCCTTCTGCCGGCGGACCGGCCCCGCTACTTGATGGGCGTTGGCGCGCCGGAGGACCTGTTCGAGGGTGTGGCCCGTGGCGTTGATATTTTTGACTGCGTGCTGCCCACGCGCATTGCTCGCAATGGCGCAGTGTTTACCCGCCGTGGACGGCTCAATCTGCGCAATGCCTGCCACGCCACCGATCCCAATCCCATTGAGGAAAACTGTACCTGTTACACCTGCCGCACTTTCTCCCGTGCTTACTTGCGTCATCTGATCCAGGCCAAGGAGATCCTCGGCCTGCACCTGGCCACCTTGCACAACCTGCATTTCCTGCTACAGTTAATGCGTGAAATACGGCAAGCCATCTTGGATGGTACTTTCATTGCCCTGAAAGACGCATTTCTATCAGAATATCCGATCAATCAGAACGAGCCATGATTAAAGTTTTGGGTTCAAAGTTCCAAGTCGCGAGTCGAATGTTGCCCCGAAACTTTGAACTTGAAACCTTGAACCTGAAACCATTGATTCCAAGGAGTGACTATGAATCCCGTGCGGGCTTTAATCCTCGGCTTTATTCAGGGAGCTACCGAATTTGTCCCGGTCTCCAGTTCCGGCCATCTGGTGTTAGTGCCCTGGCTGCTGCGTTGGCCGGAACCTGGTCTGGCTTTCGATACCACCGTTCATTGGGGCACTCTGGTGGCTGTCGTTGCCGTATTCTGGCGCGATCTATGGCGACTGGCCCTGGCCTGGCTGCGTAGCCTGCGTTCGCGCTCGCTAAACGATGTGGAAGCCCGCGTCGCCTGGTGGATCATCCTGGGTACGGTGCCGGGCGTAGTGCTCGGCCTGACCCTGAAAGACCCTTTGGAAAGGCTGTTCAGCGCCCCGGTGACGGTAGCGGTTCTGCTGCTGGTCACGGCGGCCATTCTGACCTTCAGCGAACGGCTGGGGCGCCGTACCCGTGATCTGGATGACATGTCCTGGGTGGATGCACTGCTCATTGGCGTAGGTCAGGCCGTGGCTATCATGCCGGGCATCTCCCGCTCCGGTGCAACCATCGCCAGTGGGTTGCTGCGTGGCCTCAGGCGAGAGATGGCGGCTCGTTTCAGCTTTCTCCTCTCCATTCCCATCATTCTGGGTGCGGGCCTGCCCCAATTGCTGGAGTTGTGCCAGACTGGTGATCTCGCCGCCCAACTGTCGGCTTTGATCCTGGGTTTTTTCGCCGCTGTTCTGAGCGGATACCTGTGCATCCGCTTTCTGTTGAGCTTCTTACAACGGCATAAGCTATATGTCTTTGCCGCGTACTGCGCTGTGGTCGGTATCTTTTGCCTGGGGGTAGCGCTGGTCAGATGAAAAGCTTGTGCTGGCTACTCGTCGCCTTGCTTATTACCGGGTGTGGAACGACTGTGACCCTACCCGCACCTGCCACTTTACGCCTGGCCGGCTCGACTTCCATGCAGCCGCTCCTGGCCGACCTTTCTGCGGCTTACCGGGTTCGGGCTTCCCACGTGACCATTATCATTGAAGGTGGGGGGTCGCGGTTAGGGCGGGAGTTGGCCGCAGAAGGCGGAGCGGACCTGGGGCTGACTTCCTGGCTACCGGCGGAATCAGAGGTTGGTTGGTCGGTGCCTATTGCCTTGGACGGCATTGCCGTCATCGTCCACCCCAATAATCCCCTGGACGGGCTGACGCTGCTGCAATTGCGACACGTTTTCAGCGGTCGCTTTTGGCGCTGGGAGGACGTGGGCGGCAATTACGGCGAGATCACCGTAGTCAGCCGCGAGGATGGGTCGGGGACACGGGCTGTGTTCGAGGAACGGGTGATGGAAGGCCAGGCGGTGACCTCCACGGCGGTGGTCATGCCTTCCAGCCAGGCAGTGATCGAGTACGTGGCCGGGCATCCATTGGCCATCGGCTACGTTTCGATGGGATGTTTGTCGCCTGGAGTGAAAGCACTGGCGGTGGAGGGTATTGCTCCTACGCCAACTCATGTGAAAGACGGGAGCTATCATCTTACCCGTCCGCTATATCTTGTCGCTGCCCACGAGCCTCAGGGAGAAATACGGGCATTTGTGGATTTCTGTCTCAGCCCGGCAGGGCAGGCCATTGTCGGCAAAAGGTACGGGGCAGTCAAGTAATCGAGCGTGGGTAAATGGACGCCCCTCGTGCTCTTTAAACCACGAGGGGCGCTTTTACTTTATTCTAACGACAAATTTACCCGACTTTTGCCTGGTGTTACGCTCACTTATTATATAATGCAATTGCTTGAATTCCTATACCCTTTATCGAGGAGGTTTCAAGATGTCACTTTCATGGTGGATCGCAGTAGCAGCTCTGACAGTCGCCGTCGTTTTATCACCGCGCAATCGGGCTCAAGACCGCGTACATGTCGCCATCCAGGCCATGCTGTTGCTGGTAATCATCTTTGCCGGTGTAACCACGTGAGAGGCATCTACAGCCATGGGTTGCCCTGCTTCTCGTACCCGATGGTCGTCTCTGGACCATGGCCGGAATAAACCTTAGTCTCGTCGGGCAGGGTTAGCAGACGATGGGTGCTGTTCATCAGCGTATGATAATCGCCGCCAGGCAGGTCCGTCCGTCCGACGCCTGTGTTGAACAACACATCACCATCAAATACCACACCTTCTTCCCGACAGACCAGGGATACTGAGCCCAGCGAGTGGCCCGGCGTGTGCCACACCTCCAGTTTGATCTTCCCCAAAGTAAGGATATCCCCTTCTTTTAACTCCAGATCGGCAGGCGGGCTGGGATCGGCAAGGATGCCGAACCAGGCTGCTCCGCCCCCCACAGACAGCAAGGTTGCGTCCGCCGGATGGATAGCCAGCGCAGGTGGGGTATCTTGTATTGTCTTTAGAGCAGCCATCACTTCTCCATTGGCCAGGGTGTGGTCGAAGTGACCATGGGTGTCAATCACGTACTTGATGGTTAGACCCAGTTGTTGCACCTCGTCCAATATCTTTTTTCCATCTCCGCCCGGGTCAATGATAGCGCCTTCTTTGCTTTCTTCATCGCCTATGATATAGCAATTTGTCAGGATTGGCCCTACAGTCAGTGTCTTGATGATCAACTTTCCCTCTCCTTGTCAACGGATGTAACTGATGGAACGGATGTAACGGAGATTCGTTTATCCGTTCCATCCGTTATATCCGCTAATATATCCGTTGCCAATAACTGTTCTACCAGTTTTTGCTCTTCCTCCAGGGTAGTGACTTCTCCATCCAGGCGTGCGTCACGCAGGCGGCGCAGGATTTGCCCAAACAGCGGGCCGGGCGGCAGGCCCATCTTTTTGAGGTACCGGCCATCAATCTCAGATTGCACGAAGCGCCACTCCCGGCAATAGCGTTCCACCTGGTGGCGCACCACGGGCGAATCGGTAGCCACCCCCAAAACGAACAATGCCTGTGGTGTATAGCGTTCCAGCCAGCGCACGATGGCGCTGGGCGGATGGTCGCCGACAGCGATTTGTTCCTCGATCAGACGCAGGGCGCTGACTTCGCGTAGCAGGTCAGCATCATCCCTGGGGACTTTCAGACGGACGATCAGGGCCTCCAGCTCTGCAGTGCTCAGCCGATAGGTCAGCAAGGCGAGGTACATCAAGCTCATAGTCGCTGGCTCAGCGCAGACGCCTGCCCAGCCTGCCTCGCCGGTTGCCTGGCGCAGTTGTCGGAATTTGTCCCTCAGCCATTCATCGTAGTTTAAGCTGGGATGAATCTGGCCCAGGATCTTTAGCCCGGCCAGACGGGCCAGGCATTTCTCCGGCTCTTCTTCTTGAAGGATCAGATTCAGTTCGTGACGGATGCGTTCACCGCTAATCCGATCTAGCAGGCCCAGGGCGTTGGCGATCAGCTCTTCGGTGCGCGGTTCGATGCGGAATCCCAGCCGCTGCTCGAAGCGAACGGCGCGCAGGGTACGAGTGGGATCTTCGACGAAGCTCAGGCTGTGTAGCACACGAATCAGTCCGTTGCGCAGGTCCTGTTCCCCACCGTAGAAATCGAGCAACTCACCGTAATGCTCCGGATCCAGGCGGATGGCCAGGGTATTGATAGTGAAGTCCCGACGGTGCAGGTCCTGCTTGATTGAACTGCGCTCCACCTGCGGCAGGGCAGTGGGATGCTCGTAGAACTCGGTGCGAGCGGTGACGAAATCCAGGGCGGGTATGCCATAGCGTGCTCCGCCGTTATCAAAAATGAGCTTGGCTGTGCCGAAGCGGGCATGGGAGCGCACTCGTCCTCCGACGCGGCGACGCAGTCGTTTGGCCAATTTAATGGCATCGCCCTCGACCACCAGGTCAATGTCGAAGTTGGGGATATGTAGCAAAAGATCGCGCACGAACCCGCCGACGAAATAAAGGGCATACCCCATCTGGCTGGCTGTCTCGCTGGCCTCACGGATCAGGTCCAACAAGGGAGCCGGCAGGGCATTCTCTATCAAAGCGATAATTTCTTCCCGTCGGGAGGGGCGGGGGTGCTCGCTCCACAATTTGATCAGATCGGTACGGGTGACAATGCCGATGACTTCCCCATCCTCGACCACCGGCACCTGCCCCAAGCCATGTTCCATCATCACCCGCTGCAGACGCTCCACCGAGTCGCCGGGGGTCACGTACACTTCCCCCTTGTGCATATACGTACTGATAGTAGCGTTGCCCAGGCCGTGGTGTAGCGCCTTATCAATCTCCCGCCGGGTGAGCACGCCCACGATCCGTCCATGGTCTACTACTGGAAAGCCTTCATGTCCCCAGCGCTGAGCCTCTTCTGCCGCGCGGGCTATCGTGGTGTCTGGTGAGAGGGTATGCACGCCATAGGACATGATTTGTTTCACGGTGATCAGCGGTTGCACGCGAGTGGACAGTAATGCCAGCAGTTTTTCTTTGGCTTCGGTCAGGGTTTGATCGCGGATGAGCGCTGCCGCCGCCCGGCTATGCCCGCCGCCGCCAAATTCCGCCGCTATCTCGGCCACGTTGATAGTATCGGTGCTGGAACGGGCCACCAGTTGCAAGTTCCCATCTAACTCCACTATAACGAACAACCCATCGGGATCGAACACATCACGCAGCTTGTGGGCCAGCGTGGAAATCTCCTCGACATATCCGCCGGCCCGGGCTGTGGACACAATGACCGACTGACCACTAAAAATGTGGGTCTCGCTGCTTTCCAGCAATTGTTCGTAAACCCGTCGCTGCTCCTCGGAGAGGGGATAATGCAAGAATGTATCAACTACCTGCAAGCGTGCGCCTTGCTCTAGCAACCAGGCCACGCATCGGGCATCGCGGGCTGTGGTCGTCGGATAGGAAAGTGATCCCGTATCCTCGTAGATGCCTAAGAGGAGCAGGGTAGCCTCGATGGGAGAAAGTTCCAGGTGCAACTGGCTCATCTGCTCCACCAGGATGGTAGTTGTGGATCCTGTTTCACCGCCCGTGTAGCTCCACCCGGGTTCCAGTTCACGGCTTAGGGGATGGTGATCAATGATACGTACATCCCGCGTCCATGGTCCCATGCCTTTGAGCGTGGTCATACTTTGCGTGTCCACCAGGATGATGCGCTGGATACGCTCGCGGGGCAGGTCATCAATGGCGACGAAGGGGAACTCGTCCCAGTAGAGGGTGAGAAAATGGCGCAGGTTACGGTTGAGCCGGCGCGGCAATACCGGCACAGCCTCTGGATACAGCTTTCTGGCTGCCAGCAGGGAAGCCAACCCATCGAAATCTGTGTTCTCGTGGGTGAGAATAACTTCCATCAAACGTGCTCCTCTGGTTACAGGTAAGCACATTATAGCAGCAAAAGCGGTGATTGACAACTGGTCAGACTTCCGAGGTCTGTCTGCCGGGTATGCTTTTGACAGAACCCGGTATGTGTGCTAGAATCCGGCGACCAGAGGAGAACGACGCGCCAGGGAACTGGTCTGAAAGAACCCCATCCTTTTGGAGAATAACGTTGACGGGCATAGGCGCAAGTCCACCACACACAGGCTCGGACTTCCGCAAGGCACGACGACGCGCTTTGCGAGAAGATTTTCATTGCATGTTCACCAGGTGCTCACCTTACCTGTTGCCTTTCCAGGTCGTACAGGAGAGCCTGCATCTAAGCCATTACTCTTACCGTGACCTGCAGTCCGTGCCCTTGAATAGCATCGTGGGCAGCATAGGCCGCTACCACGATTTCACCCGCCATTTTTGGCCACGCCAGGACACTCTGCGCGAGCGCTGGGAGAGAATAGCCTATCTGATGACCAGTGGAGGAGGCCTGCCTCCGGTTCATCTCTACCAGGTGGATGAGGTGTACTTCGTCAAAGACGGCAACCATCGCGTGTCGGTAGCTCGTTATCTGGGGGCATCAACGATCGGGGCTTATGTGTGGGAATTCCACACGCGGGTGCCGCTGCCCTTGAATACGCGCCAGGAAGAACTGCCGCTCAAAGAAGAGCTGGTGAGCTTCCTCGAGCATACTGACCTGGACCGGGTGCGCCCGCAGGCAGAAATAGCGTTCACCACCCCAGGCAGCTCTCGCGCATTGGAGGAACATATATCCGCCCACCGTTATTGGTTGGAGAGCCGTCACGGCAGGTTGGTGACCGTCACTGAAGCCGTGAGAAGCTGGTACGACCTGGTATATGCACCTGTGGTGGAAATTGTCCGCGAGCGCGGACTGCCGCATTATTTTCCTCATTCTACTGAAACTGACCTTTATCTGGGCATTCTTGATCGCCATCGCTATCTGGTGCACGCGTGGCAGAGGCCGGTGTCCCTGCAGGAAACCATCGAGAACTATACGGCGCACTTCAGCCCTAATCCAAGGTACCGGATCCCATATTTGTTACGTCACTGGCTGCGAGGAGAACATTGCCCGGTGGAGCAAGGGTCTCCGATAACAGCTCCTCCTGTACCGGCTGAGGTACCATACTCGAGTGCGGCTGGTCGGTGAACGGATAACAGAGGGTGCTGCGATGTTTTTCTTTGGGTATTTCGTCATCGCTGCTTTGCTGATCGGATTTATCCTCCGGGGCAGTCTATTGAACTTGGCCGAGAAGCCTTTTCGCCACTTGTGGCTGGCCTTGATCGCCGTCGCCCTGCGTTTCATCGTCCTTAGCAACGCTTTCCTGGCTTCTCCCTGGCGTCACCTCAGCGTGCCTGGTCAGATTCTGTCCTTCGTGCTATTGCTGATCGTCACTGCTCTCAACTGGTCCATTCCGGGGATGAAGATGCTGGGCCTGGGCATTCTGTTGAACCTGATAGTGATGCTGAGCAACGGCGGGTACATGCCTGTTGCCCCAGACGACTTGGTGGAGATAGGTCACCCTCACCAGGCCGAGGTTTTGCGCGCCGGGGGGACGGATTTCTACGGCATCGCCCTGACCGAGCAGACTCGTCTGCCTTTCCTGGCCGACATTTTTGTCCTGCCACGCTTTTTCCCCATTCGCTATGTCTTCAGCCCAGGGGATGCTTTAATGGGTATTGGCTTGATCATTGTTATCGTGTGGGGGATGGTGAGGAATTCCCCTGCAGGCTTGGAACCTGCGGGAGGTTCAGATAAAACTACCGGGGAGGTGTGATCATGGCTTATGTGTACACTGGCAAATTGCTGCGCGTAGACCTGGCCGCCGGACGATGGGTGATTCAGGAAATCACCGACGACATGGTACGCGGTTACCTGCTGGGTAGCGGCCTGGCCGCTGGGCTTTTCTACGACGAGATGGATCCCCAGCAGGATGCTCTGGACCCCTCCAGTCCACTGTATTTTATGACCGGATTGTTGACCGGTACTCTGGTGCCCACAGGATGCCGCAGCTCAATCTGTGGCCGTTCACCATTGACCGGTATCTGGAATGAGTCCGGTGTCGGCGGGTATTGGGGGGCGGAACTGCGTTTCGCCGGTTTCGACGGCATCGTGGTTACCGGCAGGGCCAGTCATCCCGTGTATCTTTGGATTCACGATGGGACGGTGGAACTGCGCCCGGCTGATGAGCTGTGGGGCAAGGACTGTTTTGAGACGAAAGAGCAGTTACGAACGAAAACCGATCCCGATGCCGAGATTGCCTGCATAGGTCCGGCTGGAGAGAACTTGGTGCGGGTTGCTGGGGTGATGTTCCTTGGCAGAGTGGAGCGCGCCGCCGGTCGAGGGGGGATGGGGGCAGCGATGGCTGCCAAGAACTTGAAAGCCATTGCTGTCCGTGGCACACGCCGGCCCAAGTACGCGGATGAAGCTGGCTTGCGGGCCCAGGTCAAAGCCGACAATGCCGACATTCGCGATAAATCGGTCAGCCTGTCGCTGCTGGGTACCGCTGGCGGTGTACCGGCCACCGAAGCCACCGGCGATTTGCCCATCAAAAACTGGTTGCTGGGCAGTTGGCCGGAGGGCGCACAGACCACATCGGGCCAGCATATGTTCGAGCTCTATCCCCCGAAGCATACCCATTGCTTCTCCTGCCCCATCGGCTGTGGAAAGAACATCGAAATCCGGGAAGGGCCGTATGCTGGCGTGTCCGGCCATGCTCCGGAGTACGAGACCCTGGGCGCTTTCGGGGCTATGCTTCTGAACCCGGACGTGGCCGTGATCGCCAAGGCCAACGAGCTGTGTAATCGCTACGGCCTAGACACCATCTCCGTTGGCTCAGCCATTGCCCTGGCCATGGAAGCTTACGAAAAGGGTCTGCTCAGCGCTGATCAAACGGGTGGACTTGACTTGACGTGGGGCAACGCAGAGGCTATTATCGCTCTGGTGGAAAGAATCGCCCGGCGCGAGGGGCTGGGCGACCTGCTGGCCGATGGAGTGCGGGCTGCTGCTGAGCGGTTAGGGCCGGAGGCGGAGGAAATGGCCATCCACGTCAAAGGGTTGGAGTTGCCTATGCACGACCCGCGCGCCTTCGTGGATATGGCCGCTAACTATGCCACCGCCAACCGGGGGGCCTGTCACCTGGAAGCCCTTTCCTATTGGCGTGGCTACGGCCTGGAATGGCCCGGTTGGGGGTATACCGGCCCATATAATCGCCTGGATAGCACCGGTAAAGGGCGGGTGGCCTTCGATTTCCAGAACTACATGAGTGTTTTCAACCCCTTGGGACTGTGTAAATTCATCGTCAAAGGTGGGGTCGAACCAGCCACCGTGGCCCGTTGGGTGAGTCTGGCTCTGGGCTGGGGCCTGGATGCCGATGGTTTGTTACATCTGGGCGAGAAATTGTTCAACCTGCGGCGGCTGATCAACGTTCGCTATGGCATCAGACGCAAGGATGATACTTTGCCTCGCCGCCTGCTCACCTGGCCCCGCCCATCGGGGTCAGCCCAGGGGGTCTTGCCCGACCTGGAGAACATGTTGGCCGAATACTACCAACTGCGCGGTTGGACTGCTGATGGTATACCCAGCCCGGAAAAGCTGGCCGAATTGGGATTGGCCTGAAACGGAGTGAAAACTATGACCGAAGCCGATATTGCGCGAAAGCCCTGGACCGTGCTGTCCTCGGAATTACTGGTGAACCGCCCACCATGGCTGCAACTGTGGGTCCAGAACGTTGCCCTGCCCAATGGGACTACTATCGAGGGTTATCTTATCGCCGAGGAACGGGACGTGGCAATGGTCTTCGCTCTCACAGGCGATCGGCAGGTGTTACTGGTGGAACAATATAAGCACGGCATAGGTCAGGCTGAGCGCGACCTGCCTGCCGGCTACCTGGATGCCGAGGACCGATCACCCCTGGCCGGGGCCCAGCGCGAATTGCGTGAGGAGACCGGCTACGCAAGTGAGCATTGGCGGCATTTAGGCAGCTTCGTGCTTAATCCTAACCGCTCGGCCAATCTTTTCCACTACTTTCTGGCTTATGGCGTCTACCCGCAGACGGAACCCGAGTGGGACGAGACCGAGGCGCTTATCCTCCACCTGGTAGACCTGGCAGACATCGGACTCATGGTACGCCGGGGTGAGATTGCTTCCATGGCCTCGGCATTGGGGATCCTCCTGGCTCTGGACGCTCTTAGTGCAGGACAAGCTTAAGGTGGTCCTATAGAGGGCAGCCCCTGATCGCCGAGGGTCTCCCGGCCGAGGCGAAAGGGGGCTCGGTGAGTTAAGGTGACCGTCACCTCCCAGGTGACGGTCACCTTAGTGCCGTCGTGGGCTAGACACAAAAGGAAAAGTGTGATACAATATGATTATGATGGTTCAACAGACTCCTGTTCTAACCGACGAAGAACTTCTCGATATTTTGGAAACCCGCCTTCCCGACTTGCTGGACCGCCATCCTGAGCTGCAACGGCGTGCATACGCGGCTTTCATGACCGTTTTTGCCCGCCGCGAGGAAGTGGCGGCCATAATGGCCGAATTGCGTGAATTCCGGCAAGAGACTGCTCAGCGCTTTGAACAGATAGACCAACGCTTTGAACAGATAGACCAACGCTTTGAACAGATAGACCAGCGCTTTGAGGAAGTAGATCAACGCTTCGAGCAGATGAGCAAACACTTTGAGGATTTGCAGGACTGGGTGGAATTAGTAGTAGGGCGTCTTCAGGTGCGCTCTGGGCGCAACCTGGAGGATGTGGTTGCTGCTGCTTTGCGCCTGGCTCTCAAACGCCCGGATATTCGACCTGAAAGTATTCGTCTGCGTCAGAAGATAGTGGATGCTGAGGGCTGGGTTTTTCCCCGCGGTCGTCAGAAAGAGGTAGACCTGGTAGCAACCGATGATGAGTACCTGGTGTTCGAGGTTAAAAGCGCCGCTGAAGTAGATGACGTGGACTACTTTGCGGACAAGGTCGAACTGGTGCGGCTTTTGAACCCTGATAAAACGGTACGTGGTGTGTTCATCACCCTGGCCCCCGAGCCAGATGTCCGACAGCGTTGCCAGGAACTGGGGATTGAATTGGCCCGATAAACGGATTGACATAAGTGCCACTGACTGAGAACCAGCAGTGAGCATGACCAAGGCATTACACAAATTCAGTCGCTTGGATCGCGGTGCGACCGAGACGGCGGCAATAGCCCATGGATGTAGGACAAGTTGGCAACTTGTCCCACTGATTGCCCCCGGATTGCACCGGGGGCTTTTTGTTCCCAAAGCGTTTAATCGCCACGGGGCGGATCTATTACTCACCGGTTTCAGGTTCAAAATCTCCAGTGCAGTTCACCACCCCGCCCCACCCAACATGAAACTTGTAACCTGGAACCCGGAACTGTAGGAATGAGGAGGCTCAAACTATGGAAAAGACAGAACGTTCTTTCACCGGTTGGCTACAACTCAGCACCCGGGACCTGGCAGTGGCCGGCATTTTCGGGGCCCTGTCCATTGTCCTGGCAGTTACACCCCTAGGGATGATTCCCGTGCCCAATATATCTGCTGCGGCTACTACCCTGCACATTCCGGCGATTATCGCTGCCATAGTCTCCGGGCCGGTAGTAGGGGCGGTGGTGGGTTTGATCCTGGCCATCACTTCCTGGTACTACTATAGCGCCATCTTCCTGAACTTCATGGGCGGCAATCTCCTCTTTGCCCTGCTGGACGCTTTCCTGCCGCGCATCCTGATCGGGGTCCTGGCCTACTACGCTTTCCGCCCCCTGCGCAGGCGACCATCAGTAGCCGCCGGCGTGGCTGCGCTGGTCGGCACGCTGACCAACAGCCTCGGCGTGCTGGGCTTATTGCTCCTTCTGGGCACGGCAAACGCGACGGTGATGATCCCGGTGGTGCTGACCAACGTACCCTTCGAGATCATCCTGTCCATTGTGGTGACTATCCCCGTAGTGGCCGCTCTGCGTGCTGCCTGGGGAGCGCAGATCGCCGGTACGCGGGGCTAAAATCAGTGCGCCCATTTATTGAAATTGAGGACCTCGAATACGCTTACCCGCTGGAGGGCGGGGATCAGATCGTGGCTTTGCGCGGTGTGAACCTGACTATTGAGCGAGGAGAGTTTGTAGCTTTGATCGGACCCAATGGTTCAGGAAAATCCACCCTGGCCAAGCATCTCAATGCCCTGCTTCTACCCACTGCCGGTAGGGTGTGCATTGACGGCCTGCAGACATCAGACCCGGGCAATGTGGGTACTATAAGGCAAAAAGTGGGGATGGTCTTCCAGAATCCTGATAACCAAATCGTGGCCACTACCGTCGAGGAAGACGTAGCTTTTGGGCCGGAGAACATGGGCATCCCCCCCGAGGAAATCAGGCGGCGGGTGGATAGCGCCCTGGTCGCTGTGGGCCTATCCGCTTATCGCCAACATCCCCCGCAAATGCTTTCCGGGGGCCAGAAACAATTGGTGGCCATTGCTGGAGCTCTGGCCACCCGCCCGTCTTGCATCGTGTTCGACGAGCCGACCTCGATGCTGGATCCCGTGGGCCGTCGCCAAGTGCTCAACACGATCCGCTGGCTGAACACTGCGGAAGGCATCACGATCCTGTTGATCACCCATTCCATGTCCGAGGCGGCCATAGCCCAACGGGTGCTGGTCATGGAAGCGGGCCGCCTGGTGATGGACGGCGCTCCGGCACTCGTCTTTGGACAGGGCACTCGGTTGCGGGCATTGGGCCTGGACTTGCCACCTATCGTGGACATCGCTCAGAGATTGCGAACCTGGGGCCTGTCGCTGCCCCAGACTGTGCTTACTGTTCAAGACATGGTGGATGCGCTGTGTTGATTCAGGTGGAGAATCTAACCCATATTTATAGCCAGGGTACTCCATTCGAGCACGTGGCCTTGCGTGAGGTGAACCTGGAGATCGCAGCCGGGGAGCGAGTTGGGATTCTGGGACCGACGGGCTCTGGAAAATCAACCCTGGTGCAACTCCTGGCCGGTTTGTTCAAACCGACGTCCGGCCGCGTACTGTTGGAAGGGGAGTCTATCCACGGTAAAGAGGCTACAGCCCGCCGACTCCGCCTGCAAGTGGGCCTGGCCTTTCAGTACCCAGAGGATCAGATTTTCGAGCAGACCGTGTTCCGCGAGATAGCCTTTGGACTGCGTAACCTGAACCTGAGGAGAACTGAGATCGAGGCGCGGGTTAACTGGGCTTTAGAGATGGTGGGACTGAATCCAGCGGCCGTGGCCCAGCGCATGCCCTTTGCGTTGAGCGGCGGTGAGAGGAGGCGCGTGGCCCTGGCCAGTATCTTGGCCATGCACCCCCGGGTGTTGATCCTTGACGAACCAACGGCCGGGCAGGACTCACAAGGCCGGCGGGCATTGCTGGAAAACGTGGGTAGGTGGCAGCGAGAAACGGGTATGACCTTGATCATAGTCTCTCACGCTCTGGAAGACCTGGCTGTCTTGGTGGAGCGGGTGATAGCGTTGAAAGAAGGCCGTGTGGTGGCTGACGGGCCAGCGCGCCAGGTGTTGAGCGACGCGCCGTTACTCCTTGACATCGGGCTGGATGTGCCGGAGCCGGTGGCGCTTTTACAGGCCCTGCGGCAGGCGGGCAAAAACGTACGCGTTGACTGCTTCCTGCCTGCCGAAGCCGCTGCCGAGATCGCTCGCGCCTGGGGCCTTCAGGAGATAGTTTCGTGAACGCGATTCCCTTCGGCATGTATGTGCCCGGCGATTCGATTCTGCATCGCCTGGACCCCCGCGTCAAAATGGGCGCAACTCTGCTCTTGATGGTCCTTCCTTTCGCCGTACATGGTCTGGCAGGTCACATCGTGCTTTCGACTTTCCTCTTGGCGTTGGTGCTCATCGCGGGCGTATCCCTCAGTGATCTGGGGCGCACCCTGCGCACGGTGTTCTGGATCGCCTTTCTGATGTTTTTTCTTTACCTGTTCACCACGCCGGGGGAACCTCTCGTGGCCGTGGGCCGCATCGCTGTCACCCGGCAAGGGGTATTATCCGCTGGCATACAGATATATCGCCTCTGCCTGCTGGTTATCAGCGCCTCGCTACTGACTTTCACCACCTCGCCCGTTCAACTGGCTCACGGGCTGGAGGCCATGCTGTTCCCGTTGGAGCGAATTCGGTTGCCAGTGCGTGAGTTGGCCATGGTCCTGACCATCGCCCTGCGTTTCGTGCCCACCCTGCAGGAGGAAATAGATAAAATCGCCAAAGCGCAGCGGGCCCGGGGAGTTGACTTAAGCGCGGGCGGTCCATTGCGCAGGGCGCGTAATCTGGTGCCCATTTTCGTGCCCGTCTTTGTCTCCGCCTTCCGCCGCGCTGACGAACTGGCCATGGCCATGGACGCTCGCGGCTTTCGCGGTGCGGCCCATCGCACCCACATGCGAAAACTGTATCTCGGCCTTCAGGATTTGCTGGCCGCACTGGTCGTGTTAGGACTTGCCCTGGTAACCATCTGGCTGAAATGAACATGGCCTCTTTCCCTAAAAACATGTTTGTGGTATACTAACCCGTAGGGCAGGTTGCCAAACCTGCCGCCCATTGCGGCGGCTCTCACTTACCGGACATTTTTGCATCACGAATGGCGCGAATAAACAAATTACACGAATGCCACCAAAAACGTTTGTGCTATTCGCCTAATTCATACGATTCGTGATAGCAAAGCGGCGGTTATGAAAAGCCGCCCTACCGGCACACGTATTCTCCCGGACCGGGCACCAGGTGGGCCGATTTCAAAGAAAGGACGGGCAAGACATGTCATACACAGATTGGGCAGAAAAGGTGCTGGCTGACGATGAGGAGTTCCTCGTCCCGGTGAAGAAGCTATGGCTTCAGGCAATGGATGCGGGAGTCGCTCCCGGCGTGTCGCTGGACGAGTTTGCCCAGACGTTGCAGGCCGACGGACGTTTTGAGTTCTACGAGGGGATTGACTTCGGGGATGGTGCCCCGGAGGAGCGGCAGATGATGGAGGAGCTGGGTTACTTCAGTGGGCCGCGCGTCCGACTTCTGGCGCGGGAGATCACCGCCATTGATCTGGCCGGGGCTATTAAACGCAGCACCGATCGGATGATGGAAGCTCTGCAAGAGGCCTGGGATCTGCGTCCAGAGGGCGATGAGGAGGCCGAAACCGAGTTGTTGGAATTGATGGCCATGGCTCAAAAGCTGCAGCGCGAGGTCAACCAGGTGATGGAGGAGGCGGTCCAACAGCAAGAGGAAGATGAGTAAAGACAAGTCCCTGGTCATTGTCGAATCGCCGACTAAAGCGCGCACCATTCAACCGCTGCTGGGCAGCAATTATCACGTGCTGGCCTCCATGGGCCACGTGCGTGATCTGCCGCAAAAGGAGCTGGGTGTAGACATCGAGAACGGCTTCACCCCCCATTACGTCACCGCGCCCAAGAAACGCGAGGCGATCAAGCGTCTGAAGGAGGCCGTCCAGGAGGCAGGGGCCATCTATCTGGCCACTGACCCCGACCGCGAGGGTGAGGCTATCGCCTGGCATGTGTTGCAGGTGGCGCGTCCGGCGGCGGGTGTCCCCGTGCACCGCGTCACTTTTCACCAGATCACCCCGGCGGCGGTGCGTGAGGCCTTCCAGCAGGCAGGTGCGCTGAACATGGCTCTGGTGGAGGCGCAGCAGGCCCGCCGCGTCCTCGACCGGCTGGTGGGCTACAAAGTCAGTCCCTTGTTGTGGAAAAGGGTTAGCGGCAAGGGACTATCCGCGGGGCGGGTGCAGACGGCAGCCCTGCGTCTGGTGGTCGAGCGGGAACGGGAGATCGCTGCCTTCGTGCCGGTGGAATATTGGTCATTGCACGCCCGCCTGCAGCAGCGCGTGGCCGAACCGGTGCCGTTCCTGGCCGAACTGTGGCGTATCGGCGAGGAGAAGCCTGATCTCAAAAACCGGGCCGATGCCGAGGCCATCATCCAGTCATTGCAGGGCGCGGATTACGCCGTGGACCAGGTGGAGACTAAGCGCCAGGAGCGTCAACCTGACCCGCCGTTCACCACCAGCACCATGCAACAGGCCGCTTCCAGCCGGCTGCACTTCTCGCCCGCCCAAACGATGCGTTTGGCCCAGCAACTCTATGAGGGGGTGGACGTCGGCGAGGGCAGTCCGGTAGGGCTGATTACCTACATGCGCACCGATTCCACCCACATCGCCCCGGAGGCCCAGCAAGCGGCTCGCGAACTCATCGCCCGCATCTGGGGTACGGATTATCTGCCGCTGCGCCCGCCCCAGTACAAGACCAAGGTCAAATCTGCCCAGGAAGCCCACGAAGCCATTCGCCCCACAGACGTCAACCGCACGCCGAAGGCTGTGCGCCCGTACCTGGACGAGAAGCAGGCTGCCTTGTACGAGCTCATCTGGCGGCGGTTCGTGGCCAGCCAAATGGCTGCCGCCGTCTACGATGTGACCACTGCTTTCATCGCCACGGCACGAGATGGTCAACGGCTGCCGTATCTTTTTCGCGCGCGGGGGCGGGTGTGTCTGTTTGACGGTTTCCTGAAAGTGTACGAGGAGGTTGTTGACGAGGAGGAGAAGGGCGAGGAAGAGGGCGCACTGCCGCCGTTGAAAGCAGGCGAGCCGCTGGACCTGCTGGAGCTGATCCCGGAGCAGCACTGGACCAAGCCGCCGCCTCGTTACACCGAGGCCAGCCTGATCAAGGCTCTGGAACAGCGGGGCATCGGGCGACCGTCTACCTATGCCAGCATCGTCAGCACCATCAAGGACCGACGGTATGTCGAGCGGGAAAAGCGCTACCTGGTGCCCACCGAGTTGGGTTGCGCGGTACTGGACCTGCTGGTCGCTTTCTTCCCCGATTTGTTCGCCTACGAGTTCACCGCGCGCATGGAGGACGAGCTGGATGACATTGCCAACGGTCAGCGGACGCGGCTGGCCGTGTTGAACGCTTTCTGGGCGGCCTTCGAACCGCAGTTGCAGCGGGCCCAGGCGGAGATGCCTCGCGTCGAGATTCAGCGTGAACCGCCGCAGCCCACCGGCGAGAAGTGCCCCCTCTGCGGCGGCGAATTGGTGCGGCGGCAGGGGCGCTACGGCCCCTTCATCGGCTGTGCCAACTTCCCGAAATGTCGCTACATTCAGCGCCAGGAGCCGGAGAAGACGGGCCGCCAGTGTCCGCTCTGCGGTGGCGACCTGGTGATCAGGCGCAGCAAGCGGGGGCCGTTCGTGGGGTGCAGCAATTATCCGGAGTGCAAATACGTGGACCGCAGTTCTTAGCTGCAGGTTCCAAACTTGCGGAAGGATTATATTACTTGCGCCAGAATGCAAAAAGGGGTAAAATTACGACCAACTTTCAGGCACGCCCTCAGCATAAAGGGCGTGCGAACGTGTAGGGAGAGGTTATGGATAACTTTCGTGCCATCCGGCGGGTGCTGTGGATCACCATGGGGCTTAACCTGGTGGCCACCGCCGCCAAACTGATTGTCGGCTACTGGACCGGCTCGCTGAGCCTGATCGCCGACGGTTTCGACTCGGTCTTCGATTCAGCCTCCAACGTGATCGGTCTGATAGGCATTTACGTGGCTGCCCGGCCCGCCGATGAAGATCATCCATACGGGCACCGTAAGGCGGAAACCCTGGCCTCGCTGATCATCGCCGGGCTTCTCTTTCTGACCACCTGGGAGTTGATCAAGAGCGCGGTGGAGCGGTTGCGCAACCCCGCGCTCATTCAGTTAGAGGTCAACCTCTGGAGTTTCGGTGCACTGCTGGTCAGCATTGTTGTGCACATGACCGTGGTGTGGTACGAGTTGCGAGCGGGCCGTCGTCTGCAAAGTGACATTCTGGTGGCTGATGCCCTGCATACCCGCGCCGACATCTTCGTGTCCCTGTCCGTGGTCGGTGGACTGATCGCCGTGCGCGTGGGCTACCCCATTGCCGATCCGATCCTGGCCCTGGTCATCGCCCTGGTCATCGCCAAAATCGGGATAGATATTATCCGCGAGAGCTCACCCACGCTGATGGACGAAGCGGCGATGATTCCAGGGAAGGTAGAGCAGATTGCCTTATCGGTGCCCGGGGTCGTTTCCTGCCATAGAGTGCGCAGCCGGGGTCATGAGGGTGCCGTGTACGCCGACCTGCACATCCGGGTCGATCCAAACATGAGCACCGAACAGGCCCATGCCGTCGCTCACGAGGTACAATACCGCATCCGTGAGCGTCGTCCTGATGTTCAGGACGTGACTATCCATGTGGAACCGGCCGGCTCCCGTCCTGCAGTACAGGGTTGGGAAGATGTGGCTCTCCAGCTTCGCCGGCTGGCTACCGGGTTGGGAATGGAGATTCACGATTTGTGGGCTTATGAACTGGGTGGACGTTACTATGTTGAGGCTCATCTGGAAGCGGAGGGAACTCTCCCATTGCGTCAGGCACACAAATCGGCTTCACTGCTGGAGGAACGAGCTCAGGCGGTGATTCCCAACCTGGCCGAATTGACCATTCATATCGAACCGCACGGGCAGTTGATTCAAGCGTCCGTCCCCGGTATGGCGGAAGAAGAGGTGATCGCAGCAGTACAGCGGGTAGTGGATGAAGCTTTCCCCACCCAGGCTTGTCATCAGGTGCAGGTGCGGCGGAGCAATGGAGGATGGCTGGTATCCATGCACTGCTATCTGCCGGGTGATATTCTCCTGGAAGAAGCTCATCGGCTGACTGTGCGGGTGGAAACTTTGTTGAGAAGCGAGGTGCCGGGGCTGGAACGGGTGATTATTCATGCCGAACCCCTGGAAGAATAAGGGGCGACCGGTCGGTCGCCCCTATTTTTTGCCATTCACAGAGTTTCCAGGTAGCGATTCAGTTCCCAATCAGTGACCTGGATACGATATTCGTCCCATTCGGCCCGCTTGGCCCGGACGAAGGCCTGGTACGTGTGCTGACCCAGGGCCTGTTGTATCACCTCATCACGTTCTAATTCGTTGAGAGCCTCTTCCAACGTGCCCGGCAGGGTAGCGATCCCCAGTTCGCGCAGGCGTGAGTCGTCGAAGTGATACACGTCTTCTTCCACTGGCGGCGGCGGCTCTAGCTGGCGACGGATGCCGTCTAACCCGGCCATGAGCATGGCGGCGAAGGCCAGGTAGGGGTTGGCGCTGGGGTCGGGACAGCGCAGTTCGGCGCGGGCGGAATTGTTGTGGCCGGGCAGGTAACTGGGGATGCGGATCAGGGCCGAGCGGTTCACGCGAGCCCAACAGATGTACACCGGCGCCTCGTAGCCGGGGGTCAGGCGTTTATAGGAGTTCACCGTGGGTGCAACCACGGCGGCCAGAGCGCGGGCGTGGGCCATTTGTCCGGCGATGAAGTGGTAAGCCAGCGGCGAGAGGTGGTAGCGGTCATTACCGTCGAAAAACGCGTTCTCTCCCGCCAGGGTGAACAGGCTCTGGTGGGTATGCATCCCCGAACCGTTGATACCGAAAATGGGTTTGGGCATGAAAGTGGCGTACAGGTCATAAGCGGCAGCGATGGCTTTGATGGTGTAACGCATGGTGATCACGTGGTCGGCGCTGGTCAGCGCTTCGGCGAAGCGAATATCAATCTCGTGCTGGCCGGTAGCTACTTCGTGGTGGGCTGTCTCCACCTGCATGCTCATCGCTTCCAGGGTGGTGATGATGTCGCCGCGCACCGAAGAGGCCAGGTCACGGGGGGAGAAGTCGAAATAGCTGCCCACATCGTGGGGCACAGGGTGGAAGGGTCGGCCGTCCTTCTTGAACAAGAAGAACTCCAGCTCGGCGCCGGTGTTGTAGATGTAGCCCATGTCCCGTGCCTGAGCCAGCGCCCGTTTGAGAATGTATCTCGGATCGCCGGGGAAGGGCTGGCCGTCCGGACGGCAAACGTCGCAGATGAGGCGCGCGTGACGGCGTTCCGGCGGTTCCCAGGGCAGCACGCAATAGGTGCCAACGTCCGGACGCAGGACCATGTCGCTCTCGCAGATACGGGCGAAGCCTTCCACGGAGGACCCGTCGAACCATACGCCCCGGTCCAGTGCCTCGGCCAATTGTCTGGCGGGGATAGTTACACTCTTGATGTTGCCCAGAATGTCGGTGAATTGCAGGCTGATAAACTTTACCCGATCATCCTCAACCCGATGCAAAAGCTCCTTTGTCTCCATAATCATTTTCCCCTTTAGTTTCTACCAAAACCGGGTGGGACAGGCTTAAAGCCTATCCTACTAAACTGGACACTGGCGATTTTGCTCGTAGTAACGACTTTAGTCGTTCAGGGCGTGCTGAAAGCGAGTAAAGTCGCTACTACGAACCCGATTTTGCTTGTAGTAACGACTTTAGTCGTTCAGGGCGTGCTGAAAGCGAGTAAAGTCGCTACTACGAACCCTACCTCTTGTGCTCCCCAGGTTGCTGAGTCCAAGATGTGGGTGTCTCCAAAATTCGCCAGACTCCAGCTACTAAAAACAAAAAGGGCACAACGCATGTGCCCTGACCACGTCTTTGTACTGAGGGCCCTTTGGCTAGGCGAGATGCCCGCTCACCTGGAATACCGCTGTGCGTGAGCTGTCTGATAAGTTCCGTTGTGTCCGTATCGCAGGTTATCCTTCCTTCGCCTGATGGGCCAGGATAATGGCCTCCGCTACTTCTTTCATCGGCTTACGGGTGTTCATACTCATCTTCTGAATTTTGCAAAAGGCCTCGGCCTCGGTCAGACCCTGCGTGTCCATTAGAATACCTTTGGCCCGGTCCACGAATTTGCGCGTTTCCAGCGCCTGTTTAAGATCGCCCACCTCTTTCTCCAAAGCGCGGAATTCGTTGAAGCGGGCCAGGGCTACTTCGATGGCCGGAGCCAGGTCTCCTTCATGGAAAGGCTTAACGATATAGCCCGTTACCCCTGCTTCCTTGGCCCGTTCGACCAGCTCGCGCTGGCTATAGGCAGTGAGCAGCACCACGGGCGCGATCCGTTCTTCCGTCAGTATGGCCGCGGCTTCGATGCCGTCCATGTCCGGCATCTTGATGTCCATGATGACCACGTCTGGACGCAGTTCGCGGGCCAGGTTAACGGCGCTACGGCCATCACCTACCTCTCCTACGACCAGGTAATCCAGATTAGTCAGCATTTCCCGCAAATCTTTGCGGATCAGGGATTCATCGTCGGCAATGATGACTCTTGTGCGTTCCAATTTACTTACCTCCGAGTGTTTGTTTAGGGAAGCGGACAATGGCCCGTACGCCGTGGCCATTGAGCAATTCAAATTCACCTCGTAGATCGTCTTGAACCAGCGTGCGCACAATCTGGAGGCCCAGACTTTCCACCTGGTCCAGGGAAAAATCGGGGGGAAGTCCTTGCCCGTCGTCCGTGACTGCGATCTCCACCTGATCGCCATGATCCTCCAGGCGAATAGTGATGGTCCCTCCTGGCAGGCGTACATATCCATGTTCCACCGCGTTTTGCAGGAGTTCGTTAATCACCAGGGCGCAGGCTGTTGCCTGTTGGGCCGGCAGGTAGATACCGGGCCCTTCCAGGGCCAGGGTGATCCCTTTCGTCGGGTCGAGGGTACTTTCCTCCGTCTGCTGAATGATCCGCCGGCTGATCTCGCGGATGTTGATGGCCTGAGAGCTGTGTTGAGAGAGAAAATCATGGACCACTGCGATGCTGAGCACGCGGTTCACGCTATCTTCCAGTATACGGCGGCTTTCTTTGGAAGTAATGCGCCGGGCCTGCATGCGGAGCAGAGCAGCAATGACCTGGAGGTTGTTTTTTACCCGGTGGTGAACCTCCTGAATCATCGTAGTCTTGACCTTGAGCTCTTGTTCTTTGCGGCGCTCCTCCGTCTCATCGTGGATGGTAAGCATGGCTCCCACCAGAACTGGTTCCAGTGGAGGCAGCCCCGCCAGCCGGCGTAGTCGGTTGCGCCATTCGCGCTGGGCCAGCAGAGGGATAGCCTTGCGGATCAGTATTCGGTCACCGCTGGCGGCCTCGCGTTCTTTGCAGCTCATTTCCTGCATGGCCTGGGTAACCATGGTTTCATCTTCTCGTTCCAGACTGGAGATACGTCTGTCTATCAGGCTATCCAGGTAGCCCAGCTTACGGTACAGGTTGGTGGCTATACCGCTGGCATAGCGCACACGCCAGCCGATGTCCACCACCAGGATGCCATCGTGTTCGCCGAAGGGTGAGAGGTTCTCCGCGCCGGTGATTTGCCCCTGGAGGAGCATGTGCTGCAATTGGGTCACTGCCCGCTGGAATACCTTGCTGCGGCGCAGATGGCGCACATGCTCGATGTGATTGCGTTCAATGCTCACCGCGCCAATCATTGCTCCGGCCTGATTGCGTATGGGGTAGACCTGCTGAACAACCGGAGCGCCGTTGGCGATGAGCACCAGATGGCCTCTGCCAGCCCGGCCATGGCATAAAGCCTGAAAAACATGCGGCTCATCTTTCGGCGATACCACCCGCCCGCACAAATCGCTGGCATATACGGGCAAGATGGAGTGGGGTCGCGCTTGAGCCACCACTACGGCTTCCTGGGCGGATTTCAGGCAGTAGACCAGCACGTCAGCCCGGCTGATGTCCGACACGATGGGCATCTGCTTTTCTATACGCTGCAAGAAGGCGATGTCCGTTGGACTTAGATTGAGACAACTGTAGACAGCCTCGTCCATGAACGCTCCACTCCGGGGCATTCTGGGTTACGTTTTTGTCAGGTTTGCTGGTTATGAAGAATGGCCGACAGCGAGAGAAAACCATCGGCCATCCTGGCTGGCGAAAGGCACAACGCCAGTCGCCTCGAATTGGTCGGGGCGGCCGGATTTGAACCGGCGACCCCTTGAACCCCATTCAAGTGCGCTAGCCGGACTGCGCTACGCCCCGACGACGGGATATTATAACAGATAGCTGTGGATTTGGCAAGTTCGTAAGCGCAGGCTTAAGCCTGTGCTACTTTGATGGGCCCTGCTGGGTTCGAACCAGCGACCAACCGGTTATGAGCCGGTCGCTCTGCCGCTGAGCTAAGGGCCCTCTGGAGCGGGAGACGGGATTTGAACCCGCAACCCACGGCTTGGAAGGCCGATGCGCTACCGTTGCGCTACTCCCGCGTGTCGGGGCGGGCGGACTCGAACCGCCGACCTCGCGGTCCCAAACCGCGCGCTCTAACCAACCTGAGCTACGCCCCGGACACGAATAAGTATATCTGATTTGAGCCAAAACGTCAAGCCGAATGTGGGACAAGCTTAAGCTTCTCCTACAGAGCGATCTCGGCCACCTGTTCCAGGTCAACGTCGAAATCCGTAAGGGCGGTGGCCTGCTCGTCAGCGAGATCGTTCAATGGACCGGTGGTGATTTTTCTTGCGCAGAGTGAACGATAATGGCAGAAGAGACAGAGGCGCTCATCTGGGGTAAGGGGCCAGATCGCCTCGTTATGCTGTCCAATCTCCGCAACAAGTCTATGGAGATAGTCGCTATCGGCCAGGAACTGCCCGGTATCATAGGGGAAATATTCGGGTTGGGTAGGATAGTCGGCGAACCAGTATATCATCTGCACCTGTTCTGGCCTGACGGGTTGCTTTTCGTTCAAGGGGGTACCGGCTTCGACCAAAAGATAGCGGTAGAGGCGCGTTTGCAGGCGGCTTTCCAGTGTTGAGCGCGCTGGACGGCGTGGCCCGGTCTTCCAATCTACAATAACCAGGCGTTCGCCAGGGGTCACGGCCACCAGATCGTACTTGGCTACCAGACGATAGCCGCTCAGTGGGGCGGAAAGTACTATCTCCGCGCGGCGCAACCGGGAGGGCAGGGCGGGGGGCGGGGCCGTGAGGTAGTTGTGCCACCAACGGGCCAGGTCTGGATCGGTCACCGCGCGGGTCAGCACATCGGCGGGGATGCCCAATGTGTGCTGATAGACCAGACGATGGAATGCCTGTCCCATTTCCATGCGCTTTTCGGCTTCCGCCAGGGGCTCGGCCTGGGGCGCAGGCCAGGTGCACTGGAGAAGGTATCGCAACTGGAAACGGCGGGGACAGTCCACGTAGTCTTGCAGATTCCCCTGGGTGAACTGAAAATTGGAGGGTATGGGCATGGTGTCCTCTTTCATGGCCAGTGGTCAGTTGCTGGTTGCTAGCAACCGGCAACTGGTTTATTCCCAGCCGATGATCCAAACGCAAAGGCCAGCCAGCAGGATGGTGGCCACCACCAATGCTGCCATCTGCCCAGGTAGCAGGCCCACGTCTTTAGCGGCCCACAGCAGCATGATGACCATGCCTAGGGCCAGGACGAACCAGGCTACCAGGCGGGGATGTTGTTCTACAAATTCACGGATTGCGGACATTGTGTGTGTGCCTCCTTACTCGTTATTTCGACAATGTCACATTTGTCATTGCGAGGGCGCGAAGCGCCCGAAGCGATCTCCCAACAGGATAATGAGGTTGCTTCGCCGCCGGAGCCTGCTGCGAGCGAAGCGTAGCGGGCGGCTCGCAATGACAGGTAAAGTGGCTCAATGTGGCTCCCTGCTGAAATGTGACATTGTCGAGTTACTCTCGTCAGCTACAGAATGTGAGCCAGGAATCGCTTGGTACGTTCCTCTTTAGGGTTGGTAAGAAGCTCGTCAGGTGGGCCCATTTCGACCCAAACCCCTTCGTCCATGAAAATTATTCTATCGGCCACGTCACGGGCGAAGTGCATCTCATGGGTAACGACGACCATGGTCATGCCCTCGTTAGCCAACCGTTCCATCACCTCCACGACCTCGCCGATCAACTCGGGGTCGAGAGCGGAAGTAGGTTCGTCGAAGAGCATGATCTTGGGTTCCATGGCTAGAGCACGGGCAATGGCTACCCGTTGCTGTTGTCCACCTGACAGGCGGGACGGGTACTCATCTCTTTTTTCCGAGAGGCCGACCCAGGCCAGCAGTTCTTCAGCCTTAGCAATGGCTTTTTCCTCGGGCATTTTTTTGACGGTAATGGGGGCCTCGATGATATTGCCCAGGGCGGTCATGTGCGGAAAAAGGTTGAATTGCTGAAAGACCATACCGGCCTTCTGGCGAATCTCCTGAATGCGCCGCCGGTGCTCGCGGCCCGGCTCCCTGGCCCTGATCTCCACCCCATCAATCTCCACGGTGCCATCTGAGGGCTCCTCCAGAAAGTTGAGGCAGCGCAGAAAAGTGCTCTTGCCTGCACCTGAGGGACCAATGATGACCACTACTTCACGAGGCATCACCTCCAGGTCCACACCCTTGATGACGTGCAGGGGGCCGAAATATTTATGCAAGCCGTGCACCTTGATTATCGGTTCAGTCATTCCATCCCTCCAACCTTCCAGCCTTCCGTCTTCCACCCTCCCATCCTCCCCCCTTACCTCCTCTCCCCACGGGCCATGTAGGTTTCCAGCTTGCCCTGGAAGAACTGGAAAACAATGGTCAAAATCCAGTAAAAAGCAGCCGCAATGAGGAAAGTCTCCAGGTTCCGAAAGTTCTGCCGGCCAAGCTTTTGGGCCCGAAAAGTCAATTCCTGTACGGTGATCATAGACACCAGGGCCGAGTCCTTCATCATGGCGATGAATTCATTGCCGATGGGCGGGATAACAATACGCAGGGCCTGGGGCATAACAATGCGACGGAAAGTTTGGCTGGATGACATGCCCAGGGCGTGGGCCGCCTCATACTGCCCGATGCCAATGGCTTGAATGCCGGCCCGGAAGATCTCGGTCATGTAGGCCCCGTAATTGACCCCTAAAGCCAGGATGCCGGCCAGTTTAGGTTCCAAAGTGATGCCGAGCTGCGGCAGTGCCAGGTACCAGATGAAAATCTGAACCAGCAGGGGCGTGCCTCGGATGAGGGAGATGTAAAAGCCGGAGATGCCATTAGCTGCCGGGTTGTTAGATAACCGGGCCAATGCGCCTATTAGGGCCAGGATGGTGGCCAGGGCAATGGCCGCCGCCGAGATGAACATCGTCAGCCCTGCGCCGCCCATGATAAAGGGCAACCACTTGCGCATAAAGGCAATGTCCAAGCCAAAGCGACGCAGCACGGAAAAGAGCAATATGAAAATGAACAGCCACGTGGCCATGACGAACAGCCCAAAACGTATATTCCCAGATCGCCGGGCCGCCATCAACTGTTCAGCCAGAGAGGTCGCCTCGGGAGCCTGGTAGGGAATGGCAATAGCATCATGTCGGATATAGGCTACCAGGAAGATATACCAGACGAGCAGGAGTATCAACGGCCAGGCGATGTTGAGTCGAACGCTCCAGGAGATGGGGTAGGCAGTAGTTTCCAGAAGGGGGAGCACAATGCTGAACAATGGACCGATGGTGTACAATGCCAAAGATCCCAGATGCCCCCAGGTATGCACACGCCACAGCCCCCAGGCCAGCACCAAACCCAACAGGCCACTGCCCAGCATCCAGGCGGCCAGCACCGTCCCCCACACCGGCATGAGACCCAGCCTGGTCCATACCAGATGACGCTCCAGTTGATTGACGCCGTCCCACAGTCGGACACTTCCATCGGATCCGCCGGAGATAATCGTGTCTGCATCAGCGCCAAAAGCCACGCTGGTCACTGTACCGAGGTGACCTCCGAAGAGGCCAGCAAACTTGCCACCGGACACCCTCCAGCGGCGGACGTAGTTATCCGCACCGCTGGAGAGAAGATATTCACTGGAAGCATCGAAAACTACTTTGGTGACTGAGGCCAGATGCCCCTTCGTCGCCCAGGCAACCTTACTCTTCTCAATGTCCCAGATGAGGACGGTACCCCCGTCACTTCCCGAGGCCAGGTAATTGCCATCAGGGCTGAAGGCCAGGGCGGTCACTTTTTCACCCTGACCTGGCTGGCCTTCCGTTTCTTCGCCCTCTACGTATCCCTCCAGTCTGTGCAAGGAGATTCCAGTACGGGCTTCCCAAATCTGGATTTGCTCACCGTCACCAGCAGCCACCAGGGTGCCGTCGTGACTAAGAGCCACGGCCAATTTGGTACTCTCGCCGGGACCGATGGCCTGGAGCACCTGCCCTGATTCTGGGTCCCACACGCGGACGATACCGTCCTTTCCTATCGTGGCTAGAAGCGAGCCATTGGCAGCCACGGCCAGGCTGTTCAGCGGTCCATCGGCGGTAGCCAGTACTTTTTTAGCCTGACCGCCAGTTGAACCGGCGCTGAGCACTGTCTGGACATCCCATATCAGGACCTTACCGTCCTGACCAACCGAGAACAAAGTTGAAGCGGAGGAATCAAAGGCCACACCGGTGACCGGGCCAGTGTGGCCAGCGAGGGTTAGCATGTTCCACCCGTTAGCTATATTCCACAGGCGAATTGCTCCATCCTGTGCGCCGGCGGCGACCAGGTTGCCGTCGCCACTCACTGCCAGGTCATACACCGGGCTGGTTACGGCTAACCGCAGCGGTCCGCCGGCATAGTATTGGATGCCATAAAGCAGACTCAGTCCGGCGGTGAGGGCGACCAGCAGGCATAAAAGTTTCATCGCCCTCGAAAGAGGGAGGTGTGAACCGGTTGAAATATCCAATGCCCTTATCTCCTCATCAGTACTTGTTTACCGCCTATCCCAAAAGTGGTTGTAGTAGCGGCTGTAGGACAAGCTTAAGCTCGTCCTACATAGTATCGTGATGGCAGGCTACGAAATGATCTTTCTGTACCTCACGCAGCTCTGGCTCGACTTTAGTGCATTCTTCCTGGGCAGCGGGACAGCGCGGGTGGAATCGGCAACCAGTAGGTGGGTTGATCGGGTTAGGGATTTCTCCCCGCGGCATGGCCGCCGTGCGGCGGAAACGTGGATCGGGGACGGGCACCGCGGCCAACAGCGCCTGGGTGTAGGGATGCAGTGCATGGCGGTATACATCGGTTAATCGTCCCATCTCCACGATGCGGCCCAGATACATGATGGCAATACGGTCGCAGATGTATTTGGCAGTGGCCAGGTCGTGGGTGATGAAAAGGTAGGTCAGGTTGAAATCCTGTTTCAGTTGTAACATCAGGTCTAGGAGCAAAGCTCGTACCGAGACGTCGGCCATGGCGATGGGTTCGTCGGCGACGATGAGGTCCGGGTGCAGGATCAGCGCCCGGGCGATGACGGCTCTTTGTCGCTGCCCGCCACTCAGTTGATGCGGGTATTTGTTGTACAGAACGTGGGCCGGGGTCAGTCCCACGCGCTCCATCATTTCTAACACCCGGCGGCGTTTCTCTTCTCCTCGGGCCTCGTCGAAAATCACCAGGCTGTGGCCGATGGCGTCGCCAGTCTTCATTCTGGGGTTCATGGAGGCCAGCGGATCCTGGAAGATGACCTGCATACGCTTTCGCATCCGGCGCATTTCTTCTTTGCTCAGCGAGGCCAGGTTCACTCCGTCGAACACGATGTTTCCGTCGGTCGGCTCTTCCAGACGCAGGATCAGTCGTCCGGTCGTCGTTTTGCCGCTCCCGCTTTCGCCCGCCAGCCCAAAGACCTCGCCACGACGGATGTCGATGTCTATCCCGTCTACGGCATGCACGAATTGCCGCTGGCGAGTTACCAGGCGTTCGATGAAGCTTTTCTGGACAGGAAACCACTTTTTCAGGCCCCTGACCTCAACCAGGTTCTCGGATTCCGGCATTTACTCTCCTCTGTCAGCAGGTTTATTTCTCATACAGCCAACAAGCGGTCCAGTGGCCAAGCTCTACTTCCTTAAAGAGCGGCTCCTCGACGCGACAGCGCTCCATCGCGCGGGGGCAACGGGGGTGGAACCGACAGCCAGGGGGCGGGTTGATCAGATCAGGCGGTGATCCGCTCATAATCTGCAGGCGGTCTTCGGTGAGGCTGATGTTGGGCACTGAACTCAAGAGCCCTCTGGTATAAGGATGAAGGGGAGTATCAAAGAGGGGGAGAGCCTCAGCCAATTCCACCAGCTTACCGGCGTACATCACCGCTACCCGGTCGGCCAGTTCGGCCACGACACCGATGTTGTGGGTGATAAGGATGATGGTCAGCTTGAACTGCTGTTGCAGGTCTCGGAGCAGGTCCAGAAACTGGGCCTCGACGATCACGTCCAACGAGGTTGTCGGCTCATCGGCGATGATCAGGTCGGCGTTCAGGGCCAGGGCCAACCCAATCATCACCCGCTGGCGCATACCACCGCTGAACTGGTGTGGGTAATCGTCCAGCCGTTCAGCTCTGATGCCCAGTCGGTCAATCAACTGCGCTGCCAGCCGGCGGGCTTCATGCTTGTCCTGAGACCCATGAGTACGGATGGTCTCAAGGAAATGATCGCTGATGCGCTGCAAGGGGTTCAGGCAGGTCATAGGGTCTTGAAAGACGGTGGAGATGCGTGCGCCACGAAGGCGGCGCATTTCTTCCTCGCTCAACTCCAACAGGTTCTGGCCGTCGAAAATGATCTTGCCGCCGACGATTTTGCCGGGCGGGCGTAACAAGCGCAGGATAGCCATGCCCAACGTGGATTTGCCACAGCCCGATTCACCTACCAGGCCCAGCACTTCGCCGCTGTACACCGTCAGGCTAACGTCATCCACTGCCCGCACGATGCCGGCTCTGGTGGGATAATCTATGCGCAAATTGCTTATCTCTAAAACCCGCTCGTTCATACTTCGGCCAACCTCGGATTCAATATCTCGCTCAGTCCCTCGCCGAACATGCTGAAGCCCATCGCCACCAGGATAATCATCAGGCCGGGGAAGGTTACCATCCACCACTGACCGGCGGCCAGAAATTGCCGGCCTTTACTGATGTCGTATCCCCAGTCCGGGGTCGGCGGGGGCAGGCCCAGGCCGATGAAACTCAAACCGGCCTCGGTCAATATGGCATCGGCGATGTTGACTGAGAAGATGACAACGATAGAGGCAATCACGTTGGGAAAGATGTATTGGAAGAGAATGGTCAGCGGCCTGGCGCCCAGACTGCGGGCCGCTTCAATGTAGAGTTGCTGTTTGATGGCCAGGACCTGTCCACGGACCATTCTGAAGAAAGTTGGCATGTAGACCACCGCAATGGCCACGGTGGTGGTCATCGTGCCGGTGATCACCGCAGTCTGGTCACCGCTCAGTCGCAGGCCAACGGCTCCCGTGACGTTTTTCAGCACCTGTTGCATCTGGAGTTGCAGCACTGCGGCCATGGCGATGGCCAGGATGAGGCCCGGAAAGGAGTAGATGCTGTCCATGATGAGAGAAAGGACGCGGTCAATCGTGCCCCCGATGAAGCCGGAAAGCAACCCCGTGGGTACCCCCACCAATGCCGAGAATCCGGCTGACAGGATGGCTACCAGCAGTACTGCCCGCGCACCGAAGATAATGCGGCTCAGGATATCGCGGCCCAGGTTGTCGGTGCCTAACACGAAGGTCGGGCCGAAGGGTGCCCCGATCTGTTTCAACCGATCACCGTAAGCCGACATGAGTGCAGGGGCCACATTTTCCTCCACCAGGAGAGCATCCACCTGGCCCGCGGCCAGGGCTTCAAAGCACTCCTCGATTTTATAGAACTTCTTGACCTTAGCATTCAGTTCCAGGGCGCAGAACTGGCCGGTGGTATTGGCCCGCACGCCCACCAGGGTTCCAGCCAGGTCGGCGGGCTGCTGGATGGTCTCCTCGTCGGAGCGCACGATCAGAACCTGACGCCCTTTGCCCGGTGGGGTGAAGGGTGAACCGACAGACTTGACGGGATCGTAAGGGGCCAGATGGGGGGCCAAAATGGTCATCAGGAAAATCAAAATCAGGATAACAGCACCGGACACAGTAATGTACCACTCGGCGCCGTACCATTTTGCGCCCCTGAAAAAACGGGCAATGAGGCCGATGTTCTCATCAAAAGTCAGGCTGGTTTCAGCAGATTGAATGGCCATGATTTATCGTCCTAATAACGAATGCGCGGGTCAATGTAAGCGTAGATAATATCCACGAGCAGGCTGACGCCGGCAACCAAAAAAGCGAACACCACGATCGTGCCCTGAATAGTGGAGAAATCGCGGTCGTATATGCGGCGCACCAGCATGTTGCCCAGGCCCGGCCATGAGAAAGTCGTTTCGGTGAGGACGGCGCCGGCCAGCAGCAGGGCAAACTGCAAGCCCATCATGGTGAGAATAGGGATGAAAGCATTCTTCAAAGCGTGCTTGTAGACCACTACCCGCTCCGGGATGCCCCGCGCCCGGGCAGCCACGATGTAATCCTGCCGCAGGACGTCCAGCATGTTCGAGCGGGTAAGCCGGGTGAAAATACCGGATAGATAAAGCCCCAGTGTGAGGCTGGGCATGATCAGGTACTTGATAGAGCTGACCAGGCTGGTGGCATTCCCCGTCAACAGGCTGTCCAGCACGTAAAGGCCCGTGATCTGCCGGGGAGCTATTTCTGGGCCAATGCGCCCGGCGACGGGCAGCCACCCGAGGCGGACTCCCAGGATCATCTGCAGGACCAGGCCTAGCCAGAAAATGGGCACGGAATAGATGATGATGCTGAAGATGCGCAGGCCGTAGTCCAGGGGACTCCGGCGTTTTTGAGCAGCAAAGGCCCCGGTCGAGACGCCGATGAGCATAGTGACGATCATCCCTCCCACGGCCAATTCCACCGTGGCCGGGAATCGGTCGGCGATCTCCGATAACACCGGGCGTCTTTGGGTCATGGACGTGCCGAGATCGCCGTGCAGCAGATTCCAGAGGTAGATGAAGTACTGGCTGTCGAAGGGGTTAATCCGTATCTCGAACCGCTCAGATGGGGCCCACCCCTCTGTTTGCCTGGTGGTGATGACTTCGGCCCAGTCTCCCTCTACTCTTACCCTCTTGATAGTCTCTCCTGCGCTCAGGTGTTCGACCACCTTGCTGCCTGCGGTATCGGCGTAAATATCGGTTTCGGATGCGGCTCGCGCTGTAGAGAAGAGCCGTTCTCGAAGGCCGATGCGCAGATCTTTTACCCGTACCCAGCCTTGCACCTGTTCGGTGGCTGCCAGCCAGAGCCAGCCCTCTTCGGAAGTCCAGCCGGTGATCCTGAGTTTTTCTTCTTTCTCAATCGGTCGCAGGATCCGCGAGTCTGTCTTGGGCTTTTCGTAAAGATTTGCCGTCTCTTTGGCAATGGCTGTGCTACCCCGAAAGTTGAAAAGCACTGGCTTATCCAACCCCAATGCGTGCCGCAGGTTTCGGAGTTGCTCCTCGGACGCCGTCTCCCGCAACATGGCCAGCGCCGGGTCACCGGGCATGACGCGCAGGATGACAAACACCAGGGTGACCAGAATCAGCACCATGGGCACGGTCATGAGCAGGCGGGTGAGGATGTGCGCACGCAGTGACGATCCCATTAAGATTACTCCTGCATTTTGCGAAAGAGAGGGGTTTTGGCAGGCCAGCCAGCGCCCACCAAGACCCCTCATTGCTATCTTGTAGAACGGGCTTAAGCCCGTTTTACTACCACTTATTCCTTGCCGATCAGGAAGTAGTGGAGCTGCATCAGCGGGTCCAGGGTGATGCCCGTGACACCCTTTGCGTAGGCGATGTACAACGCACCCTGCGCAAACGGGGTGGTGGGGTTCTCCTCGAACCACATTTCCTGGATCTGCTCGTAGAGTTGCGCCCGCTTGGCCTGATCGGTCTCCACTTGCGCAGCCTCCAGCAGGGCATCCATCTCAGGATTGCTGTAGTAGGTGCCGATACCCTTGGTGGCCGTGGAATGGGCGAAGGGCCAGGTGTAGTTGTCGGGGTCCAGGTAGTCTGGGTACCAACCCAGCAGGAAGACGGGCATGGAGCCAGCGTTGCGGTACTGCTTGTAGGTAGCCCACTCGGCGCTCTGCAGGTTGATCTGGATCACCCCGGTGGCCTCGTACTGGTCCTTGATGAGGGCCACCACGTCGGCCTCGGTGTCGCCGTAGTGATCCGGGCTCCACCACAGGTCCATCACCAGCGGGTTGCTTTCGTTGAACCCGGCTTCGGCCAGCAAGGCTTTGGCCTGCTCCAGGTCAGGCTCCTCGGGGTAGAAGACTTTGTGGCCCAGGAAGCCCGGCGGGATCATGCTGTAAAGCGGCACCTTGGTCCCCTGGAAGCCGACATCGGCGATCTGCGCCCGGTCGAGGCACAGGGCCAGCGCCTTGCGCACACGGGGATCGTCGAAAGGCTTGGTCTGGGATTGGTAGCACACGTAGCGGATCTCGGTGCCTGGTCCCTGCTCTACCACGATGTTCGGGTTGGCGCGCAGGCGTTCTAGGTCAGCTGGCAGGAGGGTCTTCCAGGCTACGTCAATCTCCCCGTTCTCCAGGGCCAGGGCCATGGCCGCAGCGTCGGCGAAGTAGCGGACAATGATCTTGTCGGCGACGGCAGGTTTGCCGTAGTAGGTCGGGTTGCGCTCGAAGACTGCTTCCTCGTCCCGCTTCCAACTGGTGCAGACGTAGGGGCCGATACCACCGGAGTAGTTATCCGCCTGGTACTCAGTGGTGCTCCACAGATTGGGGTTCAAGATCTTGTAGGGGTTGGTCGCCACCAGTTGCGGGAAGAAGCCGACCGGGGCCTTGAGCACAAACTTGACCGTGTAGTCGTCTATCTTCTCGATGTGGTCCACGTAGGCGGACACCAGGAAGGCCACCTCACCGGCCAGGGTCTTCTCCATGTCAATGACCCGGTTGATGGTGAATACCACGGCGTCGGCATTGAAAGGCGTACCATCGGGGAAGGTGACGCCCTGTTTGAGCTTGAAGGTATATTCCAGGCCGTCCTCGCTGATAGTAGGCCAGTCGGCGGCCAGGCCCAGTTCGAGCTCACCGGATGTGCCTGGCACGTTGTTCAGCAGGCCATCGGCGATCTGATGCGTGAACTCCCAGTCGGGGAAACTGTAGGCATCGGCGGGGTCAAGCGTGGCCGGCTTGTCGGTGGTGCCGATGATGATGCGGACTTCGGCTTCCCCTGGCTTCACCTTCTTGGTGATGTCTATACCGTACCACTTCAGCGAGAGCTTGGTCAGGGTGCCGTCTTCGTGCATGGCAGCGATGATCTCGTTGAACTTGGCCAGGGCTTTGTCGCTGGGGCCGCGCTTCTTATCCAGGGCAAAAGCCAGCGGCTCGTAGAAAGCCGGGGTACCCACGTACTTGAGTGGCACGCCGCTGTCAATCGCGTTCTGGATTGTGGGCTGAGCGGACATCACGGCATCCAGGCGGACACCGTCACCCAGAGCTAGGTCCTGGATCGCCTCGGCGTCAGTGCTATAAGGCACTACCTGGACACCCGCCGGCGGGTCGTACATGATTTCCCCGCCCAGGATTTGCAGTTTCCCGGCCAGGTAATCCTCGTAAGTGGTGGCCGTGCCGAGCCCCACCTTCTTGCCCGCCAGGTCTTCCACCGAGGTGATGGTAGTGTTATCTTTGTGAACGGCGAAAGAAGCGGGGGTGTAGTAGTAAGGATCGGTGAACCACAGGACCTCCGCACGAGCCTCGGTAGGGGTCATGGAGCCGATGCTCACGTCCCAACGGCCGCCCCAGTTACCGGCGGTGATCATGTCCCAGTCCGGGGTGACGAACTCCACCTGCACTCCCAGGCGCTTGGCCACTTCCTGAGCGACGTTGATGTCAAAGCCGTCAAGCTCGCCCTTATCGTTCAGGAAGCTCTGCGGGGCGTAGTTGGGGTCGGTGGAGACCACCAGTTTGCCCGCTTCCATGATTTGATCCAGCAGGCCCTTTTCCGCTGCTGGTGGGCTGGTGGGAGTGGGGGTGGGCTTCTCCGCTGGAGGCGCAGTGGGAGCTACCGTGGTTTTGGGTGGGCAGCCGGTGAGCGCTGCCAGCACCAAGCTGAGAATTACGAATATGCTCAGAATACGTAGTGTTTTCACAGTTCTCTCCTCCTTCGTAATATCGCATGGCACTCAATAAGCGACTTCGGATTTCATTGGATACGCTTCTTGGTCTGGATGACATCACCTCCTTTCAAATTAAAATTACAGCCATTGTGAAACTCTGCGTTGAGTGGTTGGTGAGGAGTTAGTCGGCGGTTAGGCGGTCTTGTGACTGGGACTGGAAAGTGGTGAGTCTGGCCCATCACCTGGGAGGGCGGGGGTATGGATCGGGTTGGCAAACCCGACCTCCGGTACCTGCCTGCTCCGAATCTTACCCTGAGCAGGGTCGAAAGGACAACCGAAAGGGGCAAGCTGCTCCCTGCACCCCCGCTTGAGTCTGAATAATTGCGTATTAGTATAATAGAAATGGCCCAAGCTGTCAAGGTGACGTTTTAAGCGCGTTTTCCCTGAAGCCTGCAAACACGAGTTTAAAGAAACGGAATTCCCCTTGCCGTCCACGGTGATAGCGGTTCTCTTCATCCCACCAGCGTTCAAAATTGAACACCACGGCGTTGGCGTCAAGAGGGGTGCCGTCCTGGAAAATTATTCCCTGGCGCAGGTAGAAGGTGTAGGTCAGCCCGTCGTCGGAAACGGTATAATGCTCCGCCAGCCAGGGTTCTGGCGTGGAAGTGCCTGGCTTGAAACGCATTAACCCTTCGGTGATCTGACTACCTACCTGCCAGGCGGTGGGATCAGTCTCGTCGGCCAGGTCCAGGCCCGGCGGTTCGCCGGACAGGGCATGAGTGTAGGTCTGCTGGCCATTGCTCGCCAGGCGGAAGTCCTCGCAGCCGATGGCGCTTGGGGTGAGGCCCGCTACTGACTTCTGCGCACCCAGGGTTTCGGCAAAAGCCACCAGAGGCACGACCAGAGCTTCGTCGTAGATGGCCTGGTTGATTTGACTGTAGAGTTTCTGCCGCTGACCAGGGCTGGGCTGGCCGCGCGCTTTTGCCAACAGCTCCAGTAATTCCGGGTTAACAGCGCTGCCCAGGGAGGTATTTGTCGGCGTCAGGATGGGCGTCAGATAGCTATCGGCGTCGGGGATGGTCGAAGCCCAACCCAGGATGGCCAGAGGCGCTTTGCCGCCGATGACCTGATCGCTGAAAGTCAGAAGATCAGCAGTGGTTATCTGTACGGTGACGCTGATTGCTGCCAGGTCCTTCTGAATGGCCGCCGCTACCTGAGCAGGAGCGGCCGTCAGGTAAGGGGGTAGGGCCGGTGGCACCCACAGCGTGGTGGTGAAGCCCTGGGTATAGCCGACGGAGGCCAACAGCGAGCGTGCTTTGCCAGGATCATAGGTATAAGTGGGCGCTTTCTTGTCGTATCCGAAAACCGCTGGCGGGATCAGGCTGCGGGCCACCTGGCCGTTTTCGGGGAACGCCGTCTTTACCAGACCTTCGCGGTCTATAGCGTGATTCAGGGCCTGCCGCACCTGAAGGCTGTCCAGCGGGGCAAAGTCCTGATTGATGGCCAGATAACCAATGGCCCGCGCCGGGCGAAGGAGCACCTGAGTCGCTTTGTTTTCTTTCAGCGTGGCCATAGCTGGCAGGGATAGCCCGTCGGCACTATCCACTGTGCCGCTGAGCACGGCCTGGGCCCGCAGTTCGGGGTCGGGGGTGATGGTGAAGATCAGGGTTTGCGTTTTGGCCGGTTCGCCCCAATAGCTCTCATTGCGGGTGAGGATGATAGCCTCGCCCGCTTTCCATTCCGTCAATTGGAAGGGGCCGGTGCCCACCGGATGCCGATACAAGTCATTGGGGTGCTCACGGATGGCCGTGGGGCTCATCAGGCCCAGGGGAGGCATGGCCAGGCTGGACAGGAAAGTACCATCCGGTCGGTTGAGGATGATCTGGACGGTGTATTCGTCCAGGGCAGAGACGAACTTGATGAGCCCTTTTGGTTCGGGGATAACCAGTTCCGGCGGGGTGGTCCACTTGTGGATCAGTTCATCTATCAGGCCTTGGGCTTGGACGGTGGACAGGCCGGCGTTGAGTTTATCGCGCAGGGCAGTATTGCCTTGGCGCACGGCGATGCCCAGGTATTCGGTGGTGAAAGGTTCACCAGCAATTTGGAGTTGGCCGTCGTAGCTGTACACAAAATCGAAAGCAGCCGGGGCCGCGGTGACGACGGCGTCAAGTTGTTTATTAGCCAGGTCCACGAAAGCCAGGTCAATCGTGTCGTAAGTCTGAATGACGGCGCCTTCGATTTTCTCGACGGCCTCGGCGCCGGCGGAACGCAACTGGACGCCAACCTTACGCCCGACCAGGTCGCGGTGACTGTGGATGTCCTCCGTTCCAGTGCGCACGACGACCACCTGCCCGGCGTTAAGATAGGGTTGAGTGAAGTCGGCCAGCTCCTCCAGTTCGGGGGTGATGCGCAGAGAGGAGATCACTGCGTCGAACTGGCCCGCGTCCAACCCGGCGATGAGGGTGTTGGCGGGCGTGTCCACGAATTCGGCCTCCAGACCCACCGCTTCGGCGACGGCCCGCATCAAATCCACGTCCAGCCCTACCAATTCGCCCTGCTCGTCGAGGAATTCCATTGGTGGCTGGGTGGCGCTCGTGCCGACAATAATAGTAGTAGCCTCCGGGCGTGGCGGTGTGGCCACCTCGATGGGTGCGCAACCGGCCAATGCCAAGGCGACCGCTACTGTGATCAGGGCGGCCATTATAATTTTGACTCTCACCCCGCGTTCCCTCCGGAAGTGTAATATTTGAATCGTCGTAATTAGCGATTCTCCAGCAGGTTGCTGCTGATCGGTAACAACTCCAAGTGCCTGGGCAGAGGCACTGTTACTGGCCTTGTACGTTGCGCAGAACGACGGGCAGGTAGGCCACACTCGCTGCCTGCTGAACACTGACGGTGACTTCTTGAGTAGGCCAGTTCTGCTGCCAACCGAACCAGGTCACCCCTTCCTTGACCATGTCCCACTTCAGGACGTAGGTCCCCGGCTGGAGAGGGGCCAGGACCTTGGCATTCAGCCACACATCGCCGCTTGGCCCCACGTCCTGGCCCAGATCGGTGCGCAGCCCGTCTCAGGTGATGACGTTTTGGCCGCTGCTATCGTACCAGTGGTACGATAGACGCACCGGGTTGCTGCCCCCGTGACTCCACGTCGCGTTGCCCGTGTTCTGGATGCGCATTTGCACATTATAACCCATTCCGGTCAGCATGGTAGTAGGCGTGTGAGACAGGGGACCATAGTAATCCTCGCCGTACGTGCCGTGAAAGCGGATGTCCGGCGTCACGTCCAGCCAGGCCCAGCGATAGTTGTAGTCCGCGCCCGACAGCCGGACGTGGGCGTAGTAGTGAGTGAGCATCTGGCGGTAGTCCCAGGGGGCGGCGCCGGCATAGCCGGTCAGCTCCCAGGCGTGGGTGGCGTTCTGTGACATGCCCGGTTGGTGAGTGCCGATGGCGTTATTGCTGTCCACCGGGTCGGGGACGGAGACCAGGGTCTCAGATTCCAGTGAACTGCTGGCGGTGGGATTGCCGCAGTTGGCGAAGTACTTGGCGCAGGCATAGTCCCAGTCCGAGCGGAAGACCCGCACAAGAAGGGTGTCGTTTACCGCGTCGCGATGCGCCTGAGTGATGGTGTTCTGGCCTGTCTGCTGGGCGGGATTGAGCCAGTAGCTTTGTGACCAACTATTCTCCACTGAAAGCGACGTGAAAGGTGGCCAGGGAAGGTTATGGGTACGAGCGAGAACGGCACCACAACCTGGACCTATTTCCCTGTGAGCGAAGGTGTGGATGGCCACCGCGCCGGCCCGCAGGGCTTGATCCTGCGACAACCAATGCCACTCGTTGGCCAGCACCTGGGGCGCGTAGGCAGTACCGGTAACAGTGTCGAAATCGTAGCCAATAGGACCGAAATCTTGCTCTGGATCGCTGCATCGCCTGCCACAGACGTAGACCCATTCGAAGCCGCCCTGATAAACCGGGTGCTCATTGGGAGCGTGCGGATTGCCGGCATAGACAGGTGTTTGAGTAGACCTTTCAATCTCTATCGCAGCACACAGGATCACGATGGCAACGAAGGACGGGCAAACTGCTCTGGGCATGGCTTTCATGTCCAATCTCCCGATGTATCAAGGTTTCTGCTGCAGGGTGATGATAGCGGCATTGGGCAGACCCGATGGCTCCCACATCAGCCGTGAGTAGCCAATCTGCGTGCCCGTCGGCGACCAGTGAGGGAAGAGCACAAAGCCCACGCGGCTCTCACCTAGAGGATGCAAACCACTCCCATCCCGATTGACTATCCACAGCGATGACTCCTGGCCTCGCACGAAGGCGATAGCCTGGCTATCCGGCGACCAGGTGGGAGCTATTAACTCGTCCCACTCCCGTTCGGCGGTGGCGATAGGATGCGGGTCTGAACCGTCGGCATTGACCACCCACAGGTCGCCGCTGATAGGCTCGTAGCGACCAAAGACGGTAAAGGCCAGGTAACGGCTGTCTGGCGACCAGGCAATAGCCTGTCGCCCGCCAGTTTCGTTGCACTTATCGGCTATCATTGTTGCTTGAGAACCGTCTAGGTTGGCGATCCACAGCTCTCCCGCCTTCTCTCCCGGAATCCAGGCCACCTTGCGCCCATCAGGAGATATCCAGTAGAGCCCCGGCACGGGCTGTTCTGTGGTGATTGGTGTGATATAGATGTCGTTCAATTGGCGGGTCTCCGTCCCGTCGGACTGCACGGCGAATATGTGTCCTCCCTTCAGAAAGGTCAGCTCTCCGCTTGGCAGCCAATACATGTCCAGCACACCGGTGAAGTCGCTGTCGGCTACCTTCCAGGATTTGAGCGTCTCAACGTCGGCCACGTAAATTTCCCCCTCGATCCCTTCGTCCTTAGCCGGCACCGAGTAGGCGATGTACTTGCCATCCGGCGACCAAGTCTCACATCCCACCCAGTCGGCCACCTTCCGCCGCTCTGTCCCATCGGCCTTCATCATCCACAAGTTATGTAGAAACAAGCCACTCCTCGGCTTTCTCCAGTGCCATTTCGACTGTGCGGGATCGGCGAGCTCTATCAAGATGTGAGTGCCGTCCGGGGACCAGCCGACGAACTCGAAACGGGCGTCGAAATCCACAAAGCGCACATCCGCTACCTCCAGGTTCTCGGCGCGAAAGGCTTTGGGCGGCACCATGGTCGGCGGTGGCGGGCCCACCGCCGGGGTGGGGGTGGTCAGCCCGCCGATGGGTGTAGAGGTGGGCAGCGTGAATGGTGTGGGGGTGATGCGCGCCATGGCCGTGGCCGTCGGCTCCCAGTTCCAGCGCGTTGGCGTTGGCAAAGGAGATACGAAAGGGGATTCCTGCGCAGGAGGTGAAGGTGTGCCGATGGGCGACTGCTGCTGTGTTACCGGCTCTCCCTCACCGGCTGGCCGGAAAAGCAGCACCAGCACCACGGTCAGCACCGCCAGTGCCCCCAGGCCCAACAGTCCCTTCAGCCAGTCAGCTACTCTTCTCATCGTCATATCTTCCCTTGGGCGCGCAAGGGCACGCCGCTCCTAACGTGCGTGCCCTTGTGACATGACCTCCTGGCTGGCGACTATTCCCCTGATCACTTTTCCCAATCTGCGTCACCTGACACCGGCGTTCATCTATCCACCCAGGTAGGCAACTTTTACCTGTGGGTTCTCGCGCAGTTCCTTAGCGGTGCCTTCCAGGACAATACGCCCTGTCTCCAGCACGTAGCCACGATGGGCCACCTGCAGGGCCATGTTGGCGTTCTGCTCCACCAGCAGAATACTCACCCCTTGCCGGTTGATCTCCTGGATGATTTCGAAGATTTCCTCGACCAGAATGGGAGCCAGGCCCATGGAGGGCTCGTCCAACAGCAAAAGTTTCGGGTCTGACATCAGTCCCCGGCTCACGGCCAGCATTTGCTGCTCGCCGCCGGAAAGGGTGCCACCGCGCTGGGCCAATCGCTCTTTCATGCGCGGGAAGCTGGCGAACACCCGTTCCATGGACCTTTGAATCCCCTGTTTGTCATTGCGGGTGAATGCGCCCATTTCCAGGTTCTCCTGGACGGTGAGGGGGGCAAATATCTTGCGGCCCTCTGGCACTTGCGAAATGCCCAGCTTGACGATCCGGTCGGCAGAGGTCTTAGTGATGTCCTGTCCCCTGAAGATTATATGCCCACTGCGTGGTCGGATCAGGCCACAGATGGTGTTTAACGTGGTGCTCTTTCCGGCGCCGTTGGCTCCGATCAGGGTGACGATCTCGCCCTCTTCGACGTGGAAAGAAATGCCTTGCAGAGCGTGAATCGCGCCGTAGAAAACATTCAGGTCTTTAACTTCCAGAATCATCCTAAGCCACCTCCGCTCTGGCTCCAACCACCGCCCCTTTGCCCAGATATGCCTCGATTACTTTGGGATCGTTCTGGATCTCGCGGGGCGTTCCGCGGGCGATGATCTCGCCAAAGTCCATCACCGTAATCCATTCGCAGATGCCCATCACCACCCGCATCTGGTGCTCTACCAGGAAAATGGTCAGCTTGAACTTGTCCCGGATGAAATGGATCAATTCCATCAACTCGATAACCTCGCCAGGGTTCATCCCTGCCGCCGGCTCGTCCAGCAGGAGCAAGTAGGGTTGGGTGGCCAGGGCGCGGGCGATCTCCAACCGCCGTTGCAAGCCGTAGGGAAGGCTGCTGGCTATGTCGTTTTGCCGCTCCTCCAGGCCGAAGATAGCCAGAAGTTCCTGACTGCGCTCGATGAGTACCTTCTCGCTTTCCCGGAAACGCCGGGAACGGAGGATAGCATCCAGCAATCCGTAACCAGTATGGGGATGGTGAGCAATGAGTACGTTGTCCAGAACGGTCAGATTGGCAAAGAGGCGGATATTCTGGAACGTGCGGGCGATGCCCATCTGGATTATCTCGTGGGAGGGAAGACCTACCAGCTCCGCGCCCTCGTAGCGGATGCTCCCCGCTGTGGGCCGGTAAACGCCGGTAATGAGATTGAATATGGTGGTCTTGCCTGCACCGTTAGGGCCGATCAGCCCCACCAGTTCCCCCTCTTTCAGGGTGACAGAGAAATCGTGCACCGCTCGCAGACTGTCAAAGTAATGAGTCAGCCCCTCGATCTCCAGCACAACTGGCCGCATTTCTACTTCCGGGCTGAGGTTATCCGGTCGTCCTTTCATACCGTCACCTCCTCGGCCGTGGGAGCTACTTTTTCGGGCTGGGGAACCTCATGCGCTCGGGGTGGGGGCAGAGGACGCCGAAGGAAGGGGATCTCGTACTTACCCATCAATCCCTGGGGGCGTAGCAACATCATCACCAGCAGCCCCAATGGATAGATCACGAAGCGCCACGTCTCAAACCCTTCCGGCAAGTAAAGCCGCAGCACCCCTTCCAACAGGATGACCCAGAAAAAACCGGTAATGATGGTACCTGTCATACTACCCAGCCCACCTAAAACGATAATGATCAGGGGGTTAAAAGAGGGCAGAAAGCCAAACATAGTGGGATGGAGGAAAGCCATGTCGTGAGCCCGGATACCCCCGGCCAGACCGGCGAAGACACTTCCTATAACGAAAGCCAGGACCTTGTTAGAGGGTGTGTCCACTCCCATCAGTTCGGCTGCCCGCTCGTTTTCCCGCACTGAGAGAATGGCTCTCCCGGTTGAGGAATGCAAAATATTCCGCAGTACCAGCACGACAGCCATAAAGGTGAAGAAAACCCATGGCCACGTCGTCCACTTGGGGATGCCTATCATCCCACGCGCTCCTTTCATCTCCGGGAAGGGGAGCAGCGTATCGGTGTTATCCAGGAGCACCTTGATAATGATGGTGAATCCCAATGTCGCGATGCCAAAGTAATCGGAGCCCAATTCCAGCACCGGGATGCCGAAGAGATAGCTGACGATCCCAGCCAGTGTCGCCCCTCCCACCAGAGCCAGGAAGAAAACAATTTGCTGGCTGATTCCTAAGGGGAGTGCGTTGAGCATCTGGTAGAGGGCGGGGCCGATGGCCGGATTAACAAACCGCACGGCCAGATAGAAACCCAGGATGGTGGCAATGAGGTAGAAGAGAAATTTGGCCAGCGTCGTCACACCATAGAAGCGGCGGAGGAACACGCCGACCCCGCCCATAAATACCAGCGCCAGTGCACATCCGACAATGACTACTACCAGCGCCGAGGGGTCATGGTGCAGCCAACGAAAGGTGATGTCGGCAGAGGCATAGGCTCCGATAGCATAAAAGCCATATTGCCCCAGGGAGAACTGGCCGTTAAAACCGTAGATGAGGTTCAACCCCAGGCTGACCATGGTGATGGCCGCGCCCCAGAAAATGATGCCCTGCCAATAGGGGTTGAGGTCGCCCATACTGATCAGGACCTGGATCAAAACGAAGATTAGGAGCGAACCTAAGGCGAAATATACGTTCGGGCTGCGCAACTTCTGCAACATAGAATCCTCCTCACACCTTCTCGCCAGGTGCCTCGCCGAAGATGCCCTGCGGTCGGATCAGCAAGACAACAATTAGCAGGGAGAAAGCCACGGCGTCACGCATCGGCGTGGAGATAAAGCCGGCACTGAGTACCTCTGTCAGGCCCATGATCAGGGCGCCGACGAACGCGCCAGGGATGCTGCCGATCCCACCGATGACAGCCGCGACAAAGGCTTTCAAGCCGGGAATGATGCCCATCAGATGGTGCACTTGCTTGAAAGCGGTGGCGTAGAGCACGCCTCCCGCGCCGGCCAGCCCACCAGCCAGGGCGAATGTCACTGCGATCACCGTGTCCACGTTGATCCCCATCAGCCGGGAAGTAGGCTTATCATAGGCCGAGGCGCGCATGGCCTTTCCAGTGCGGGTGTTACTGACGATATACTGGAGAAGCACTAGCAGGATGATGGAAATGCCCATAATAATGAGCATTGCGTTGGAAGCGGTCAATTCAAAACCGGTGCCGATCAGCTGGGGTGCTAACCAAACGATGGTGAGCACCACCCCCAAGAACCCGCCGAAAAGCATACCGAACTGCAGGAGCGGGCTCCGCTGCCAGACCTGGGCCCGGATGTTCCCCCGTTTCCCTAACTCTCTCAAAATCCAGTACGCAATGGCCGCGATCCCAAATATCCCCCATAGCAGGCCAATCCATAGTGGGGGGACCATGCCGGCATTCAGCACCGTTACCTCAAACGGGCGGGGGTAAGTGATGTAGTTATTTGTGAAGACGAAGGGCAGTCCGCCGAAATATTCCAGGAAGAACGAAACCCCAATAGCAGTGATAAGGGCAGCAATCCGGGGCATGGCCCGCAGGGGACGGTAGGCGAATCGTTCTATTATCACAGCCAGCAGCCCACACGTAACCATAGAAACCAAGATCACGGTAATGGTGCCAATAATCATCGCCACGTTAGGATTCATCGTTGGCCAGATCATTAAGGGCCAGCGATGCAGGTCCAATAAGGAGATAGTGTAAAAACTGACGAATGAGCCTACCATAAAGACGTCGCCATGGGCGAAGTTAATCAGCTTTACAATGCCATAGACCAATGTATACCCTAAAGCGATAAGGGCGTAGATAAAACCCAACTGCAGGCCATTCAGCACCTGTTGAAAGAAGACACCGGGTTTGGCGGCAGCAGCGCGAAAAACCACATAGAGGACCAGCAATCCAGCCAGTGCAAACACTACCTGGCTGATCCGGTTCAGAATAAGGCCGCTGCGCCGCTGAATCATTCGCTGTTCTACGCGCTTAGCCTCTGCCATTTTCACCTCCTATAACAATATAGATTGGCCGGGGAGAGCCAAGTCTCCCCGGCCATTGGGTCTATTCATCCGGACCGATTACGGGCAGACGGTATCCTTGTAGGATACTTTATCCGGGCTGACCTCTAGGATGACAGCGCACTTCTTTGGGTTGTGCTGCGCATCAAAGGTGATGTCCCCGGAGACCACCGAGAAGGTCCCCTTCTCCATGGCCTGGGCGACCTTCTCCGGATCGTCCGTCCCGGCACTCTGGATGGCCTGGAGGAGGATGTTAGCCGCGTCGTAAGCCAGGGCGGCCAGGGCGTCTGGCACGGAGCCGTACTTGTCCTGGTATTTCTTCACGAACTCTTGGACCACTGGCCGGGTGTCTTCAGAGGAATAGTGATTGGTGTGGAAGCCGCCCGCGGTCGCCGTCTTGTCCAGATCCGGCGAGTCCCAGCCATCACCGCCCACCTTGATCGCTTTGATGCCCATCTGATTGGCCTGGGCGGCGATCAGGTTGACGGTGGAGTAGTAATCGGGCAGGTAAAGGATGTCCGGGTTGGCGTCCTTGACCTTGGTCAAGATGGCGGAGAAGTCCTTGTCGCCCGCGGTGTAGGTCTCCCAGACCACCACCTGTCCGCCGCCAGCGGTAAAGGCATCCCGGAAGTACTCGGCCAGGCCACGGACGTAGTCGTTGCCCTGGTCCAGAAGGACGGCTGCCGTCTTAGCATTTAGTTTCTCCAGGGCGAATTTGGCCCCCACGGTACCCTGGAAGGGGTCAATGAAGCAGGCGCGGAAAACAGTCGGCTTGGCCTTGCCCGCCTCGTCAACCGTTACCTTGGGGTTGGTGGAGGTAGGGCTGATCTGCAGGACCTTGTTGGCGGTGGCGATCTCGGAAACGGGGATGGAAGCTTTAGAGCAGACCTCGCCAATGATGAACTTCACCTTGTCCTGGCTGATGACTTTATTGGCCGCGCTGGCTGCTGGTTCAGCTTCGCACTGGCTGTCCTCTACCACGGTCGTAATCTGCCGCCCCAGCACGCCACCTTTGGCATTCCATTCCTCAATGGCCAGCAGGGCACCATCGCGGGTGGATTTGCCGAAAGTGGCCACGTCACCGCTCAAGGGGGCCAGAATGGCGATTTTGAGGGGTTCCTTGGCTGCTGGAGTTTTCTGGGGGCAGCCGGTGATCAGGCCCGCCACGACAACCAGCAGAGCCAAAACACTGATCGCTTTGTAGGTTTTCATCTTACAACTCCTCCTGAAAGACTAGCGCATTACCGCCGACATTATCGCGTCGGCGACGTCACGGTTTGATCCAGGGAGCCCACCCCCGTCGTTGTTCCCCAGATGATTCCTGATAGCGGGCTATAACCACCACCTTTCGGTTGGCCTGGCATGCCCCTTTGAATGCCGGATCGTTCCGTTTTTCCGTTGAGATCAGGACTCAAACATTACCACAATATCGGGCTTGTCAATAGAATATAGCAATGCGATGGAGAAACCTATTGAGAGCACACCGGTTACTATAAAAGCAACATCAACCTGACCATTGGACTTTACTGCGTGCGGGAAAAGAGTCAGCAGACGGATAGTTGCATTGAGTCCCTGCACAAAAGTGGTAAGCACCCGCGCCCAACTGCGGTAAGTCAATAAACCCCAGGCTAGTAAGCCAAACACGGCCAATACACCCGCCAGCACTAGAATAAGCCCCAGATTCAGGGAAGCAAACATGCTGGGTGGTAAGATGAGGGGGGGAATGAATTGCAAGATGGCAACAACGGTGACCACTCTGGATGTGGGTTTTTCCATGACACCTCCCCGGAGAATAGAAAATTAACGAAGGTCTGTGTATGCCGGAATTAAGTTAAGGAAGCTTGTTACCAGTTTCCAGAGACAGCGACGTTGTTGGAGTGCGGAGTAACGGGTTAGATTATAGCAGATAGTGTCTACCCTGTCAAGAACGCGAATCGCCAGGTGCACGTCATTTTGGGGCGGGGTTGGGTAGCCGACGGCACTGCCGTTGGCTACCCAACCCCGCTCGGCACGGGCCTTCGCTCCCACCGAGCATCGGCGAGCAACGCTTTAGTCATTTGCGGCTTTGCGGCACTATGGTATAATTCAGGCCAATCGCAACATAAGGGAGGTCAAGGCTATGAAAAGAAGTCGCTGGCATAAGAGCCAGGTTGTCCTCTGGGTGTTGAGTGCTATCGTCGTCTTGAGCATGATCTGCGCGTTGGTGGTTACTGTGATACCTCACGTCCCGGAACCCACCGCCACGCCCATGTGGACCGTCACTCCCACGCCGTTACCCTCTTCGCCCACTCCGACGGTTTCTGCCGCGTTGCCATCCCCTGTTATGACCCCCGTTCCGCTTTCTCATGGCGATGGCCGTTGCCCTGTTTGCCCCTCACAATTCGACAGTCAAGCCCTCGTAGGCCAGCATGGTGTTAGGGAAAATCAGTTTTGCCTGGCGTTCTAAGGCATACAACATCTCATCGTCGTGCAAGGGGTCGTGATGGTATAGAGCCAGGCGTTTGGCTTTGGCGGCCTGAGCCACGGCGGTGGCCATCTCTGGGGTGGAATGTCCCCAACCTTGTTTAGGAACGTCACCGGTCAGGTATTCTTCGGTGGTGTACTGCGCATCGTGGATCAGCAGATCGGCCTCTTCGGCAAAACGGATGAGGCGTGTGTCGCCGCCGACATAGCCCTCGGTATCGCTGGCGTATACCAGCTTCTTGCCCCGCCACTCAATGCGATATAGGGTTACGCCGCCTTTCGGGTGAAAGAAACTGCGCAGAGGGCTGATGCGCACGGCTTGCGGGGCAGAGGGTATCTCCTCCCGGTAAATGTTCAAAACCTGCGGTTCTTTTCCCTGGTCCAGGATAATGATTTCCGATTCGTCAATACTGCTGATGATGCGCAGAGACTTAAGCTCGTCCAGGGCAACGGGGAAAGTGGGGGCCAGCATGGCGCGGATCAGCGCTTCCTCGATGTCTTCGTAGAAATTCTTGGGGCCGAACATGTATAAAGTGCTGGTGCCGAAATAGGCGGGGGCGAAGAAGGGGAAACCCTGGGTGTGATCGTGGTGAGTATGACTGAATAAGATCGTGGCCACTACTGGCTTTTTCTCCAGCGCATTTTGTCTGGCCAGGTCCTGGCCCAGGCTGATAATACCTGTGCCAGCGTCTATGATAATCAAGTGCCCGCCAACTTGCACCTCCACACAGGCGGTATTACCGCCCACTTTCACTGTGCTCGGGCCAGGCACCGGATAACTGCCCCGTACTCCCCGAAAGCGTACCAGGAATTTCTCTTTCGTCATCAGGTAATTCTCCAAAGACCGCTTTATGCTCAGTGCACGCCTCTACGCGCAATAGGAGTCATACAAATTGGCGAAAGCCCAGGTGTGAAGGCGAACTTGACAAGCCCACCCGCACCCCCTGGGCTTCTTTGAAAGATGCTCATGTGTTCAGAAGATGCGCAAACCTGTGCGGAGCATTCCTCCAGAAACTGCTGATCACAAGGTCGAAAGTTGCGGGTCAGGTTGTCTGGATTGGAAATCTACTCCTCGATAATCGCGTCGGAAGGACATACCTCGACGCATGAGCCGCAGTCTACACACAATTCGGGGTCAATTACGTAGAAATCCCCGCTCTCATCTTCACTGATTGCTTCTTCGGCACACTCTTCGGCACACGCGCCGCAGGCGATGCACTCGTCTTTGAGAATTTTGTGGGGCATAGTTTTACCTCCTGAAAAGTATTTTGTAGTTTGGGATGGAACAAGTTCCATCAATATTATCACAATTTCTATTCCTTGTCAACGTTGACAATTCTCCCAACCTTGTGTATCATTGGGGGAGTGGTGATGCGTGACGCGTAATGCGTAAGGACGCAGTGTGTAATGGGGGGGAATAAAGAATCTTTATCACGACACTCCCCGTGGTGCAAAAGAATCACCAGCCGGCTTGCTGCAAAACCGTTCCTCTTCTCGAACCTATAATTTTTTTACGCATTACATCTTACGTGTTGCCAGGAGATAACAATGGGTTTCATTCTCGATGGTCTCGAAACCGAAGCCTACGACCGTAGTTACAGCGACCGGGAGTTGCTGCGCCGGATCATCGGCTATTTCCGCCCGTATGCCCGGCAGATGATTCTGGTAGCTGCTATGATTTCCTTGAACTCGCTGGCGGGCACCGGTGGGCCCATCCTCATCGCCAATGCTATTGACACCCTGGCGCGGGATCCATCGGTCAAAACAACGTTACTTTTAACCAATGGCGTGCTTCTGCTAGGTCTGTCAGGGTGGATTTTCAACTATGTCCGCCAGTTATTCTCCGCCCGGGTGGTGGGCAACGTGGTCCTCCAGTTGCGCGAAGATGTGTTCAACGCCACTATCCAGCATGACCTATCCTTCTACGATGAGCACCCCTCCGGCAAGATCGTCAGCCGGGTCACGTCTGATACGCAGGACTTCTCTGATGTCGCTACTCTGGTCATGGACCTGATCAGCCAGGTGTTGCTGGTCCTTATCCTGTCCATCTGGCTGTTCAACATTAACGTTCGGCTGACGTTGCTGCTTTTGGGAATGACCCCGATTGCAGTCACCATCGCCCTCAGTTTCCGCCGTGTCGCCCGCACAGTCACCCAACGCGCTCGCCGGGTGACAGCCAAGATCAACGCTCAGATTCAGGAATCCATCAGTGGCATCATGGTGGCCAAGAGCTTTCGACAGGAACAGGCTATCTATGACACCTTTAGAGTTAATAACCAGCAGGCTTACCAGGTGGGCCTGCGGCGTGGTCTGACCCTGAACACCATTTTCCCGATCATGGGCATCGCCTCCGGCCTGGGAGTGGCGACGTTGGTCTACGCCGGCGGCCTGGCGGCGCGGAGCGGGACGGTGACTCCCGGCAACTGGTATCTGTTCATGCAGGCCGTGGGATTTTACTGGTGGCCTCTGATGAACATTGCTTCGTTCTGGAGCCAGTTCCAGGACGGGCTATCCGCCGCCGAGCGAGTGTTCGCCCTGATTGACCGTGAGCCGAGAGTGGTTCAGGCAGCTAACGAACCTGTAGGGACGCAGCATGCTGCGCCTCTACAGGGCCGCATCGAATTCCGCCATCTGGCTTTTACCTATACTGGTGACGAGGTAGTGTTGCCCGACTTTACCCTGGAAATCCGTCCCAAAGAGACAGTGGCCCTGGTAGGGCACACCGGAGCGGGCAAAAGCAGTGTGGCCCGGCTGATCGCCCGTTTCTACGAGTTCCAGGGTGGGGAGCTCTTGATTGATGGCCGGAACATCCGCCGCCTGGACTTGAATCAGTATCGCCAACATATCGGGTTGGTTCCCCAGGAACCGTTTCTCTTCTCCGGCACCGTGCGCGATAACATCCGCTATGGCCGGCCGGGGGCAACCGACGAGCAGGTGCTTGAGGCAGCCCTGCGCATCAGTAACGGTGACTGGCTGGCCGATCTGCCGGACGGGCTGGACACCTACGTGGGCGAGCGGGGGGCAAACCTTTCTATGGGACAGCGGCAACTGGTTGCTCTGGCCCGCGTGGTGCTCAAAGACCCGGTTATTTTCATCCTGGACGAAGCCACGGCCAGTGTGGACCCGTTTACCGAGGCGCAGATTCAAGAGGGACTGGAGACCATCATGCGCGACCGGACGGCCATCGTCATCGCTCACCGCCTGTCCACCGTCAAAAACGCCGATCGAATCATTGTCATGGAGAATGGCCGGATCATCGAAGAAGGCACACATTATGAGTTGCTGTCCCGTGGCGGCCATTATGCTGAGCTATACAACACTTATTTCCGGCACCAGTCGTTGGAGTACATTGAGAGTCTTGATGAGCGGGTCTTCAAAGTTGCTGAACGTGAAACGTGAGATGTGAAACGTGAAGCGGGAAACGTGAAACAGAACTCTCACGCAGCACGTTTCACGCATCACGCTTCACACAACTACTTTCTGGAGAGTCAAAATGCCCGAAGAAATAACCGCACTGAAAAAACAGTGGGAAGATACCATCCTGGCCCCAACCATCAGCCGCTATCCGGAACGGCGGGACAAGTTCGAAACCACTTCCGGTATCCCGATAGAGCGCATCTACACCCCCGATGACATGCCGGTGGATTACATCCGCGACCTGGGTTTCCCCGGCCAGTACCCTTACACGCGGGGCGTGCAACCCACCATGTACCGGGGTCGGTTGTGGACGATGCGCCAATACGCCGGATATGCCACCGCCGAGGAGTCCAATCGCCGTTACAAGTACCTGCTGGAGCAGGGGCAAACGGGCCTCAGCGTGGCCTTCGACCTGCCCACGCAGATTGGGTATGATTCGGACCATCCACTGGCCGAGGGCGAGGTGGGCAAGGTGGGGGTGGCCATTTCCTCGCTGGAGGACATGGAAGTTCTGTTCGACGGCATCCCCCTGGACAAAGTATCCACTTCCATGACCATCAACGCGCCAGCGGCGGTGTTGCTGGCCATGTATATAGCCGTGGCCCGCAAGCAGGGCGTGGCCGTGGAGAAGCTGCGCGGCACGGTTCAGAACGATATTCTCAAGGAATACGTGGCGCGGGGCACTTACATCTTTCCGCCTCGGCCGTCCATGCGCCTTATCACCGACATTTTTGCTTACTGCAAAGACAATCTTCCCCATTGGAACACTATCTCCATCAGCGGCTATCACATCCGCGAGGCCGGTTCCACAGCGGTACAGGAGGTGGCTTTCACCCTGGCCAACGCCATCGCCTATGTGCAGGCGGCCATTGACGCGGGCCTGGACGTGGATGAGTTTGCGCCACGTCTTTCTTTTTTCTTTAACGCACACAACAACCTGTTCGAAGAGGTGGCCAAGTTCCGCGCCGCGCGCCGATTGTGGGCGCGGATCATGAAAGAGCGCTTCAAGGCCAGGGACCCTCGTTCGCTGATGTTGCGCTTCCACACCCAAACGGCGGGCTGTACCCTCACCGCTCAACAACCCGACAACAATGTGGTGCGGGTCACCTTGCAGGCCCTGGCGGCGGTGCTGGGCGGCACTCAGTCGCTGCACACCAACTCCCGCGACGAGGCCCTGTCCCTGCCTACCGAGGCCTCGGTACAGATTGCCCTGCGCACCCAGCAGATCATCGCTCACGAGTCCAGCGTGGCTGATACGGTGGACCCCCTGGCTGGCAGCTACTTTGTCGAGCGGCTGACCAACGAGATAGAAGAGCGGGCGGTTGATTACATCCGCCGCATTGACGACATGGGCGGGGTCTTGGCAGCCATCGAGCGTGGATTCATCCAGCAGGAAATTCAGAATAGCGCCTACGCCTATCAGCGGGCGGTGGAGCGGGGTCAGCAGATTGTGGTGGGGGTCAACGAATTCGTGGTGGACGAGGAGACGCCGCTGCATCGCCTGAAGGTGGATCCCGCCGTGGGCCAGCGGCAGATCGAGCGGCTGCGTGCTCTGAAAGCACGGCGCGACAATGCGCGAGTGGCGTCCTTGCTGGATCGGTTGGAAGAAGCGGCCCTGGGTACGGACAACTTAATGCCCATCATTCTGGAGTGCGTGGAGGCCTACTGCACTCTGGGCGAGATATGCGATGTGTTACGTGGCGTATTTGGAGAGTATCACGCTCCTGCGATCTGACTGGTTGGCAGTTGGTCGGGGTGGGGAATAATCGAGTAGGTCGGGTTGGGATGGTTCGTTCTCTGGAGGAAATAGGTTTACACTTTTGAGGCCCAGAGAAATTCTCAAGAGCTACGCCCTGTGCCCAGATCCAGCGGGCAAATCAGCCCGCCGGGGCGACCGCAAGGGGGCGTCCCTACCACATTATTTAATTTATGCGTTTCTCGGCTCGGGTGACTTCTTTGTCAACGAATATCCAACGAATAAACGAATAGACTGCGGCGATGGTTATTCGTTTATTCGTTCCGCCATTCGTTGACAGTATGCTGCCTGATTAAAGTGTCAACCGATTTTGAACCATCCCGTCGGGGTTTGTTACCCGATGAGAAACTGGGCTTGTGAGAGCAATGACCAATGAGGAGGAGATATGATCAAAAAAGTAGACCACATCGGCGTCGCGGTGCGTGACATTGAGGAGGCACGTCGGCCCTACGAGGCCTTGGGCCTGAAAGTCACCCATGTGAAAGAGGTGGAAGAACAACAAGTGAGGGTCGCGTTCCTGCCCGTGGGCGATACCGAGGTCGAGCTGGTCCAGCCGACGACCGCCGATAGCGGCGTGGCGCGCTTCCTGGAGAAGCGGGGTGAGGGCGTACATCATCTCTGCTTCGAAGTGGAGGACATTGAAGCTGCGTTGGCCGAACTGCAGGCTCAGGGGATGCGGTTAATTGACCAGGAGCCGCGTCAGGGGGCCTTTGGCCGGGTGGCGTTCCTGCACCCTAAGTCTACCCACGGTGTGCTCATCGAGTTGGTGGAGAAGTCGTAGCTTAAGCCAGTGATCGCAGTTGGGTCATTCACGATTTACACAAGGGGTGTGGAAAGATTCTATAACAGCCCTTCTTTACTCAGAATATCCTGAACTTCAGCAAGAAACTCGTCGAGAGTGACCGCTTTGGACCCTTCAGGGCCAAAGTCATGGTTATCAGAATGGTCATATGGGTGGCGATGCCACATCCCACCCTCACAATCGCGTCCATACAGCCGGCTGCGATTGAGTATAAGGGCATAACTCAATAGTCCCTTGAGAGTGTTGGCATAGACTTGAACGAAACAATCTGAGGCTATGTGTAGCCGCAATTTGATGGTGTTGGTTGTTTTGTCAACCGTGGTAATGGCTTTGATGAAAGAAAATTTCTGAACAGTGTGATAGGCCTGGCGCTCAAATTCGTCAACCGTCATACTTGCCCCTCAGTTGCGCCAGTTCTTGCCGTAGCATCTTAATGCCATCTACAGCCTGGTCCCAGTCTTGGTGATCACTTTCTACCTCAAAGGAGTAGTTTTGTTTTTCGACCACTCTGCGTTGCTCAAACTCTTCGAGGGTCATTCCATACTTCCGCTGGAATTGGCGATCTATCCATTCATAGCGGGCCAGTCGCCGCCGAATCTCGTTTTCCAGAACGCGCGTCAACTTATCGTCCAGGCTGGTACCTGCTTCCAGGCGGTCAATGATACGTGCGATGTTTTCAGAAACTGCTACTGAGTCCATACCAGTTTCTCCTTGCTCTTCAATAATTGCATCTCTCTTACCGGTGTGAAGTCAACAATAATATAGCGTACAAACAGGCTTTTGTCAATTCTCTGGAGGCGCACATGTTTGACCGAAACAGGCTTGAGGACCTGAGAGATCGAAAGGATAAGTGGACCAAAACCACGCTACAGAAAACGCTAGACGCTCACCCGGAACGGCGGGAGACCTTCGTCACCACATCCAGCGTGCCCGTCGAGCGGCTGTACACTCCCCTCGACATCGAAGACATGGACTACGAACGGGACCTGGGCTTCCCCGGCGAATATCCCTTCACACGGGGAGTGCATCCCACCATGTACCGCGGGCGCTTGTGGACGATGCGCATGTTCGCCGGGTTCGGCACCGCCGAGGAGACGAATGCGCGCTACAAGTATCTGCTGGAGCATGGGGAGACCGGCCTCTCCGTCGCTTTTGATATGCCCACGCTGATGGGTTACGACACCGATGACCCCATGGCCGCTGGCGAGTTCGGCAAGTGCGGAGTGGCGATCAGTTCCCTGGCCGACATGGAGATTCTGTTCGACGGCCTGCCGGTGGACAAGATCACGACCTCCATGACTATCAACTCCCCGGCCGCGGTCATCTGGGCCATGTACATCGTCGCCGCCGAGAAGCGGGGTATCCCCATGGAAGTGCTGGGCGGCACTATCCAGAACGACATCCTCAAAGAATACCTCGCCCAGAAAGAGTACATCTTCCCGCCGGAACCGTCCATGCGCCTGGTGGTGGATACCTTCGAGTTCGGGGCCAAGCATTTGCCCAAATGGAACACCATCAGCATCTCCGGTTACCACATCCGCGAGGCGGGAGCCACGGCAGTGCAGGAGTTGGCCTTTACCCTGGCCGACGGGATGGAATACGTGCGCTGGGGCATTGCGCGCGGATTGGATGTGGATACCTTTGCGCCTCGCCTGTCCTTTTTCTTCAACTCTCACAACGACTTCTTCGAGGAAATCGCCAAATTCCGTGCCGCGCGACGCATCTGGGCCCGCGAGATGCGCGAAACCTTTGGGGCCGAGAATCCGCGCTCGTGGTGGATGCGTTTCCACACTCAGACGGCCGGCTGTTCTCTGACCGCGCAGCAACCGGAGAACAACATCGTGCGCACGGCGATTCAGGCCCTGGCGGCGGTGTTGGGCGGCACGCAATCCCTGCACACCAATTCCATGGACGAAGCTCTGGCCCTGCCCAGTGAGAAAGCGGTGACCATCGCCCTGCGTACCCAGCAAATCATCGCTCACGAGAGCGGCGTGACCAACACCGTGGACCCCCTGGCCGGGAGCTATTTCGTCGAGGCGTTGACCAATCGCATGGAAGCCGCGGTGTACGAATACTTCCGGCGCATTGAGGCTTTGGGTGGGGTGATACCGGCTATCGAGAAGGGATTCTTCCAGCGGGAGCTGGCCGAAAGCGCCTATCGCTATCAGCGGGAGATTGATCGCCACGAACGGGTCATCGTCGGGGTTAATGACTATGTGATGGATGAGCCGCTGACCATCCCCCTGCTGCAGATGGACCCCGCGGGCGAGCGGCGACAGATCGCCCGCCTGCAGCGAGTGCGAGCCGAACGCGACAACCAGGCCGTCACTGAACGGCTGGCTGCTTTGGAAAAAGCGGCCCGTGGCACGGAGAATCTGATGCCTTTCATCCTGGAGGCTGTCCGCGCCTATGCCACCCTGGGGGAGATCATGGGCGTCTTCCGCAAGGTCTTCGGCGAATACCGCGAGCCGGTGATCGTGTAGGGTTGACAATACAATCATACAGTTGTATAATCGTGGCTCTGGGTAGGATGGTTCATTTTCCAGGAGGTGGAAGCCGATGAGCGATAATCCGATCGAATACGTGACCACCAACATCCGTTTGCCCAAGGCCATGCACAGAGAGCTAAAGCGACGGGCCCTCGAAAAAAATACCAGCGTATCGGCCCTTATTCGGGAGAGCGTGACGACTTACCTGGTGCGGGAGGGAGCCGTGCAGCGGGCAGATGAGACTCTGCCGAGCTCTGATCCCATTTTTCAACTGGGAACGCTGGCGACGGAGTCGGACATCGTGGGCTCGGAAGTTGGCGACGGTTCGGTGCAGCACGACTACTACGTCTACCAACGGGAGCACGAGCGTTGGCATGCCGAGGATAACGCCCAGTGAGTAACTTGCGAGAGATTTTCGTTGATACCAGCGCTTTCATCGCTTTGATTGACTCCCGTGATGCCTATCATCAGCGCGCGGTTGCCATGGAGCAGAAGCTCGCTACAAAAGGCGCTCACCTGGTCACCACCAATTTTGTGTTGGACGAGACTTATACGGGGTTGCTGGGCAGGGTGCGTCACAATGTTATTGTGCAGTTTGGACAGGCAGTGCGGCGTAGCCAGCGAATCACTGTGATCGGGGTCAATCAGGCGATTGAGGATGCGGCCTGGGACATCTTCGTCCGCTACGAGGACAAGGGTTTCAGCTATACCGACTGTACAAGTTTCGCGGTGATGCAACAGTTGGGACTGGACACGGTGTTCGCCTTTGACCGACATTTCGAGCAATTTGGCTTCACCTGTATCCCTGCTGTCAATGACGATTTAGGAGGATAGTTCACCGATGACGGAACAGAAAATCCGTGTGTTGGTTGCCAAGCCCGGTCTGGATGGGCACGACCGGGGAGCCAAAGTCGTCGCCCGTGCTCTGCGCGATGCGGGCATGGAAGTGATTTACACCGGGCTGCGTCAGACACCGGAGATGATTGTCGAGGCGGCCATTCAGGAGGACGTGGACGTGGTGGGCCTCAGTATCCTCTCCGGGGCGCACATGACCCTCGTCCCGCGCGTGGTCAACCTCTTGCGCGACAACGGCATGGATGAGGTGTTGGTCGTGGTCGGCGGCATCATTCCCGACGAGGACGTGCCCAAACTGCAAGAGCTGGGGGTGCGCGGCATCTTTGGCCCGGGAACGTCCACTCAAGACATCGTAGAATTCATTCGAAAGGAGATGGGGGCCAGGTAGGGTTGCCAACCTTCCAACTTCCAATTTCCAACCCTTCCAACCCTACCAGCCTTCCAGTTTTGACCCATTATGAACCTGATCCAAGACACCCTCAAGGGCAACCGCCGGGCCATTGCACGTTTGATCTCGCACATCGAAGATGAGGTACCGGGGGCGCGAGAGGCTTTAGCGGCGTTGTATCCCCACACGGGACGGGCGTACCTCGTCGGTGTGACCGGCGCACCGGGCACGGGCAAGAGCACGCTGGTCAACGAGCTGGCCAAGGCCTACCGCCGCTGGAACTCGCCGCGCACGGTGGGAGTCATTGCCGTGGACCCCACCAGCCCCTTCTCCGGCGGGGCGATTCTGGGCGACCGCATCCGCATGCGCGATCTGGCCGGCGATGCGGGCATTTTCGTGCGCAGTATGGCCACGCGGGGCAGTTTGGGCGGGCTGGCGCGGGCCACCGCCGACGCGATTAAAGTGTTGGATGCCGCGGGTTACGAGATGATTTTCGTCGAGACGGTGGGGGCGGGCCAGGCCGAGGTGGACATCGCCAAAACTGCTTACACTACCATCGTCGTCGAAGCGCCGGGCCTGGGCGACGAGATTCAAGCCCTCAAAGCGGGCATCATGGAGATCGCCGACATCTTCGCCGTCAATAAAGCCGACCGCGAGGGCGCGGACCACACCGTCACCGCTATCCAGATGATGCTCGACCTGAACCATGCTTCCCACGTCGGAGGGCAGGCCCTTCGACGTGGCTCAGGGCAAGCCCTTCGGCATGGCTCAGGACAGGTGTGGCGACCGCCGGTGTGCAAGACCATTGCTGTGCGCGGGGAGGGCGTGCCCGATCTGGTGCAGGCTATTGAGGCGCATGCCGCTTTCCTGCGCGAGAGCGGATTGCTCGGTCAGCGGGAGCGGGAGCGTGTGGCGACGGAGTTTGAACACCTCTTGCGCGAGCAGTTGATGCGCCAATTCGTGAGCAGGATAGCGCCGGAGCAGTGGGATGAATTGATCGAGCGCATGGTACGCCGGGAGGTAGACCCCTACACGGCAGCGGAGATGCTCCTGCGGGGCCAGTAGGGGGCAGACAAGTGTCCCTGTCCGCCCAAGGAAGCGGCCACAGTAGGGCGGACTGAGAACGCACCGCCGTGAACAGGCGGTGCTGGTTTGCGGGAGGAAGAGAGCCCTGCCCGCTATCTCGGAGTGTAGCTATTGTGGCGGCTATGGAAAGCCGCCCTACTGCGTGAGGGGCCTGTGAGAAGCCCCCGCCAACGGCGGGGGAGCCGTCACCGCTGGGCTGGCAGGCAAGCTATTGTGGCGGCTATGGAAAGCCGCCCTACTGCGCGAGAGGCTTATGGAAGCCCCCCGCCAACGGCGGGGGAGCCGTCACCGCTGGGCTGGGGCGCAAGCTATTGTGGCGGCTATGGAAAGCCGCCCTACTGCGCGAGAGGCTTGTGGAAGTCCCCGCCAACGGCGGGGGAGCCGTCACCGCTGGGCTGGCAGGGAGCTGTCACTGACCCCTCACTGCGTGAGGGGCTTGTGGGCGGCCTTCCTACCCCGAAAGCGGCCGCAGCGGGTCGCCGCTACAGCACATCGGATAGGGACAGGCCGCGTGCCTTAGCCCGCTGGCTTGTCCACTCTTTGATATCCGCCGGTAGCGGTGGGGCCTCGCCCTCGGGGCGGCGCTCCAGGTGCAGTGCGCCGGTGGGACATACCGTGGCGCACAGTCCGCAACCCACGCAGCGCGCGTAGTCCACCACGCAAACGTCCTCCGGCACGGAGAGCGCCCCGAACTGACAGCGCTCGAGGCAATCGCCACAGCCGGCGCATACCTCCGTCTCCACCACGGCATGGAAATCGGAGCTGGCGATGGCGGTGGGGATGCCGAACTCGGCCACGCCGCGCAATATCCCGCAGGAACAGGTGCAGCAATTGCAGATGTAGAAATGCGGGCCGCGGTGATTGGCCGTGGAGTGCACCAGCCCCGCTTCCTCAGCCTCGTGCAGGATGCGCAATGCTTCCTCTTTGGTGATGGCGCGAGTCACCTCGCTGTGGTCGAAAGCGCCCTCCACCGGGGCGAACACCAGGCAGTTCTCGATTGGGTGATCACAGCCTTTGCCCACCAGTCGTTGCTGGACGCGGCAGATGCAGTCGCGCACACCCCACGACTTGGCTCCTTCCAGCAACTCGGAGGCCCGCTCGTAAGGGAAAATCTCCAGGTCGAAGGGGATGGCTTCTTCAACGGGGATGACGCGGTGAACGGGGGGCGCATCGCGAATGATAGCCCCGCCCTGGGTCTCCTGGTAGTACTGCTCGAAGAGCGCCGCCAGTTCCTCGTCCATGCGCGGCAACTGCTCCTCATAGAAGCCAACGACGAAAGGCATCAGGCCGAAAATCAGTTGTCCTTCTCCTTTTTGGGCGCGGATCAGCCCTTTGCGTGCCATCCTTTTGAGCGTACGGTAAGCTATGTTGGGGTCTACACCGGCGCGGGCGGCGATGTCGGCTGCCGGTTCGTGGCTCAGGCGCATTACGGCGGCTAAGGTTGCCTCCTCTGGGGTGAAGATTTTGGCCAGCAGCCGCAGTTCCACCCCGCTCTCTGTGGTCGGGAAGCCATTGGGAATGGCATCCAGACGTTGAGCCAGTTTGCGGTACACGTCCTCAGACATTGTGGCCTCCTCCTTTTGGGGAAGTAGGTCGGGTGGCGAACCCGACTACTACTGGAGTATGACGCCGCACACCGACACAAAAGAAGTGCCTTGTTGATCGGCCGGGCAGCGGTCGTAAGCTATAAGTTCACCCTGCACCGGACTTAGCAGGCGCAGAGCCAAATAGATGGGTGGTAGTCCGCAAACGTTGCGTTGGTTGCCGTCGCGTTTGATGGCAGCGAAGAAGCCCTCCGCATCGCCGGCGCATATCTGGGCGAGGAGTTCGTCGTCGGCGGCCTGCAAGCGAGCACGTTCCCACAGGTCCTGGGGCGCGCCGCCGAAGGCCGGGCCGACGTGGGAGAGGTCGGCGGCGGCCACGACGAGGACCCGGCGTTGGGCTGTCGCCTGCCTGAGCACCTCCACCAGCTTGTTGATTGTCGGGTGGTGCTGTGGGTCTGCCTCGCCCTGTATGAAGTGATTGAAAGAGCCGCACAGGATGGGCACCAGCTCACAGGGTTGGCCTTCGCGCAGGTAATGGAGCCAGACGGCAGCCAGTTCGATGGAGTGTTCGCAGCGATGGTATAGCTCCCCGGCGAAAGCTTCATCCTCGCCTATGGCCTCGGCCAAGGTATCCACGATCTCCCGCGCCGTGGGCAGTACCCCGAAGGGCGTGCTGTAATGCTGGCGCGTCAGGGTCACCAGGCCGTCCCCGTAATGGTCGGTGCCCAGCAGCACCACCAAATCGGCTTCCCGGACCGAGTCCACGGCCTGCTTCCACACGGCAGCGTAAACCGGTCCGCCGCGCTCATAGTCAATGTGCGGACTGATCAATCCCCGGACAGTGGTGGAGCCGGGGGAGGCGCTCTCCACGGCTTCCAGGTAGCCGCGCAACAGGCGTTTAAGCTCCTCTGCGTCGGTCGGATAAGACTGGCCGGCGCTGATGGGGGGGCGCGAGGGAGCCTGGCGATATTCCACCAGGATTTGCTGGCGAGCCCGGGCGAAGCGCTCGTTCTCCAGGAGCAGCGCCTCGTCCAGAGTGGACATCAGTTGTGACAACACCCCCGGGCCGATGCGCAGGCCGTAGCGGATGATCAGGGAAGCCAGTAGAGCGTTGAGGTCGCGCGTCCCGTCGCACAAGGCCAGCACCGGGGCCAGCTCCTGGGAGATGACCACCGTCTTGTCCGTCAGTTGCAGGGGGTCGCGCAGGAGAATAACCGGTCGTCCGTCGAGGACGACCGGGCGGATGTCAATGGCTCGCAGTTTGGGGTATTGGTTCTCGGTCACACATCCCTCTCACGTCGCGGTCCACGTGGCCATCATTTCCTCGGCTGCCTTGCGCCCATACACCAGCGCGTAATTCATCCCTCTATCCTCGGGGTATACCTGGGCCATGCACGACAGCCACAGATTCTCCACCGGGGTCTTGAACGGCGGCTTGAGCTGCGAATAATGCAGGCCGATCACTGGCTGGGTGTATCGCTCGCGCCAGACCCATACTCGTTCTACCCATTCCTCGTTGAACTGCGGGAACAGCTTTTTCAGGCCAGGCAGGTATGCCCGGAACAATTCCTCGGCCGACATTTGATAGTAGGGGTCGTCGGGGGCCATGTAGCGCGAGAGGTAGACCAGGTGCGCGCCGCCGTATTCCTCCGGGCGCTGCATGTTGGTGTGTTCTATCAGCGCTACAAAGGGTATCTCAGGGTCATTGATGTTCAGCCAGTAGGTGTTGCTGAGGCCGTGTTTGAGTTTGAGCACCAGGCAGGCATTGGCCAGGTAGACAATCTTCTCCAGGCGGGCGCGGTAGTCTGCCGGCAAGCCGGGAGCCAGCCGGGCGAACAACTCTGGAGCGACCGTGACCAGGACGACATCGAAAGGCTCGTGGACACCGTTCACGATCACGCCGGAAGCTGCGCCGTTCTCGATGCGCACCTCCTCGACGGGTGATTGGGTGCGGATGACCACCCCCTGGGCGCGCAACCGCTGCTCCCAGGCGTCCAGCAACCTGCCGAATCCGCCACGCAGATAGCCCAGATACTCGGCCTGTCCCTTGCCCCGCGAGCCTCCGCGCAGTTTGAGCTTGTTCCAAAACCACACGGCCGCCACTTGATCGGCGTAGCGGCCGAACTTCTGGCGCAGCAGCGGCTCCCACACCTGGCGGTATACCCGTTCGCCCGCCAGCCGGATAAGCCATTCTTTGGCGGTGATGTTCTCCAGGGGTTTCCAGTTGCTGATGAAACGGGGGATGATGGCCAGCATCCCCAGACGAATACGGTCGAAAAAGGGCAGGGGGGTGAAGCGCAGCACGTCTATAGGCGTGGCCAGGCGATAGATGCGATGGGCGTAGTAACTGGTGACCGTCGGTTGCCACGCAAAATCGTCCCCCAATCCCAGCTCGTGGATGAGTTGCTCCATCGCAGTATCGCTGGTGAACAGATGATGGTAGAATCTCTCCAGGTAGACCCCATTGACCTCGAAAGAACCGGCTAATCCGCCCAATGTCGCGTCGCGCTCAAGGATAGTGACGCGGTGTCCGGCCTGGCTGAGAAAGTCGGCGGCGGCCATGCCGGTGATGCCGCCGCCCACGATAGCGATTTTTTCCATACTAGAATGAACTCCTCCTGTTCGGGACGAGCTAATATCCCCTTCCCACTCCACGGTAAACGAATCCCAATGCCTTCATCGTCTCTGGGTCGTAGATGTTACGCCCGTCAATCAGTATCGGTTGGCGCATAGCCTGTTTGATCCAGCCCATATCCAGGTGCTTGAACTCATTCCACTCAGTGACGATGAGCAGCGCATCACACCCTTGGGCTACCTCATAAGCATCCTTGCAGAAAATGACACCAGAAAGAATCTGCCGGGCGCGGTCCATAGCGACTGGGTCGTAAGCCTGGATATGCGCGCCCTCGTTTTGGAGCAAGTGGATAATTTCCACCGAGGGAGCTTCACGCATGTCGTCTGTGTTGGGCTTAAAGGCCAGCCCCAACACCCCGATGGTCTTGCAATCCAGCGTGCCCAGCAAATCGCGCAACTTTTGGATAACCCTCCGCCGCTGGTCACGGTTGATTTCCATCACTGTGCGCAACAACTGCGGGTGACAGCCGTGGATGGAGGCCATGTGCGCCAGCGCACTCACGTCCTTGGGAAAGCATGAGCCACCGTAGCCGACCCCGGCTTCCAGAAATGATGATCCAATGCGCTTATCATAGCCCATGCCCACCGCCACCTCTTTCACATCCGCACCCAGGGCCTCACAAATGCTGGCAATCTCGTTGATGAAGGAAATGCGATTGGCCAGGTAAGCGTTAGAGGCGTATTTAATCATCTCGGCGGTGCGCAAATCGGTGATCATAATCGGAGCGCGCAGAGAGAGATAAAGTTGCGCCACCTTCTCCGCCGCCTCGCGATTCAAAGAGCCCAAGACGATGCGGTCCGGGTACATGAAATCGTGCACGGCGGAACCCTCGCGCAGGAATTCGGGGTTGGAGACCACAGCGAACTCGATGGGCTGCGGCTGGTGACGAGAGATGATCTCGGCTACCCAGTCGCCGGTGCCAATAGGCACTGTGCTCTTGTTGACGATGATCAGCGGATGATCCATGACCTCGGCGATAAGCTGAGCAGCGGAGCGCACGTAAGAAAGATCAGCCTCGCCTTCGCTGCCCATCGGGGTGTTGACGGCGATGAAGACAAATTCTGCGTCTTTTAACCCCTCTTCGTAGGAAGTGGTAAAACGCAATCGGCCTGCTTGCGTGTTACGGCGGACCATTTCTTCCAGGCCAGGTTCATAGATCGGCATCTCGCCAGCCTTGAGTTTCGTTATTTTTTCCTCTTTAATGTCCACACAGGTTACCAGATTGCCCAGGTCGGCAAAGCATGTGCCGGTAACCAATCCTACATAGCCTGTGCCTATGACGCAAATTTTTCTCAACTCTCCCACCTTTCTTTTATAAGGGTTTGTGCTGTATATGCCGGAGACATCGTATAAATATACCACAAAAGTGTCGGCTTTTCAAATGACTTTTCTGAGATCCGGTCATAACTATAGTTTCCGCTAATTTGGTCTACTGCCGGATGGCAGCGACACGCGACATT
>JANLFX010000070.1 GCA_024653325.1 Anaerolineae bacterium
TCCTTTTCAACGCAGGGCGCAAGCGCCCGGTCAAGTGGCCAATCAACTTCCGACTCATCCCCGCTTAAATATTAGTATACCACAGAATGAGCGAGATGACAAGTGAATTTGGTGCCAGGGATGCCCCACTAAATCCTGCTTTCATCCTCTGTGCCGTTGAACTCGCGGGCGGAGAAGGCCCTCAAACGCTGGCTCAAGGTCAGGCCGGAATCCGAATACCCGCACCTGTTCCTCTCCAAACGGGGCAAGAAGCCCCTCTACCCCGCCGACGTACGGACCATGTTGCACAAGTACTACGACCAAGCGGGCATCCGTGGCGCGTCGGTGCACACCCTGCGCCACACTTTCTGCACCCACCACGCGGCCAAAGGCACCAACCTGGTGGTCATCCAGCGGGCGGCGGGCCACGCCTCGCTGACCACCACCCAACGCTATCTGCACCTGGTGGACCGGTTGATGGCCGAGCAGTTGGAGGAGAACGCGCTGTAGGTCCTCACCGGCGCAGCACCCGCCCCCAGCGCTGCGCGCTGATCACCTGCCCCTCGCGAGCTACGAGCTGTCCGGAAATGAGCACTGCCCGTATCCCCGTCGGCGGCGCGTCAGGCCGCTCAGGGGTGGTGTGGTCGGCCACCGCCTGCGGGTCGAAGAGCACCAGGTCGGCCCGATACCCCGCGGCGATACGCCCCACCTCCCCCAGGCCAATCCGCTCCGCCGGAAACGAGGTCATGCGCCGTACCGCCTCCTCCAGCGAGAAAAGCCCCAAATCGCGGCTGTAGCGGCCCAATACCCGCGGGAAAGTACCGAAAGAGGCCGGGTTGTGTTGACCCCGCCGGGTGAGGATGGTGTCGGTCATAAAGGCACACCGGGGATGGGCCAGCACCGCCCGCAACGCTTCCTCCCGCTCCCCATCCCCGGAGTAGGTGCCCAGCAGGATGCGCGCCTTGCCCTCGCTCATGCGCGCCACGTGCATGTAGGCCGCGAACTGCGGCATGCCCAGGCGACGGGCAATGGCCGCAAAGTCCAGCCCCTCCAACTCGGCCAGCTCCGGCCCACGACCCCACAACAAAGTGAGGTCCCCATAGTCCAGCCCCAACATCCACCGCAGGAGATCGATCTCCCTCTTCAGCCGCCGCAGGGCCCCGGCGTCGTTGATTTTCTCCTCAAAGCCGTCGAGAAACCAGGCGGGAAAGATCACGTTCACGGTGGAGTTGCCCACGGTGTAGGGAAAGGCATCGAAGGCCACGTCCACCCCCTCGCCCACGGCCCGCTCGATGTCCCGCAACACGGTGCGATAGGTGCGCCAGGTGCGACGCCCGACGAAGATCAGGTGCGAGAGCTGCAGCCGCACCCCCGCCTGCCGGGCCAGAGAAAGTAACTCGCGGGTCGAGCGCACGTTGTGCGGCGTGCCCCCGACCAGCGGCGTGTAGAAAGGGGAGACCCAGGTGTAAGCCCGCCCGTGCACGGTGAAGATGCCGCCCTCTTCGGCCACTACCCGCAGCAGGGCCAGGAGTTCCTGATTACGGGCGAAGACGCCGGGCGCATAGGCCAGCCCCGCCGAAAATCCAAAAGCCCCTTCCCGCAGGGCCTGGCGGGTAAGGCGACGAAGCGCATCCATGTCCTCTGATGTAGGGGAAGCAGCGCTATCGGCGCGATCCCCCATCACCGCATAGCGCAGGGCACCATGCCCCACCAGGAAAGCGGCGTTGAGCAGCAGGCCGTCGCCTGCCAGGACATCCAGGAATTCGGCCATCGAGCGCCAGCGGTAGGGAAAGGCCCGTTCCCGCAACATCTCGGAGAAGTTATCCAGCAGGGGGATGGATCCTTCGGTCACCGGGGCCGGAGAGAAGCCACAGTTGCCCGTGACGAGGGTAGTGACCCCCTGCAAAAGAAGAGGGGCCAGGATTTGATCATGGTCGGGCAGGGGCAGGATCCAATCGGAGTGGGAATGCACGTCAATGAAGCCGGGGGCGACGATCAGGCCGGTGGCATCCAGGGTCTGCTGACCGGTCAGGCGCTCGCCGGTGGCGATGGCCGCGATTCTGCCGTCGCGGATGCCCAGGTCCGCCCGGAAGCGGGGACGGCCAGTGCCGTCAATCACCGTGCCGTTGCTGATCACCAGGTCGAAGTCCATCGTCTCGTCTCCTGTAAGAACAATAGCTTCCAGGCTCAGATATGCCCATCAGCCGCTCCGCCAAAGCGGCCAGGTCATCAGCCTGCCAGAGGCGCCCGCTGCCCAGTGGCCACTCACCCCGCACCTCATCCCGCCAGCGGACCGGGATCGCCGCCAGACCATAGGCCGCCCCGGCCAGCGCCCCCACCACTGCCCCCGCCGTATCCGCATCATTCCCCAAATTCACCACCTGCACCACCGCCTCCTCAAATGAGTCGGTGCTCAGCAGCCCCCACACGGCGCTCTCCAGCGTGTGCCGCACCCACCCGCTGTTCTTCAACTCCTCACGATGGCGATAGGGCGCGGCTTCGATAACCACCCGCAGCCCCTCCGGCATCTCCACCACCCCCAGCGCCCGCGCCACTGCCTCCTCCGGCGATGCCCCTCGCAGCAGATGATAGATGGTCGCGTTGATGAAAGCGCTCCCGACCACACACTCCGGATGGGGATGGGTGACCCGGCTCTGCAAGCGACTGTCGCCCAGCAGTTGGTTCAGGTCATTCCAATGAGCCAGGGCCACCGGCCAGCAACGCATCACCGAGCCATTGCCCGCCGCATCGGGATGCAGGCGTTGCACCGCCCCCACCGCCTGTTCCCATCCCTCTCCACCGGCCATGCGGGACAGAACGTTGGCAGTGTGATTACCCACATCCTCCGGCCCGGCCTGGTACCAGGCCACAAAGCGCTGCGCCAGGTCCACCGGGTCCAGCGGACAACGCGCCAACAGGCTCTCGGCCAGCGCCAAAGCCATCTCTGTGTCATCGGTGAAGGTGCCGGCAGGCAACCGCCCCGCCTGCATCTCCCGCACCAGGCGACCAATAGGCCGTGGCGGACCGAACTCCAAGGGCATGCCCAGGGCATCCCCTACGGCCGCACCCACGGCGCAACCCTGGACGCGACACTGCATCACTGTGCCTGTTTCCTCTTGTTGGTAATAAACGCTGCTCCCATCGGGCATAGACCGCCGCCATCCTTCGTCAGGGCGGGCATCTCTTCCGCATTCGGTGTCACCTCGCCAGCCTCGCCACCATCCCCCGACAGCACAAAGCTCGACAGTAATACGGCGCTTACGCCAACTTCCATCCCTCCCGGACCTCATCCAGCACTTCGTTCAGCCGGGCCAGGACTTCCCTGCTCGGACGCTCGCCCTCGGCTGTCAGGCTGATCCGGAAAGTGAAGGCCAGTTCGGGAGCAAGGGATAACAACTGCTCGACCCTCTCGGCCAGCCTCTGCAACTCGGTCGGGCTGAGGGTCGCTTCGGCCATCATCGCCGCCGCCGGGCGCGCCACGCGGAGGGATAGCGGGTTCGGGGCCTCCGATAAGGCCCCGACATAGTCCACCAGGGTGACTAAACCCTCCTCAACAGCCTGATCAACCACGCTGATCAACCTGGCGTCGGGAATGCGTTGGCCGGTGAACTGTCGCTCAAGGCGCTCCTTCAAGACGCGCAATGTGGGCGCGCGGCCCACCTCGTACTCTAACGCTGCCGACACCATATCGGGAGTGAGAGGCACATCTTCCACCACGCGGAAAACCGTCTGGTCGGCAGCAGCAGGGGAGCAGGGCCACGGTCCACCCTCCGACACCAGTTCAAACAGGCGCAGGCGCAAAGCGTCTTCCACGCCTTCCCTCAGCAACGACCAGGGGATGGGGTGACCGCGCTGCTCGGCCAGGACCTGGGCCAGGCGCTGCGGCGTCGACTGGCCCGCCGACCAGGCCTCGGACAGGGCCTGCGGCGTCAGGTCGGCGCCATGCAACGGCGCAGGAGCGGGTAGCAGGGTCGTTTCAGCGGGCAAAGGGCCTTCCGGCAATGGCTCGCGGAAGTAAGCCCGACCGGAAAGAAGAACCATCAGCAGTCCCTGTTGCACCGCCAGACGCAGGGCGTCCATCAACACAGAGGGCGAGGCCAGCCGGGGCGCGGTCGTGCCATCGAATAGGGCCTGCACCTGGGCCAGCGTTAGGGGCGTCGCCGCTAACCCCAGTTCTGCCAACCGCTCCGGGGTCAGCAGCGCCGCGTCCAGATTGTGGAGTTCAGCCAGAGATGCCGGCTGCACTTCCATTTCCGGACGGCGCAGTATCTCCTCGTCCGGCGGGATGCGCCACCAGGTGCGCACCGAACTGTCGGCGCGGGGCAGGCGCAGCACCAGCACGCCCTCGCGCACACCCCGGGCCAGCGTGTCGTAGAGCGCAGCCGGGCGCAGGAGGCGGGGCAGACGCGGGAACTGTCCAAAGGCGGCCATCAGATCGCTCACGCGGCGCGCTGTTTCGCCCTCTCGCCAGAGTTCCAGATAACTGCCGGGCAGGATCAACTCGGGGTCGAGAGTGGTGGTCAGCAGCCGTTCCTCTTCGGTCAGCAAGGTCTTGATCCGTTCAAAGGGGGTCTGACCGATAGCACCGGCACTGGGCAGCGTCTGCGCCCGAACCTGGCCGGTTTCGTCTACTGCCAATAGGATGTTATAGGCAGCCACCACCGCTTCGGGCAGGCCATGGGCGGCTTCTTGCTTACGCCGAGGAAGTTCCCGCTTCTGCAGGTCAGTCAGCAGCTTGTAGGTCTCGCCACGTTCGATCCGCTCCCATCCCAGCCAGCGACGCACCTGCTCGCGTAGGCCCGCCAGCCGGGAGACCTCCGGGGCCAGGGCCAGGATGTTGTTGCGGTAAGTGCGCGGGTTCTGTGGACCGGTGATCTCGTTGAAATAGGCCTCGACCCCGGCCGGCACGGGTTTGCCCGGTTCCAGGGCACACTCCGGCCCCAGAATCAGATAGTGCAGGTGGAGGTCGTCGCTCACATCGCGAGGGCTTTGCGGCAGGTTGTGCACCTCGACGCCCGGATCGGCGGTCGAAAGACTTGGAATACCCCGGATACGCCGCCGCAGCTCGTCGTCAATCTCCGACTCCTGTAACTGATCCATAGCCTGCACATGGAGATGGGTCAGGTTGGGAGTGGTGCCCAGTTGCCACACGGCGGGGTCCTCAACCAGAAACCAGGAAAGCTCTCGCCATTTGCGCAGCCCTTCCTCCAGGGCTGCCGGGTCCATACCGGGGTGGGCCAGCAAGGCCAGCAATTCGCTGGGTTGGGCGCGCTGGCCTGTTGGCTGCGAATGCAGGAACGTTGCCACCACTGCCGCTTCGATCTCCCGCTGGCGCAGGGAGGGCAGCGCCGCCTGTATCTGCCGCGCTTTCTCCAGTTCACCGATGAGGATAGGTGTCCATCTTTCGCGCTCCTCGCAGATCTTGACTAACTCGTTGAGCGCGGGCGATAGCCCACCCTCGCCGCCCGTGGAAGGTAAAAGCACGGCGGGGCCGACCATCGGCGCAGGGTCTCGCCCCTCGGTTTCACGCAGGGCATAGGCCAGCAGCCGCAACGCGCCCCGCGTGCGCTGGAAACCGCTCATCTGCGTCCACTTCTGATACAGCACGTCAATCAGATCGGGATGAAAGGGATAGCTTTCCAGCAGCCGATCGTAGGCCGCTTGGTCGCGCTGCGCATCGCGCAAGGGGAGCTGCTGCATGGTGGCCATCATGGCATCCACCGCCGGACGGCGCTCGGCCTCGCCGGGGACGCGCTCGAACAGCCGCCGACGCAGGATTTCGGCCACATCCTCGCGGGCCACCGGCTCCACCGGTTCAGCGATACGTCCAAAGATGTTCTCCAACGCTTGAAGGCACTGCACTCCGGTCTGATCGTTGGCCTCGATCTTGGAGGCGATGAGCCCGGCGACCAAAACCGCCCGCTCCACCTTGGCCACAGCCTGGGTCAACACCTGGTAGAAGTCCTTGAGCGCGCCAAAGAAGCGCTGGTCGGACAGCACCAGGTTGCGGTAGTACCACACCGCCTCATCCACCAGCACCAACGTTCCCAGACCCTCTTTGAGCGGGGCCCGCAACAGGTCCACCAACAACGGTTCGGCGGGGACGGTGAACTCCTCGTCGTGAGCCTTGAGTCGGGCGTAGCCGGCGTCGCCGGCCAGTTGGTAAGCCAGCGCGCCCCAGGGGGTCATCACCCGCCGCGTGGCTCCACCAGGGCCGTAGACTTCCAGACCCTCTTTCACGTCGAACTGGTCGAAGGGCAGCAGGGCCACCCGCGCCCGGGGCGACTCCGACAGTCCGGCAAAGGTGAGGAACTCGCGGACAGTGCCCCCGCCTTCCTCAGCCGCCTGCGCACCGCATTCGGCCAGATGAAACAAGGCAATGAGAGTGTGGGTCTTGCCACCACCGTAGGCTACCTGGAGTTGCAGGACCGGCTTGCCGCCCTGTCCGGCTAGGCGGAGCAGCACGTCCCTGGCCAGCAGCTTCATGCGGTAGGTGGGGTAGGTGCGGGCGAAGAACAGGGCCGGTTCGCGGTAGACCGGCGGGGCTTCGCCGGTGCGCACGCTATTCAGGTCGGCGGCGAACTCGGCCAGGGTGAGTTTGCCGCTGCGCACGTCGTCACGCAGGGTACAGAGTTGGTGCCAGGGTTGTGTGCTCATAACTTCACTCCTGAATCTGAACTGCCTACGGAATGTTGTCCAAGAATACTCTCATGGAATGGTTGCGCTGCTTGGCTTCCGATAGATCAATGTGCCTGGCCAGGCATTCTTGGACCTTCGGCGAGTACGAGTCCTGTAGTCGGCTCTCCAACCACTGCTTGGGGTCGGGTGGCGCTGTCTCGGTATTGTCCGGTATCCGGCCGACCCCTTCCAGGCCGCAGTAAGTGGGCCTGGGCTGGATGCCCCCGATCAGCCAGGACTCCATTTCCAGGATGGACCAGCATACCCGGACCGGTGCGCCCAATTCCCTTTCCAGGGCCTCGGTCCGACGGGGCATGTCGTCCTGCTCTTCTTGAACCGAGTTGTATGGTGCAAAGGTCACGTCGCCATCCATCAGCACGACGAACGACCGGTCCCCCAAAGCATATTGGCGGCGTATCGTGTCCTCAAAACCACGGTTTCTGCGTACTATGTTGGATTTACCGTGCATGTTGATGCAACGGACTGAACGCCTGCCCCGGTCGCGTTGAACCAGGATTGGCAGGGCGCGCTGGTCACCGGAACCTTCGACGAGAACGGTGGTCATGCTTCCTCCAGTGGTAGTTCCAATTGTACCGGCTCATCGCCAAAGCTGCCCTCGCGCTGAAAATCGCTCGGCCGGCCAAGATTCTGAGCAATGGCCTTCATGACCGACTCGGGCGCAGCAACAATAGATGGCTCTTCTGGCCTGCGTTGGGTCACAAAGCATGCTGTTTGTGACCTCGTTTCGCGCATCGCCTCCACGCTGAGCACCTCGTCCACCACGGCAGGTGAGTGCGATGTAAAAAAGACCTGGGATGCAAACTCCTCCGCCATTGTCACCCGGCGTGCCACATCCATAAAGTGTTGAATGGCGTAGGCGTGCATGGCATTCTCCGGTTCTTCAATGACTACCACCGCTGGTGGGACGGGCTGACGGAATACGGCCAGCAGGCCCAACAACCGAATCGTTCCGTCGGACATCTCGGGCAATTGAAATTCGACCCCGGTATCCTGTTCGGCAAAGCGCAGGGTCTGGAACGTCAGCACGCGGTCCGGTTGAACATCCTGGATGTAGGGCACAGCCTCTCGCAGATCGCTCAGCAGCCGCTCTCGGAGTTTCCGATCACGCAACATGCGCGCCACGAAAGGGACGATGTTGGCCCCATACCGCTCCAATTCCACATCGCTGCCACCCGTTGACTGTTTGGCAATGGTCGCGTCAATGTTGTAGACGCGCCATGAACTCAGGTAGTCGCTCAGGGTACGGAGTTCTCCCAGCCGGCCATAGGAGGCCAGCACCAACTCTCGCTCGTCGTCAAATTCGGAGATGCTGGGGCCCAGGGCGTCGCTCCATTCGTTCACGGCCGTTCCCTGGCGTTGATAGTGTAGCCTGATCGGTTGGTCTGTATCAAAGCGCGGGAAGCCCTGCTTCGCCGGCTTGCCGGGCCTGCGCTTGTAGACCACAGCATCCAGGACCTCCTCCTGCACTTTGATCTCTTTAGACTGGGCCAGGGCAAAGTGGTAGTGGACCTGTTGAATCCCGCGTGACGGATCTTCCCCCAGTCGGAGTTCAATCCGGAACCTGTACGGTGTACCCGCACCAGGCTGGCGGGTGCGGACTTGCGACAGCCCCCCAAAGGCGTCTTCTATCGTCGTTGACAGGCCGCGCGGGCACAGGCTAGCAATGAATGCAATGAGATCGGCGAAATTGGTCTTGCCAGTACCGTTGGCGCCGATCAACAGATTCACCCGGCGAGGCGTCATGCTGAATTCGCGCAGGCCCTTGAAAGCACGAACGTTCAATTGAGTGATCATCGTCTTCTCCTCATGTTCAACCTACCATCGGCAAAGGTGGCTGTTCAACCAACGGCGGTATCTCTTTCCCTCTCCCCCAGGCCACCACCGCCTCCAACAGCGTGCGCTCTTTGCTCTTGGGGGCAGCCATCTCCAGCACGGCCTGGGCCACCGCCCAGAAGAGGTCGTTGTACGCCAGGCCACGGTCCTCAACGTAGGCGCGCAACTTGCCCGCGTCGCCCGAGGCCCACAGCCACATCAGCCGGTGGAGCATGTCAATGAGCGGCAGACCGCCATCGGGGCGTGGATTCCCTAAATCATCGCGCATTCGCTCGTCCCACCTGGCCAGGCGCACGTCGCTGCCCGACGCCTTGGCCAGCAGCCCCCGCGGGCCGCGCAGGTCGTTCAGGTCCAGGCCGTAGCCCTGGGAGAGCAGAATGCACTCGCCCACGGGCGCGGCCTCCAGGCCAAAGTAGTTGCGGTGCATCAGATAGTAGCGCGTCCACTCGTCCAGGCCCTCGGTGGAGCGGCCCTTGAGGATCTGGCCCAGGGCGAAATCGGCCACCATGCGCCGCACCTCGCGCAGAAACTCGCTCACGGTGAAGGGAGTCCCGTCCAGGCGGCGCACTTCGTCGTAGGCGGAGTAGGACTCCAGCGCCGGGCCGACCGCCGCCCAGACAAAGTCCGGCCCGCTGATGCCCACGTCCCAGAAATAGCGCAGCCGCTCGGTGATCCGCTCCTGCATGGCCCGCCGCACCGCGCCGTAGCGGCCGACCTCACCCCTACCCCCTGCCCCCTTCCCCTCTCCCTCTGGGAGAGGGGAAGGGGGTGGCGGCGAAGCCGCCGGGGGTTGGGGTGAGGTCCGCTTGCGGCACACCATCCAAATGGAGGAGGCCAGCGCGGCGCTTCCCATCGCCCGCGTACGGTTGCCCATCTCGGTGTCAATCGGCCACGAGGCGGTGACGGTGAAGCCGGCGCGGATCATGGCCGTGACCAGCGTCTCCCACGCTTCGGGGTCCTTGTGAGCAAAGACAACTACCATCTGTCCACCAAAAACTAGCGCTTCCCATGCTCGTTTGAAAGCAATGGCCATTCCTGCTTCGTATTCGACCTTGCCCATCCGTCCTTCCGCACCGTCTTTGTGTTGTTGCACGAGTTCATCGGTCTTGGAAACGAGAGGCATAGCAAAAACCTCAGGATATCGGTCACCTACGGTACGGCGTAGCCAGACATAGAAAAAGTCCGAAAGATCAGCATAGGGAATGGCATCATAGTACGGGGGATCAGTGATTACAGCATCCACAGAACCAACGAGAGGCTCCATTGCTGATTGCTGCAAGATGGTCGGTATTCCGTTTCCAGTAGCAGCTTCCAGGAGGTGCTCAGTCGCTCTCCGAACCCATTCTACGGCAGAGGAATAGTCTCCGCCAATGCCCGAAACCGCGTTCACTTCGCAGAAATCCCACGTAATGGGGAGCGCAAATCGGGTGAATGTATGTCCCACGAAATCACCGACCCAGATCGCGATGGTCGAATCATAGTCCGCAAGCCGATCTAATGCCATTGCCAAGTACCCCCCCACCGCCTCGGCCCATTCCTCCGGATACCCCAACCGGCGCATCTCCTCGCGGGCGGCGCGGGTCCACTTGACGAACGTGACCAGGGCCAGCAGTTGGCGCGGGGTGAACAGGTCGGCCCAGGTCTTGAAGCCATACTGCGGGATGGTAAAGGCCCGGCCTGCGCCGGATGTGCCGCTCTCGGGCAGCGGTTCGGTAGGTAGGCCGTAGGGAATCCGGGCGGCGGCTGCGGGCAGGGCCTGGGCCGCCGCGAGGGCTGCCCCTACCTCCTCTGGCGTGGGCCGGCGGTACTCCTTGCCGTGGCCGGTGTCCACCACCACGGCCGTCATCCGCGCGCCCATTTTCCCCTCGTGCCCGCACCGTTTGATGTGGGACTTGGGGATGTGCACCCCACAGACCGGGCAGCGGGACTTGGCCCCGGCCATCGTGCCGGGCGGCACTTTGTCCTTGGGGCCGGGGGCCCAGATTTCAAATGAGACCTCCGAGGTCTTGGAGACCTCGGAGGTCTCCTCTACCACCAGCCGTAGGGCGCGGCGGCCGTTGATAACTACCCTGGTCGTGTGGCGCGTGCGCTTGATGCGCAGGAAATCGGGCCGGGCACGGTTTTCGGGGGTGTCGGGCAGGATCTTCTCCGTTTTCTTGCACAGCCACAGCGTCTTGAGCAGGGGCACCTCAGCGCCGCAGGCCGGGTCGGGGCAGGGCACAGTCCGCGCCCAGAGGTAGGCCACCGTCGGCTGGCCGTTCACGGTGGGATAGTAGGGCGCCAGTTCCTGGCGGGCGTGCTCCAGCACCCACTGGCCCCAGTAGCGGACGTGAGCGGCTAAATCCCCCAATATGCAAGTCTGCAAATTTGCAAGCTCCATTTGCTGATTTGCTGATTTGCTGATTTGCTGATTTCCAGGCAACGGCCAGGTCTTGCCCGCCAGCCGCTGGGGAAACTCCAGCGTGCACTTGAGGATGAACCAGGCCACCGGGTTGTAGTCATTGGCCACCACCTCGCAGCCCAGGCGCATGGCTTCCAGGGGGATGGCCCCGCCGCCGGCGAAGGGGTCCAGCACGCGGGGGGCGCGCCCGCCGAAGGCTTTGCGGATCTCGCGCCGGAAGTAGTCCAGGGCCGGGCCGTTCTCCGTACCCCAGTGGGTGATGCTTTCGATCTTTTTGCACAGTTCGGCCCGGCCTGCTTCAGTGCCGGGGTCGGGCAGCAGGGCGGCGATGATAGCCGCCCGGCAGGCGGCCAGAGGCCGGCGCGCGGGCCAGATGTGCAGGGTGCTGATGTGGCCGTGGCGCACGTTTTTCTCGTGCTTCGAGTCCTCAGAGACTTTTTTCAGGGGGAATGCTTCTTCGATCAGGCGGCGTTGGGTCATGATTCTTCCTCGTCAGTCAGGTGGGCCAGCAGGTCGCGCACGCGCAGCAGGAAATCGCCGGGACGCAGCACAGTCACCCCGGCGTGGCCGGGTTGAAAGTGCCAGACGTTGAACGTGACCAGCCAGGGGCAGCCTTCGCGCAGCGCGGCGACCAGGATAGGCAGGTCCCCGGGATCGGCCAGGCCGGCGTAGGGCTCAAGATCGGCGGGCGACGGGTCGGACACCACGTGCAGGCAACGGCTGACGATGAGCCGGAAAGCGGGCAGCGCCTGGGGCAGCTTCTCGGTCAGGCTGCGTTCGGCCTCCGTGATAACCTGCTGCGAAGCTACTGCCTCGATGAGGGTGATCTCGGCCATGCGCAGCACCAGCAGGCTGGCCCCGTGCTCGCTGGGGCTGGCCGCCCCGGCAAAGAGAACGTCGGCATCTACGAAGACGCGCGGCTTACGCGGGTTGATCGGTGGCATAGTTTTCTCGATAATACTGTTCTCGCTGCTCGCGCAGGTTGGTCAGCAGCTCCTCAATGCTCAAACCGGCCTCGATGCGTGCCCGTTCGATCTCGCGGGCCAGTTCCGGCACCATGGGCACCATCGGTGTCAGCACAAAGATGCCGTCCAGGTCCACCAGGCGAAAGGTATCGCCGGGCTCGATGCCGTATTTCTCCCGCAACTCGGCGGGCAAGGTCAGCGTGCCCCGCTGTCTTACCTGAACCGTTGCTTCCATTGATCTCTCCTCTTGTCTGAATTTCTGTACAGGCAGATTATCCGCACGCATAGTATACACCCAAACGGCAAATCCGGCAAGCCGAGAGAAGGAGTGGGTTCTTAACTCTCGGTGGCAGCCATGATCTCACTGGCCTTGATGCGCACCGCTCCGGTTCGATGCGCCAGAAGACGACCAAAGGGATCGGGCACGCGGTAGAGTTGGGGCACGGTGTCGCAATTGTAGACCACGTAGAGCCAGTAGCGGTCGCGGTGGTTGGCCGCCTGGGCCCATTCGTTGGCCGTCAGCTCCACGGACTGGGTGCCGGCACGTCCCTTGACCTCCACGTAGCGGATCGAGCCGTCGGCACGCAGCACTTTCAGGTCGAAGCCGGCCTTCAGGTGTGGATCAGAAACATCCTCAACCGTGGAGCCCTCGGCCCGCTCCCGGCGTTTGACCTCGGCCAGGGCTATCTTTTCAGCCTCGATGTCGCGGCGGCGTTCTACCTCCTCTGGCAGCAACGGCAGCACCAGGGCCTGGGCGTACAAATTCACCGGCCCCAAACGCAGAGCATCCACGGCTGCATAGAGGGCAACTTCCGCCTCGCGCTGGCGGCGGTCCAGACTCTCCAATTCGGCCTCGCAGTCGCGCAATTTGCTCTTGGCCGCCGGCACCCCCTTTTCTACTGCTTCTTTCAGCAGGCGGCGCTGCTGGAAGAGCTCGGCCCGCCATAGATTGTAGGCCACGCGCAGTTGCCGGCAGCGTTCCGGCAGTTGCGCCTCTTCTTGCTTTCGGCGAGCCGCCAGGGCCGGCAGGGCCAGCGTCTCTACCAGGTAAGCTTCCACGGCCGCGGTGTCGGTCGCCAGGGCCAACAGGTCGGTATCAGTCACTTCAGGCAATCCCTCGTTGGCCTCAGCGGGATACAGCGTCAACAGCAGGTGAGCCGAAGCCTGCTCCATACGTCCATCGGCAAAGCAGCGCAGGCCCACTACTTTTTCATCCACTGTCTCCGGAGCTGCCCCTTGCTCCACGGGATCACGCAGAACCAGGACCCGAGCCAGGTAGAACAGATACGGCTCGCTGGCGTCGGGGTCAAAGAACTTCGCTCCGCGCATCCCTTCGTGGTCGTATTGCCCCAAGAAGAGGTCCATCACCGCCTCAAAGACCGGCTCGCCCGGATGCAGGTAGATGGCCTGGGGGTCCTGAGCCAGGTCAGGCATGGCCCGCTGGCGATCAAAGGTGAGTTTCTGACGCACCTCTTCCGGGTAGTTGGCCAGGGCGCGGGTCACACTGGGGGGACAGGGATCGAGATAGAACAGTCCTTCCAGATCACCGCACAGCCCCACGCCAACTAAAGGTGCCGCCAGTTGGAAAAATCGGCGCACGTAGGCGGGCATCATGCGCCGCATCTCGGCCACTTCCCGTTGATCTCGCAACACCCGCAGTAACGCTTTCACCTGGCTTGTTTCCACCTTCCGCTCCAGGTCGCTCAATCGGGCCTGCACCTGTTCCTTGGCCAGAGTCCGCTCTATCTCCCGGCGCGTCTGCTCCTCTTTCCCTTCAATCACCGCTTCAAAGATCAATTCGGTCAACGGTTTGCCGCTGAACTGCCGGCCAATGATGTCGAAGACCTTGTCGTTGCCCAGCTCACGCCGGATGGCCTCCAGCTTGTCCAACAGCACCTTGAGCACCCGCCCCTCCCGGGTGTTTTGCGAGACCAAATTGAGCAACAGCACAGGATGGGTCTGCTTGTAGCGATGCACGCGGCCCATGCGCTGCTCAATACGGGCCGGGTTCCAGGGGATGTCGTAGTTGATCAGCAGCCAGCAGAATTGCAGGTTGATCCCCTCGCCGGCAGCGTCGGTGGCCACCATGATGCGCGCCCCTTCGGGATCACGGAAAAAGGCTGCCTGGCGCCCGCGCTCTTTATAGTCCATCCCGCCGTGGATCTGGGCGATCTTGCCGGTCAGCCCTCTACCCTCCAGCCGTCCTATCAAGAAATCCAGCGTATCCCGGAACTCGGTAAAGACAAGCACTTTGGTATCAGGATACTCTTCCAAGACCTGCCACAGCCGATCGAACTTGCTCTCCTGCTTCCGGTCGTAGACCTGACGGGCCAACCGCACCAGGCGCTGCACCTCGGCCAACTCGGCCTGCAGTTCTGCAATTGTATGCGCGTCAGTGGCGGAGAGGACAACCTCGTCCTGGCGTTCGGACTCCTCCAGTCCGGCCTCGCTCTCCTCCTCATCCCCGGTCTTGACATCCCGCACATCCTCAGCGGGCAGGTCGGCCTGGCGGGCGGCCAGCTCTTCCAGGCTCAGCAAGCCACTTTCTAACACCTGCAAAGTCTCGCTCAGTTTCCCGGCCCGGCGTTCCAACGACTTGAGCAAAGCCCAGGTGGAAGAGGCGAGGCGCCGCTGCAGAATGCTCATGGCCAAGCCGGCAGCGGCGCGGTTGCGCAATCGTGCCCGGTCGTAGTGGGTTTGACAGTAGGCAGTAGTTTGATCGTACAGGTCCTGTTCCTGCCCTGGCCCTTGGGTCAGGGGATACTCGATGGTCCTGCTGTCACGGGAAGGGAAAATGTCCGTGCCGTCAAAACGTACCATCTCTTCCTTCATGCGCCGTAGCAGGTAGCGTCGTTTTTGAGCCTTTGTAAGACGGCCAAAGGCTTCCCGCGTGGAGAGCAACTCTGGCTCCAGCAGCCGCCATAGAAAGTAGTAGGGCTCGTCCTTGCCCATGTGAGGCGTGGCCGTCATCAACAGCAGATGGCGGCCTTGCCGGGCGATCCGCTCCGCCATCTCATAGCGTTGCGTCTTGACCACCGTCAAATCCGCATCACGGCGAGCGGACAGCTTGTGGGCCTCGTCAAAGATAACCAGGTCGTAGGGTGGCGCTGCCAGGTACGATTCTCGCATCCGGTCGCGCCATAAAGTATCTACACTAACGATGGCCAGGTCGTTGCGGGGATCGGTGAAAGGATTGTCATGCTGAGCATCGGCGCTGGAGAGGATGCGGAAGCGCAGGCGAAAGAGGTTAAGCAGCTCCTGTTCCCAGTTACCCACCAGTCCGGCGGGCGGGACGATGAGCACCCGTTTGACGAGGCGACGCAGCAGCATCTCGCGGATGACCAGGCCGGCCATGATGGTCTTGCCTGCTCCGGCATCGTCGGCTAACAGAAACCGCAGCCGGGGGTGATCCAGCATGCCAGGCTGCCCATCCGGCTCTTCAGGTGTGGGGGGCACACCATAAACAGCGGCCAGCTGATGAGGTAGCAGATCAATCAATGAAGTCTCGGTGGTGAACACGGGATTGAACAGGTAGGCATGTTCCAGACGATGCGCCTCGGCCACCAGGCGCACGATCTCAGGCGATGCCTGGAAAGCAGTTGTCGGCGTGGAAACAATCTCAAAGCGGTTTTCTACCTCGGCCACAGAAAAGGGTTGACGGTCCACGGCCCCGCTTTGGGGATGTTTGAAGCTGAGAAAGACCACCTGGCCTCGCCGCTCGATCTGGTGAATGATTCGTTCTTGCCCCAGGCGACGATCATACACACGAGCATTGGGCTGCAAAGCGGAGAGGATGTCCATCTAGACACCTCCAGTGCTGACTGACACAACCTAATAAAAAGCCTATCCCTGCACGGGACGGACTTTCACGGACCTTCGTGGCACAATTACCATCAAGGCGCGCCGTTCCCGCGCCGATTCGCCCCGTTGGCTGCTGCCCACAGCCCTGGGGCTTTTTTATGTACAAAGCGCCAAGCCCTCGAGCGCATCGCTCGTGGTTGGCGCTTGTGATCTCAGGACACTCTCCACGGGGGTGTATACCGACAACACAACAAGTATGCTCCTCTAGCTACTGCAAGCGGTGATCAATCCCCCTCACCCCCTCCCACCTATATCAAGTATATCATGAAATGGGGGCCCCGGCAAGTCACTCAATGCCTTTTGCAGGGCTTATCAATGCTCTAACATACATCGAGCCAAGCTAGGCCTCGGTCTGGACGTGGGCAGCCGCTCTTCGGCCGTCCGGAATGTAGCGGAAACCTTGTTGGCGAATCATATTGATCGCCGCACACCGGAAGGCATGGAGCGGGCGACCGATCTTCCGGGCGTGGTTTTGGTCTTCCCGATAGGTCACATCCCACACCCAAAAGACGCAATTCTCAACTTCCCAGTGCCCCCGTGTCCAACGGCTGAGTTGCTGAGGAGTCGGCATAGGCCCTCGTCGCGTGCCATACACCACCACAACCTCCTGCGTGCTCCACTCGCTCCGGTAAAGAGGCCTTCTCCGACGACGCACCCGCCCGTACCAGCGCACGGCCGGCCAGCCATATTCGCGCTCCAGATAAGCCCCCATCTCCGAGTCCGCTTCCACCCACCAGTACTCCCGAACCTCCAATCGCCCGTGCTGTCGGTCACACCCCCTCCAATCGGGCGGAGACTTCCCTTTCTCCCCCTGTAGCCCCACTAGCAGCGCTTCCCTCACCTCCCCATGAGTCTCTTTCATCACCCCCAAATAGGTCCCCCTTTTTCCACCACCCTCTCGGCAATCCTCCGCTGGTTCAACCCTGCATCCAGAGTGACGACTTTCCCCTCCAGAAGCCGCAAGAGGTGTTTCGGCTGCTCTTCGGCCGGGAAGCGGTGGAATCGGAGTACGACTGCCTGCTGGCCAGGCACAAAAGCGACGAGCATGTGTTGCTCAATCTCTGGGCCCGCGATGTGCTGCTGCAATACGGAGCCGAGGCCGTGGACCTCTACCCTCAACCGATTCCACTGCCCTCAGGGGGGACTTTCGACGTAGACCTGGTGGCCGTCTTCCCCGGTCAAGGGCCGCTATACATCGAGGCCGAGCGAGGGGGAAAGAAGAAGAAAGAGAAGCGAGATCGCAAGTGGGCCAACTACCGCCTGGTGACCGACCACTTCTACATCGTCGTCCCCAACAAGAAAGTGCAGGCCCAGATCATCACCGAGATCACCACCTGGGCCTATCCAAACCAGACCCGCTTCACCCTGCATGTGTGCAATCTGTCATCGCTCAAAGAGGGTGGCCCCTTGTGGCAATTTGAGCGTGCGATCGGCCGCGCCCTGAGCGGGCCAAAGGACGGCGCTCGATGAAGCGCCGGAGCTACGGGATATGAACGCCGTGCGTTTGCACAGCATCCATCCCGCCGCAAACCGCTATCGCTTCTACATCGTCCTTTGGATGGACGCCGACCTTGTGGGGCTCATGGGCGGTTGTGCGCCGCCGGGGCCGGACCGGCTGTGATCAGGTCCGCGAGCGGGTCCACGAGTGTGCGACCCTGGAACAGGCACTGTGGGTGGCCGCCGACCTGATCGAGCGGCGGTGGTGCAGGGGGTACAGGCCTGTCTGAAAAGCAAAAAGCCCGGCGAACCGGGCTTTTTGTGCTGCAAAACGCTCCCAACTTCAATAGTGTATGACCCGCGGCAACTGCTTCCCCTGCTCAATCCAATCCGCCACTTGCCCCGGCGTCGGCATCCTCCTCACCAGCTTCTTCTCCGCATTGACCTCCATCAGGGCCTGGTACAGGTTCTGGGCATTGCGCTGGGCCAATTCTGGCACCGTGTCCACCCCTGCCAGCTCCAGCAAATCCGCATACTCAGACCCTATCCCCTTGATGCGGTACAAATCCAGGTGGTTGACCCAGCGCAAGATCAGGCTTTCTGAAATCCCCGTCTGTTCCGCCAGCTCCTTTCTTCCTTGGGCTGTCGCCCCCTTTTCCAACAAAGCCTGCGTGCTGGTGACCCCGCTCGCCCGGAGCTTTTCAGCATAGACCGGGCCGATGCCTTCCACGTACTCCAGTTTCGCCATTTCGTTTCCCTCCTTTCTGGTTATCTAAATATTTGTGAGCAAACCTGACACCATCTCAGTTCTCGCTCTAAATCCACCCTGCATCGTTTTTACTGGGAACTGTACTGCCGAAGACAGATCGGGAGATAGATTTTCCATAGCGGGGGGTATACCTCAAACTCCCATAAGGAGTAGCCCCATGGTGTCGCCCGTTGTGTGCCGTACATACGGACGTAACGCCCGGCGGCCAGGAGATACGGGCCGTCCAGGCCGCCGTTGCCGGTGGTGGTGGAATAGATCGTGGTCCAGGTGAGCCCGTCGTTTGAAACCTCGATCGTGTACGCTTTGGCGTAGGCTGTTTCCCAGTTCAGGACTATTGGACCAATGCCGGAAACGGCCCCTAGGTCCACCTGGATCCATTGTGGATCGGTGAACACGCTCGACCAGCGGGTGCCAATGTTGCCGTCCACTGCATACTTCGGTGCCAGGCTCATGGTTTCGCTGGATGAGGCAGTTGCCGTCATGCACAGTGCCAGGTTCACAGCGGGCCTTCCATAGACCTCGAATTCTCGCAAACTGCCGGGCCCCTCAAAGGAAGTACCGTGTACGCGAATGTAGCGTCCGATCCCAACGGTGCTCAGGTCGTCAATCTCCCCGTTGCTCGGAGCGGCAGAATAGATCGTGAACCAATTGTCGTCATCGTTGGACATCTGAACCTGATACGTCCGGCTAAAAGCCTCCCCCCAGTTCAGGACCACGTGGTTGATCCGGTACACGGCTCCCAGGTCCGCCCAGATCCAGTGGGTGCCGCTCAGGGCGCTGGACCAACCGGTGGCCACACTGCCGTCCACTACGTTGCTGGGTCTTGAGGCAAGGTCCACGCTCGAGGAGGCCAGCACCGGCTTGTGCAGGGCCAGATTGAGCGCCTCACCAGCGGCCCCGACAATGAGAGCATCCAGATTGACATTGCCGCTATCACAAGTGTCGTACTTATAGGCGATCGTGTTCTCGCCGGCATGGAGGGGCAGGACCTCGGTCTTGTAGTCCCACATATCCCAGTTGGCCAGTGCCGGCAATCGGGTCTGGCGCACTTTGACCCCGTTCACGTAGATGCTGAGCATCTGGGGTACATTCCGGTCCGGTGGCCTCCAGCCGTTCGCGTAGCGCAGCGTCACGGCGCACTCTCCGCTCCTGTCTACGTTCACGTGGAAGGTCGTCGTCGTGCCCACATTCCAGTAGCCGTCCACAAAGCCACTGCCGGTGTAGCCGGTATGGTCATTACTGACCTTGGTCCCACCCGAAAGCACCGCGTTCTCGGCCTCGTAGACCGTTCCCGCCAGCGGACCGCCCTGCACCACGAAAGAGCCGTTCAGTCGGATGTCGCGGGAGGAGGCGCCGACCATCACCTGGTACGCACCCGGGTAGGCTACCCACCTCTCCAGACCGGCACTCCAGAATGAGAATGCTTCCGGGGTGAGCGTGAAGGTCACCGGCTGCGTCTCTCCCGGCTGCAAATAAATCTTCTGCAAGCCCTTCAACTGCCTGGGAGGCTCGCCAGCCTCCGGAGGGAACCCCAGGTAAAATTGCACCACCTCCGCCCCGGCACGGCTGCCGGTGTTGGTCACTGCCAGGGTGACCGTCACCATGCCCGCCGTAGAAATGGTGGTCGGGTTGATGCTCAGATTGCCGTATTCAAAGGTCGTGTAAGAGAGGCCATGCCCGAACGGGAAGAGGGGCGTGATATCCCGGCTATCAAAGTGGCGGTACCCCACGCGCAACCCCTCGGAGTAGAAAACGCGCCCGTCCACCCCAGGGTACTGCTCTGGGCTCTCGGCCGCCGGGTAGTCCGCCGCATTCCGGGCAAAGGTCACGGGCAGCCTGCCGGATGGGTTGACGTCGCCGAAGAGCACATCGGCGAGCGCGTTGCCCGCCTCCTGGCCGGGCAGCCATCCGACCAGAATGGCGGCCACCTGGTCGGCCCAGGGCAGAAGCACCTGCGCGGGTGTGTAGAGCACGACGATCGTGTGAGGATTGGCCTGCGCGACGGCAGAGATGAGCGCATCCTGATTGCAGGGCAGGAAGAGGTCCGTGCGATCCCAGCCCTCCCCGGAGGTAAGGCCCACCACGACAACGGCCACATCTGCCTGGCTTGCCGCGGCGACCGCACTCTCAATGTCCGACGGTGGGCACCATTGGAAGTGAATGTCGCTGTCGCCGGACGCCTGGAAGTACTCTACCCGAATCGGATACGCCTGCCCGGCGGTCAATGGTATCGTTGCCCATCGGGTCTGATCGCCGTGCTCGCCCCAGTTGTCAATCACGAGCGTGTCGCTGATGAACAGCCGGCTTCCGTCATCGCTGGTCAGCGCCAGGGTAGCGGTGCCGGTTGTCGTCGGGACGAGCGACCCCGTCCAGCGGGCCGACCAGTTTTCGGCCGGCACACCTGGTCCGGGCGGGCCGCCCCACCAGGTAAAATCAACGTTGGGGTCCACGCGAGTGAGCACCAGCGTGCCCGAGAGAGTAGGGTTGTCGAAGTATTCCCCGAGCAGGCCCAGGGTGCCGGTGGGAGTCCTCAAGGCGCCGGAAGGAATCGGTCCCAGGGTGCTATCCCCCTGGACGTCGAGGACGGTGACGGAAGTGCCCAGGGTTCTGGTGATCACGCCCTGGAGCGGGGTGACAACATACGGCGGCTCCACCCGACCGGAGCCCTCGCCGACCGCAATCGGATGCGCGTGGGCGGCTGAGCCAATCACCGCAATCGTATAAGCCTGTGTGGTGGTCAGCGGCAAAGTGAGAGGCCCATCTCGAACATCGGGGTAAGGATACGCCGCACCATATCGTCAAGCCGGCTCTGTGGCACCGTGCCTGATAGGACCGCCGTTTTCAGGGTATCACTGAAGTAGTCACCGAAAGGCATTTCCCTGATTGGCTGACATTTTTAACAATTGGCCGGACTAGACAAAATCCGTAAGATGTGGTATAGTTCACTCCATCCATGTTGCTGGAGGTGAACTATGGGCAATAGCCTCGAGTTGTACCGTACTGTCCTTGGGCTGCTGATCAAAAACGTTCCCCACTCAGCATACGGACACTTGGGCCGTCTGTATACACTTGCTTGGGCTATCGTCGGTCTGTTATTGGAGAAATGCGTCAGTTTGACCATCTGGGCGAATGTCATCCAAGGGCATGCACAGTACGCAGCCAGTCGCTACCGCCGCTTGCAACGTTGGATGCGCAACCACCGCGTGAAACCACACGCCATCTATGGTCCACTGCTCAAGAGTGTCTTGTCCAAATGGGAGGAGGCGCAAGTATACATCAG
>JANLFX010000071.1 GCA_024653325.1 Anaerolineae bacterium
GTTCTTTGCCGACAGTCTCTTTTTGAAGAGCCCCCGGCGGATGATGGCGCTGGTGCTGGTGATGGGACTGGCGTTGTTGGTCTATGCCCTGGCCGAACGGAAAGTGCGTACTGCTTTGCAGGAGAAGGGAGAGAGCATCCCGAATCAGGTCGGCAAGCCCACGCAAAGCCCCACTATGCGCCGCATCTTCCAGATGTTTGAAGGGATTGATGTGTTGCTGATCCCCACAGAAGGGGGAGTTCAGCAACGGGTACTCAACCTTCAGCCTGTCCATCGCCGAATCCTTCGCCTCCTCGGCTCCCACGTGGAAAAATGCTATCAGGACACCGGTTAGGTGCGGAATGTGGGCTGATATGGATTACAAAGGCACAATTGGTTCCCTGGAAGCCCTGGTCAACACCTGACACCCGTCCTCGCGCAATACCACGATGTCTTCGATACGCACTCCACCCCAATCTGGTAGGTAGATGCCTGGTTCCACGGTGAAAACCATCCCCGACTGCAACACATTTTCACCCTCCACGTAGGACACCCTCGGTTTCTCGTGCACAGCCAGACCCACTCCATGCCCTAAACCGTGGCCAAAGGCCTCGCCATAGCCAGCAGCGGTGATGATGTCCCGGGCAATGGCATCCGCTTCCCGCCCTGTCATCCCGGGCAGGATCTTCGCCTCAGCATGAACCTGCGCCCGCAGCACGGTGTCGTAGATAGCACGAAACCTGTCATCAGGTTCGCCAATGACAATGGTCCGCGTCAGATCGGAGCAGAAACCATCCACTACCGCTCCCAGGTCCATCACTATGGGTTCTCCAGCACGGATCATCCGCTCAGATACTGTAGCATGAGGCATGGCTCCATTGGAGCCGGAGCCGACAATGATGTCGAAAGACACCTTCTCTGCCCCATGGGTGCGCATGTACTTCTCCAACTCCCAGCCCACCTCTTTTTCTGTCATCCCTGGTCGGATAAATTTGGTAATGTGAGCGAAAGCCGAATCGGCCAGGATGACGGCCTTCTCAATAGCCTCAATCTCTTTTTCATCCTTGACCGCTCGCAGGTCCTCAACCATGTCTTTGATGGGCACCAATTCGCAACCCGACAACGCTTCCGCCCACTCCCGATGCTGATTCACGGTGAGATGCATACCTTCAAAGCCGATACGCCGCACTCCCAGGCGCGCCACCAGATCAGGGAATGCGCTGACCAGCTTGCCCTTCGTTTCGACCAGCTCCCACTCAGGAGCTTGCCGCTGAATTTGCTCGCGGTAGATGAATCCGGTAACGGCAATGGCCTCTCGTGGGGTAACGACGAGCACTGCCCCTTCCCCTCCGGTGAAACCGGATAGGTACCGTACATTCTGCGGTTGGGTGATAAACATGGCATCCAGATTGGCAGCAGCTATTTTTTCCCGTAGTTTGCTCAGTCGCATGGTTGCTCCTTTCAGTTGGCAGGATGAGATGACATTAGGTGACAGTCACCTCAAAGGTGACTGTCACCCAATGCTTTCTCAAGCCTCAGCTTCGGCTAGTTCTTCCTCTGGCAATGTCTCCAGTTCCACCTCCGCGCCGCAATTCACACACCTGGCCAGGCCCTTGCGTCCCTCGGTCAGCAAGCCACCGCACGTGGGGCACGGCGTGGGCAGCGGGCGGTCCCAGGTGGTGAACTCACATTCCGGGTAGTTCAAGCAGCCGTAGAAAATCCGTCCCTTGCGAGTGCGGCGCTCAGCCAGCTCTCCACCACACTGCGGACATTTTACCCCCAGGGAAACGTAGAAAGATTTGGTATTACGACAGGCGGGGTAATTGGAACAGGCCACGAACTTGCCATAGCGGCCCCACTTGACGACCAGCGGATGGCCACACAGTTCGCACATCTCACCCGTGGGCTGATCGCCCAGGTTGAGGTACTCCATCTCCTGCCTGGCGCGTTCCAGGGTCTGGGAGAACGGTTTGTAGAATTCGTGCAGCACTTTCACCCAATCCCGCTCCCCGGCAGCAATCTCGTCCAGTTCTTCTTCCATCCGGGCGGTGAAGCCGTAATCCAGGATGTCCGGAAAGTGTTTGACCAGGATGTCATTCACCAGGAAACCGGTCTCGGTCGGGTAAAGACGTCCCCCCTCGCGCACCACGTACCCCCGGTTCTGGATGGTGGTGATGATCGGCGCGTAGGTACTGGGGCGACCAATGCCGTATTCCTCCAGCGTGCGCACCAGGGTAGCCTCGCTGTAACGGGGTGGTGGCTGGGTGAAGTGTTGCTCCGGCATAAGGCGCAACAGGGCGAGCACTTCCTTGTCATCCAGCGGTGGGAAGATACGAGCCACTTCCTCCTCACCGGGCACGGCGTCTTCATCCCGGGCTTCCTCGTAGATTACCAGGAAACCGGGGAATTTTACATTGGAACCACTGGCCCGGAAATGGTAGGTGATCTCGCGCAGGCTGGATTCCGGCACCTGTCCACCAACCAGTTCAGCCTGAGGTACACCGGCGATGTCCAGAGACACTGTATCCATCTCCGCCGGGGACATCTGGCTGGCCAGGAAGCGCTGCCAGATCAGATTGTACAGCCGATACTGGTCACGGGTGAGGTATTCTTTAATAGCATCCGGTTCGCGGAATACAGATGTCGGGCGAATGGCCTCGTGAGCCTCCTGCGCGCCCTTGGCCTTGGTCTTGTATTGCGGCGGTTTGGTGGGCATGAACTTTTTGCCGAACCGTTCGCTGATATATCTGCGCGCCTCCTCCTGAGCCAACTCGGCCACGTTAGTCGAGTCAGTGCGCATGTAAGTAATCAGGCCGACCTCTCCTTCCTCGCCGACAGGTAGGCCCATGTAGAGCTGCTGGGCCACGGCCATGGTTCGTTTGGCAGTGAATCCCAGCCGGCGGGAAGCTTCCTGCTGCATGGTACTGGTGGTATAAGGCGCAGAGGGATTACGCTTGCGCGTGCCCCGCTTGATATTGGCGATAACGTAGACCGCCGTTTCCAGGTCATTCACTATCGCCTGGGTGTCGGCCTGGTTCTTGAGGTCCACCTCCTGTCCCCGGATGCGGTACAGTTTGGCAGTGAAGGAGCGTGGTTTCTTACGCCTCAGGTCCTCTTGTTTGGCCAGTTCCGCTTCCACCGACCAGTATTCCACCGGCACGAAGTTCTGAATCTCTCGTTCACGCTCGACGATCAGGCGCACGGCCACGGATTGCACCCGTCCGGCCGTCAAGCGGTTGCGCACGCGCTCCCACAAAAGCGGGCTGATCTGATAGCCCACCAGCCGGTCAAGGATGCGCCGCGCCTGCTGGGCGTTCACCAGGTCCATGTTGATCTCGCTGGGATGGGCGAAAGCGTGCTCGATAGCGTCTTTGGTAATCTCGTGGAAGACCACCCGCCGGGCCTGGTCTCTGGTGATCCCTGCCGCGGCCATCAGGTGCCAGGCAATGGCTTCCCCTTCGCGGTCGGGATCGGTGGCCAGATAGACCTCGGCAACCTGCCTGACCTCCTGTTTCAGTTCTTTGACGACTTTTTTCTTCTCGTTGGGAATGCGATAGCGAGGTTTGAAATCGTCATCCACGTCCACGCTCAGCTTCGAGCGCAGCAGGTCGCGCACGTGGCCCACCGAGGCGCGGACGGTGTAGTCCTTGCCCAGGAAGCGGCCCACTGTGCGCGCTTTGGCCGGCGATTCGACGATGACCAGCCGTCCATCTTTGGATGGTGGTTCGTAGGGTGGGAGGTCATTGTGGGCTGGTGTGCGGCCCATGCGAAACATGCTCGTGCCACACACGGGGCAGACGCCCCGCGTGGCCGGGGTGCCGTTTTCCATGTACAGAGCCTGCGGGTCTCGCATCTCCCGCTTATCTTTACATTTCACACAATAGGCAACGATGGGTTCGTCAGACATACGATCTCCTTTGTAATCTGCTTAACTTCGTTGTAAAAATTGTACAATCTCGGTAGCGAAGCTTTCGAGGTCGGCCACACCTTCATGTAGCTTTTGGTAAACAATACCCCGGTCAATCTGCAAGTAGTCGTGCACCAGAATGTTGCGGAAGCCAGCAATACCTGCCAGCCGCGCTCCGAGTTCAGGGGACAACACACCAGCCTCGACCAGAACGTCCACTTACATCCCGATGGCGCTCCAGCCTGCGCAACCCTAGGCCAGTGACCAACATGGCCCCGATGTCCAAAAGGCACTCGATAGAGAGTTGCAAGTACCGTTCGGCCAAACCATAAAGGTGATAGTCGGTGAGGAAAGCGGAAATCCATATAGACCATGAGTATTTGTGTCTCGTAGCGCACACGGCGCGGCTCGTCACGGCAGAAGAGCACTTTGCCGTCACGAATGACTCGATGTTGCAATAGCAGCGGAGCCCGATTGAGGATCACCACGTCCACGTCGTCATGTCGCAAGAGGGCAGTTACCCTGTCCAGGAACGCTAGCTGCTGACGGGCGCATTCCTCGACAGTTGGTTGACCAGCCAGGAGAATGGCAATGTCCACATCGCTGGTCGGCCCACTGTCGCCCCGCGCCCGAGAGCCGAAGAGGTAGGCTACCTCAATAGGCTCTGCAGTAAACACTTGCTCAAGTTCAGATATTTCTATCACAGGTATTCTTCCCTGCCCTCCTCCTGCAGCCGCTTCACCAGTTCCCGCACGTCCTGGGCCCGTTTGCGAGGGCAGACGAGCAAAACGTCGCCGGTATCCACCACGATCATCCCCTCCACGCCGACGGTAGCCACCAACCGGTCGGGGCTGTAGATCAGGCAACCGTGAGTATCCACCCCCAGGTGCTGACCGGTGACCACGTTGCCATCCCCATCGGCAGGGAGAATGTCCAGCAAAGTAGCCCAACTACCCACGTCGCTCCAGCCGATGTCCACCGGGATCACGGCCACGTCCTCTGCCCGCTCCATGATCCCGTAGTCAATGGTCTGCTTTTCCACCTGCGGCCAGACCCGCTCCAGGACTATGCGCTCCTCGGAGGTGCCGATAGCCGCGTCAATCTCCATAAGCTGGGCATAAAGGGCAGGCATCAGTTTCTCGAACTCCCGCAGGATGACGGATACCCGCCAGATAAACATCCCGCTGTTCCACGAGTACATCCCGCTCTCACAGAACCGTTGGGCCGTTTCAGCATCTGGTTTCTCGGTGAATTTCTCGACGCGGAACGCCTCGAAACCACCCACTGTCCCCAGCGATGTACCACGCTGCACATAGCCGAAACCGGTGGACGGAAAACTGGGAGCAATGCCCAATGTCACCAGATACCCGCTTTCGGCGACCTGCGCCGCTGCCTGGAGAACCTGGCGAAACAGTTCGGCTTTTTGGATGTAATGATCGGCGGTGAGGACACACATCACTCCCTGAGGATCCAGCCGCTGCAAATAAAGCGCCGCCAGCCCGATACACGGCGCCGTCCCTCGGCCAGAGGGCTCGATGATGTAATTGGCAGCGGGAATGGCTGGCACCTGCTGGCGCATCATGGGCACGTATTCTCCGCTGGTAACCACAAAAATGCCCTCATTACCAAAAAGGGGCACCACGCGGTCATATGCTTCCTGAAACATGGTCCTTCCGGAACCGAGGTCAAGGAGTTGTTTTGGTTGATTTTTCCTGCTGCGGGGCCACAGGCGAGAGCCGCTCCCCCCGGCCATGATGAGTGCGAACATGTTCACCTCCAGTTCAATGGCCAAATTGACATTGGTCACTGTCTCATTGGGCATTGGTCACTGATCAGTCCACAATGTAATCCGCCCGCTCCTCGCGGACCAGTACGTAGTTCATGCCTCCCACTTGACGAACCATGCCCTTCAATTCCATCAGGGCCAGGGTGCTGCTTACCTGGGCAATGGGCAACCCGCTGAGGCGGCCCAATTCATCCACATGGATGGGTTCAGAGGTGATATAGGTGAGCAGGCGGGCTTCCGTCTCGTTTTCCGGGACCACCGCTCGTACCTCGGCTTGCTGGCTGACCATGGTCAGGTTGAGCACTTCCAGGATGTCATTCACGCTCAACACCGGATGCGCCCCATCGCGGATGAGCGCATTGCAGCCTTCACTGCTGCGGTTGAAGATGTTGCCTGGCACGGCAAACACCTCGCGGCCCTGTTCGGCAGCGTAATCGGCAGTGATCAGCGCTCCACTGCCCGCACCGGCCTCGACGATGACCACTCCCAGAGACAGCCCACTGATGATGCGGTTACGCGGGGGGAAGTTACTACCCTCCGGCGGAGTACCCAGAGCATACTCGCTGATCAATGCCCCCTGGGCCACGATGGCTTCCGCCAGCTTGCGATGCTCCGGTGGATATACCAGATCAACACCGCAACCCAACACGGCAATAGTTCGTCCACCAGCATCCAGGGCCGCCTTGTGGGCCTGGGCGTCAATGCCGCGCGCCAATCCGCTGACCACCGTCACCCCATTGCGGGCCAGGTCACCGGCGATCACGCGCGCCGCTTCTTTGCCATACACCGTCGCCCGTCGGGTACCGACCACAGCCACCGCCCATTCGTCTTCAGGACACAACTCACCTTTGACGTAAAGCACTGGCGGTGGGTGGTAGATATTGCGCAACGGGGCCGGATAATCGGCATCGGCCCAGGTGAGGACCCGCACACCGGCCCGCGCGATTTTTTCCAGCTCGGCATCCAGGTCAAGTTGTTTCCGCGCAGCCAGCAAACTACTCACCGCCCGCCGGTCCAGCCCTGCCGCCTGCAAGTCTTGCCCGTGAGCCCTCCAGGCCGTCTCCAGATCTCCAAAATGATCAAGCAGGGCCTGCACTTTGGCCGGCCCGATGTTGGGCACGATATTGAAACCCACCCAATACTTGAGGTCTGTCATCTCTTCACCCATCCGTGCAGTTTCACGCTTGCAATTCCAACGATACCGACGTAAGCATACCCGAACTCAGGGTATTTGTCAAGGAGGTTTACCCGCACATGCTGGGCACGGTCTCCTGACCGTGGGCTGCTCAGGCGCGTTTTCAGATAAGCCCTTAATGAACGAGAACGGCAGCAACCCAACTCACATCGGGCCGCTGCCGTCCTTCGACTTCTAGAAAAACCCGGCGCGTCGCCCCCAATCAGGAAGCGGCGAGAGGTAACTCAATTTCGCCTTCTGTATCCTCGTCCAGGTACTCGTCCCCGTCATATTCTGAGGCGAACACTTCCGCCTCCTCCTCGTCCTCTTCTTCTTCGTCCTCGCCGCCCGCCTCTTCCAAGGCCATACTCTCCAGAATCGCCAACCCTATTCCCTCAAAGGTTTCAGTGAGCAATTTTCCCCCCTTAATATCCGGGCGACCACGGAAGCCGGTTCCGGCAGGGATTTTCTTGCCGATGATCACGTTTTCCTTCAAACCCCGCAGGTAATCGCTTTTGCCCTCGATGGCGGCTCCGGCCAGCACCTTGATCGTGTGCTGGAAAGAAGCGGCTGAGAGAAAACTCTCGGTATTCAGCGCTGCCTTGGTCACCCCCAACAAAACCGGGCGAGCAATGGCCGGGCGGCCGCCCTGTTCCACAACTTTGGCGTTAGCTTCGGCAAAGGCCAGCCGATCCACCAGTTCACCAGGGAGCAGGTCCGTATCACCCGGCTTGGTGACCTGCACTTTGCTCAGCATCTCGCGGATGATGATCTCGAAGTGTTTATCGTTGATATTCACCCCCTGGGACCGGTAGACTTTCTGCACCTCCTGCAACAGGTAAAGTTGAGTAGCCTCCCTGCCCAGGATGGCCAGGATGCGGTGCGGGTTCTTGGACCCTTCAGTAAGCTGTTGTCCGGCCTTCACTCTTTGTCCGTTCTCAACGATCAACCGCGCTGCCGAGGGTATTTCATACTCACGCTCCTCCCGCTTTTCGTAGATCACGGTGATCAACCGGTCTTCGCGCAGAACGCGCCCTCTATGGGAAGCGACGATGGTCTTGTCTTCCCCCCGGCTGGCGATGACGGCACCTTCTTCGATCTGGTCCCCGTTCTCGACCAGAATCTTCCATCCAAGTTTGATGTTATACTCATCCCGCAACACCTGGCTATCTATCACCTTTGCCACTCGCCCGCTTTCCGTCTTGTGAATCTCGACTATGCCATCAATGTCGGAGATAATGGCCTCACCTTTGGGGTGCTTGCGGGCCTCGAACAGCTCTTCCACGCGGGGTAGACCGTGAGTGATGTCGGCAGTACCGGCCACACCACCGGTGTGGAAAGTGCGCAAGGTCAACTGCGTGCCCGGTTCGCCGATACTCTGAGCAGCCACGATGCCTACAGCCGCCCCTACCTCTACCAACTCGCCCCGGCCTAAGTCCCGACCATAGCACTTGGCACACAGCCCATAGCGCATCTGGCAGGTCAGTGGTGAACGAACGTACACCTCCTGCACGCCGGCCGCTTCGATAGCCTCTGCGTGGTCTTCCTCAATCATCTCCCCCACATCCACAATAATCTCACCAGTCTGGGGGTGGACCACCGGACCGGCGGCGATACGGCCAATGATCCGCTCACTCAAGCTTTGCCCACCCACGTCATCGGAAGCGCGTATCCACATGCCGCTCCGGGTACCACAATCCTCGGCATTGATGATCACATCCTGAGCCACGTCCACCAGACGGCGCGTCAGGTAGCCGGCATCGGCGGTGCGCAACGCTGTATCCGCCAGGCCTTTCCGGGCACCGTGGGTGGAGATGAAGTATTCCAAAGCCGTTAATCCCTCGCGGAAGTTGGAACGGATGGGCAGGGCGATAATGCGGCCCGCCGGGTCAGCCATCAACCCTCGCATTCCGGCAAGCTGACGAATGGGCTGGAAGCCACCTTTGGTCGAGCCAGACTGAGCCATGATATAGATAGGCCCATTGGGATCCAGGGATTCGGCTACGGCATCGGTCACCTGGTCAGTAGCTTTCGTCCACAGTTCGATTGTACGGGCATATTGCTCATCCTCGGTCAGCAATCCACGGCGATACTGACGCTCCACCTCATGCACCTGCTCCCCAATGCGGCGCAGTATTTCGTCCTTGGACTTGGGAATGGTGAAATCGCTCACCGCAATACTGGCGCCGGAGCGGGTAGCATACTGGAAGCCGATGTTTTTGATGCGGTCCACCAGGTCCCCTGTAGCCTCAAGGCCCAACAGACGATAGCCCTGGGCTACCAGGTTCTTCAACCGCCCCTTGTCCAACACCTCATTCACATAACGCAATTCATCGGGGAGAATCTGATTAAACAAAGCCCGGCCCACCGTGGTTTCGATAAGCCGTGTCTGCGGACCATCGCTGTACCGCTCACCGGACTCTGTATAGTACGTGGGGGTATACAGCTTGATGCGAGCGTGTAGCTCCACCTTACCCAGGCTGTAGGCCAGTTCCACCTCATCCAGATCGCCGAAGACCATCCCTTCGCCCTTGCAGCCGTCGCGAGCCATTGTCAGGTAATAACACCCTAACACCATATCTTTGGTCGGGCTGACGACAGGTTCACCGCTGGCCGGGAGCAGCAAGTTCTTGGTGGAAAGCATCAACTTGCGTGCTTCTTCCACTGCCTGGCGTGATAGAGGCACGTGTACCGCCATCTGGTCGCCGTCGAAGTCGGCGTTGAACGCTGCACAGACCAGGGGGTGAATCTGAATAGCCTTGCCTTCGACCAGTACCGGCTCGAAAGCCTGGATTCCCAGACGGTGCAGGGTAGGCGCGCGGTTGAGCAATACAGGTCGTTCGCGGATAACTTCTTCCAAAACTTCCCATACCTCGGGCCGCTCACGCTCGATCACCCGCTTGGCCCCTTTGACGTTGCTGGCGTAGTTATATTCCACCAACTTGGCGATGACGAAGGGCCGGTACAGCTCCAGGGCCATGGACTTAGGCAGGCCACACTGGTGCAATTTGAGCTCCGGGCCGATGACAATCACCGAACGGCCAGAGTAGTCCACGCGCTTACCCAACAGGTTGCGTCGGAAGCGTCCTTTCTTGCCCTTGAGCATATCCGAAAGTGACTTGAGTTCACGCCGCCCACGGCGAGACAACGCCTTGCCACGCCGTGAATTGTCAATCAGTGAATCCACGGCCTCCTGCAACATGCGTTTCTCATTGCGGATGATCACATCCGGCGCATCCAACTCCAGCAGGCGTTTTAGCCGGTTATTGCGGTTGATCACCCGCCGATAAAGGTCGTTCAGGTCCGAAGTGGCAAAACGTCCACCGTCGAGCTGCACCATTGGCCGCAAATCCGGGGGGATAACCGGCAGCACGGTAAGGATCATCCACTCCGGACGGTTACCGCTCGCCCGCAGAGCTTCCACCACCCGCAATCTCTTGGTAGCCCGCTGCCGACGCTGCTTGGAGTGAGTGGTGCGCACCTCGTCCCACAATTCTTTGGCCAGCTCATCCAGGTCCATGCGCTGCAGTATGCCATAGAAAGCTTCGGCTCCCATCCCGGCCTTGAATACCTGGCCCCATCTGCTTTTCAGATCTCGGTATTGGACTTCATTCAAAAACTGCATGGGCGCCAGGTTACGCAACTCCTCGCGGGCGTCACCGCTCTTTTGCTGCAACGCCTCCACATCGGCAGCCAGCTTGTCCCGGATCTGGGCTATTTCCTCCTCGGCTATCTGGCGCAAATGCTCTATTTCCATGTTGATGAGAGCTTCATCGCGAGCCTGCTCATCTTCCAGTTCGGCCTTGATCTCGCTAAGCCGATCTTGAACCAGGTCATTGAGCAGAGCCAGGTGTTCACGGGTCACTTCTTCTCCTTCAGAGACGATCACCTTCTCGGAGAAAGAAAGGGTTACCGGAGCACTGGCCTTTTTCCCCAGCTCGCGCTCCAGGCGCTCTCGCAAGGCCTTTGCTTCCTGAACAACCCTGTCCGTCTCCAGGTCTCGCTGTTCCTCGCGCCGCACCTGGCCCGCTTCCCGTTCCCCCAACAGCTTAGACATCTGATCGTTCAGGCGAGCTTCAACGGCCTGAATTTGCTCCTGCGCCGCCTTTTGCAGGCGACTCAGCTCGCGCTCCAGTTCCTCGTCAAGGCGCTTGAGCGCCTTTTGCCGCGCCTCTTCGTCCACCTCGGTGATCACATACTCAGCGAAATAGAGCACGCGGTCCAGGTGGCGTCTTGACACATCCAGCAATACCCCCAGGTAACTGGGCACGCGCCGGGTGTACCAGATGTGGGCTACTGGGGCAGCCAGCTCAATGTGTCCCATCCGCTCACGTCGTACTGAAGAGCGGGTGACCTCTACCCCGCACTTCTCGCAGATAATGCCCTTGTAGCGCATATTTTTATACTTGCCACAGTAGCACTGCCAGTCTTTGGTCGGCCCGAAAATGGCCTCGCAGAACAGACCATCTTTCTCTGGGCGCAGGCGACGATAGTTGATAGTTTCCGGCTTGGTCACCTCACCATACGACCAGGATTTAATTCGTTCTGGCGAAGCCAGACTGATGCGCAAGGCGACGAAATCTTTTGTTTCCAAAATAACCCTCCCAATTAACGTGAAAATGGAAAAGATAAGTCACAAACCGGGTCAAACAGACCCAACGTTCAGGATGTGGATTGGGCCAGCAGAGTCTCTTCTGTCTGATGAACGTAATGAGGCACACTACGCAATCCCAGCAGCCTGGCCACAGCCTGAGGGTCCTCGCCCTGCTCAATCGCGGCATACGCAAAGCTTCGGCGCAGAGTATGGGCGGAAACCCCGGTAAGGCCGGCAGCGCGCGCATAAGTGCTCACCAACCGGTGCACCGTGCGTGGTGAGAGGGGGCGACCCTCGCGATTGAGAAACAAGTGCGTGACTCCCGGAGCTGGCGAACGCACGCGCAGATAATCACGCAATGCGGCACAGACTTCCGGCCCAATGGACAGACAACGCCTACCCGTCGCCAAGCTATCACCTACAAGCAGATAACCCTCATCCGCGCTCAGTTCCACATCCTCCAATCGCAAGTCTACCAATTCACCGACCTTGATGCCGGTCTCCACCAGGACTTGCAATAAGGCGTAGTCCCGCCGGGATTGTCCGCCGTTGCTACCGCGCGTGGCAGCCAAAAGCCGATCCAGTTCCGCCTGGGATAGGATATGTGAGGGGGCGGTGCGCTGTTCATCTACGCGGCTCACCTCAGCAGCCGGGTTGGCGGCCAGCAAACCGGTGGTAATAGCAAAGTCAAAGAACTTGCGCATCCCCTGCAAGCGGCGATTAATAGTCGCTGGCGCCCATCCTCGGCGAACCATATCCCGCCGATAGCGGCGAATATCATCGGCAGTAGCCCCTAACAACGGCACATTTTCCCCGCGAGTGTCAGCCCACCACTGGACAAAGCTACGGAGATCAGCGAGATAATTGACGATTGTCACTGGGGATAGGCCCATAGCGACCAGGTATTCCTCGAATTGGGCCAGCAAATCAGAATGCACAGGATTATCCTTTAGAGAGGCATAATTATTCAGTACCCCCCGAGGCAACAACGGGCGGTTTACACAAAAAGAGCGGCGAAGGGCTAAACCACATCCTCACCCCCTCATCGCTCCGGCGACCGCCCATTGGTCACGTTATACGCCATAATTATAATCAATATTGCAAATTTGTCAAATCAGGATTTCTTCCCCTCGCCGACCGTCGAACGTAAATACGCCTCAATAAACTCGTCCAGGCGACCATTCAGCACAGCTTCCACATTGCCGGTCTCGTAATCGGTACGCAGGTCCTTGACCATTTTGTAGGGATGCAGCACGTAAGAACGAATCTGATTACCCCATCTGGCATCTACATGGGTGCCCTTTAATCGGGCCAGTTCTTGTTCCTGCTTTTCGAGCTCAAGCTCGTACAAACGCGCTCGCAGAATCTTCATGGCCACCTCGCGGTTCTGGGTCTGCGAGCGTTCGTTCTGGCATGAGACCACGATTCCTGTGGGCAGGTGTGTGATGCGCACTGCCGTGGCGTTCTTTTGGACGTGCTGCCCTCCGGCTCCAGAGGCGCGGAATACTTCGACCTCCAGATCTTCGGGTCGAATGTTCACTCTCACGTCGTCCTGAATGTCCGACCAGACCTCGACCAGAGCAAAAGAGGTATGACGACGGTGGGCCGCGTCGAAAGGCGAAAGGCGCACCAGGCGATGCACGCCGCGCTCGGCACGAAGGTATCCGTAGGCATATCGGCCTTCAATACCAATAGTGATGCGCTTAAGTCCGGCCTCTTCTCCCGGCAGGCTGTCTAGGACCTCAGTGTGATAACCTTGCGCCTCGGCCCAGCGCAGGTACATGCGGGCCAGCATCTCCGTCCAGTCCTGGGCATCGGTGCCGCCTGCCCCAGCATGGATAGCCAGGATGGCATCGCCTTTATCGTACTCGCCAGAGAACAACAGGCTAAACTCAAGACGGGCCAGTTCGCGTTCGAGGTCTGCAGCCTCTCGCTCAACGCCGGCTACCACCTCCCTATCTGGTTCTTCCTCGGCCGCCGCCAGTTCCAATAATTCCACTGCCTCTCGCGTCCGAGTTTCAAGCCCCCTCCAAACCTCCACCTCCTCCCGGAGTGAGGCGAGCTTTTGCATCTTGTCCTGCGCTGTTTCCGGATCATCCCAGAAATCTGGTTGGGCAGCATCCTTCTCCAGCCTGGACATCTCTGCTTCTTTGCCGGCTATGTCAAAGACGCTCCTGTATCTGAAGGATCCGCTCCTGTAATGCTTTCAATCTTTCCAATAGTTCTTCCATGCCACTCACCTCATTGCTGCAGTACAGGCTTAAGCCCGTACTACGGTTTAATCGAACAAGCTGTTCACAAAGACATCCGCATCAAACTCGGCCCAATCGTCCAGTCCTTCTCCCGTACCCACGTAACGGATCGGCAACCCCAGTTCGCGGGCGATGGCGAAAACCACTCCCCCCTTGGCCGTGCCATCCAGCTTGGCCAAAATGATACCCGTCACCTCCACCGAGTCTTTGAAATGCCGCGCCTGGGATAAAGCATTCTGTCCCGTAGTCGCATCCAATACCAGCAAAGTCTCATGGGGAGCAAGATGAACGTTTTTGGCCGCCACTCCGCGCACCTTTTTGAGCTCCTGCATGAGATTGTATTTGGTGTGCAAGCGCCCAGCCGTATCCACAATCAGCACGTCGGCCTGGCGAGCTCTGGCCGCCTGAATTGCATCGTACACAACGGCGCCGGGGTCGGCTCCGGGTTGATGGCTGATCACATCACATCCCACACGCTGGCCCCAGATCTTGAGTTGATCAATGGCCGCTGCCCGAAACGTATCCGCCGCACCGAGGATCACCCGTTTGCCCTGCTGTTGGTAAAAACGGGCCAGCTTGGCGATACTGGTGGTTTTGCCCGAGCCATTAGCCCCAACGACCAGAATCACTGTCAACAATTGCCCATCAGCAGCGGACTGTCGAGGGCTTAACAGGATAGCCCGCAATTCCTCTTTGAGCATTTCGCGCACTGTCTGCGCATCGCGCACCCGCTCGCGTCGCACCCGCTCTCGCAGCCGTTCCACGATTTCCACCGTAGGAGTTATCCCCACATCCGCCAGAATCAACAGCTCTTCCAGCTCTTCCCACAGCTCTTCGTTGATCTCCCTGGCTCCGAACAACCCACTGATTCTTCCAAAGAAACTCTGCCTGGTGCGGGTTAATCCCTCGCTGATTTTCTTAGAGCGTCCAAACACGCCTGCTGCCAACCCTCCTTACCCAACCCGTGCACAAGAACGGAGAACAACTACAAAAATCCAGTGTTCTCCGCATTCCGCAGTAAGAGCCTATCGAAAATTGTAGTAATGACTTCAGTCGTTCTGCGACTCAAGTTGCTATTATAATTATACCACACTCTTGGCGAAAGACCAAACTGATTGACTCGATCAGGTGTATTTCACTTTGGGGGCGAGTTGCTGCTGTGTCCTGGCCTCGGAGACCTCTCCCATCCCCCCAGGATATGGCAGGCGCGGTTTCTTACCGCGCAACCCCGGTCACGAGAGTGGGCCTGCGCGGTGCTGGGGGCCGTCGGCCGCGCTATGGAAAGCGCGGCTACCCCAACTTCGCTCAGGGCGCAGCCCTTCGCCGGGCTCAGGACGCAGCAGCGGTCGGTCGCTACGGGACAAACCTGCCCCGAAACTGAAACGCACCCCTACCCGGTCTGCCCTACGGAGGTGGTCGCCTCTTGGTGCTATAGGACAACCTGTCGGCTCAATGCTACCCTGAGATCATCGTCACGGCGGACTACGTAGGTTGGGATGTGACTGGCGGCCAGTTCAGCCACCAGGGGCTGGGGATCGGCTTCGCGGCCAAATGATTTAGCGTCCAGCAGGACAGCAGTGCTGTGCAGCCCCCGGCGGGTCAGATCGCGGGCGGTCAGTACCCAACGTCTGTCTGTCGAGGGGGTGATAATGAGCAGGGTCGTGCCGCGCCGCAGGTGTTTGCTTTCCACGGCTAGCACTTGGGCCAGGGATGAAAGGCCCTGAGCTCGAATCACGGCCAGAGTCTCCAGAATCTTGGCCAATTGCCGCTCGCCCCGGTCTGCTTGTAGAACTTCCCGCCGCTGTCCGTAAGTCACCAACCCCACAGCCCTGTCTCGCATAGAAAAGTATTTGGCCAGTGAAGCAGCGATAGTCACCCCGTATTCCTCGGTAGTGGGCATCAGCCTGGGCTGTGTCCGGCGGGCCCGCAGCAAAGCCGGTCCTTCTTCGTCCATGTCGATCTCTTCTTGTTGTCCACCCTGTACGCGGGCTTCCATGTCCAGGAAAATCCACACGTCGGCTGTGGGATCCAGCTCGAATTCCTTGACAATCAACCGTTCTTTGCGCGCTGTAGAAGGCCAGTGGATGCGGTTGAAACTGTCACCTGGGGCGTAGTCGCGCACGCTGGAGACGTTGGTGGTGATATGATGTGTGCGACGACGTACCGCGTCCCCACCGGGCAGTTGACCGAGGGGCTGAGCAAAGGTGGTCAAATCTACTATGGCCGGGTAAACTACCAAGCTGGTAGTGTCTTCAATCCGGCGCCGCTTCTGAAACAGACCAAAGGGATCCCCGCCCACGATGGTCGTCGGTCCCAGTTTAAAGCTTCCGCGCTGCCAGCAAATGGTCTTCACTCTCCACCTCCGCCGCTGGCGTGCTCCCACCGCGCTCAATACCCGGCTGGCGCGGTAGCCTGGCAGGTCAGATTCGTCCCAAATCTCCACCCAAAGTTTGGGGATTACACCCCGATTGCGCGCCTGAAACCATTCCTCCACTAATTTACCCACCTCGGAACGCCGGGTCCGAGGCCGGCGCGAGAAATCCAGCCAGCGGATGCTGCTCCATGACCAAAGATAGGATAACACCAGGATACTGGCCAGCAGATAGGTCAGTCTATAAAGCAAATACCGGCCCGTCTCGCCGGGCACGGTGAGAGCGGCAACGAGAGAGACCAGACAAAGGGTCAGGACGATGAAAAATCGCTGTCTCACCTTATCCTCCATCAAGCCTAGCGGAGGCTCAGAACCTTCACAAGGCTTAGCTTGGGCTTACCTTTGTAGGACAATGGTGGCTGCCCGGGGTAGGTTGAGCCGTAATGGTTTGCCTGGCAATTCCAGCTCCCGTTTATCACACACGGTGGAAAGGTTGGCCATGTCCACCTGAGGTTTGAGAGCGGCGAGAAGTTTGGTCCGCCGTTTTTCGTCGGCGATGGTCACAATGTCATCAATTTGACGGATGAGATGAATGGCCTTGCGAATACGGCGTTCAGTTGTCTCGGCTATGTGAGGATCAATTAGCCCATGCTTCGCCTTGATGTGGTTGAAACGCAATCCAACCTCGTAAGTGCTGGCCACGATCTCGCCACGGTCCATCCATTGCGTCTCGTAGTTCAGCACGTACTTCCAACTGGGCTGCACCAGCGCCTGCCGATGCTCTTCCAGGGAGCGGCAGAAGAGGCGATAACCATACTTCTCCGGTTCCTCAAAGGCCAGACTGCCTGGGTCGAGGAAAGGAGCCAGAGGTGAGATGAAGGGGCATACCCGGGCCTTGTCATCCCGATTGAAGTGTCTTATCAGATAATCGCAATATGCGGCCGTGTCCAGCACTGATTGGTATGTCTGACCGGGCAGACCAATCATGAAGAATATATCCACCCGTCGGCAGCCTGCTTCCAATGCGTAGGCAATAGTCTCCTCCATTGCCTGGTTGCTGTAATGTCGGCCAAAGGCAGCACGCACCTCTTCATCGTGGGATTCGGGGGATATTTCCAGAGTAAAGCCGGGTACGGCCTGACCTATCTTCATCAGGAAGTCACGGGAGGCTGGATTGAATATCTCCAATATCAGTGGCTTATTTGCGTTCTGAATTGCTTGCAGGAACCTTTCGGCATAATCTGGCCCGGCCTGGCGGATGTCGCCCAGCACGAAGATCGGCCCCTGGCTGAAACGTCCGATGTCACGGATGTCACGGGCCAGGTCTTCCGGTGCACGAAAGGCTGGCTGCTGGCGATTGAATACCCGGTGGAACGCCGTCGCCGAGCCACCACAGGTCCGGCAATTGTGAGTACATCCGCGACAGGTCAGTGCCGCCGTGATGGGATAGCGCAACCATCCGTGAACGGGAACAAACCCGATGAGGTCGCGATAGCGGACCACGGCCTTGACCACGTAGCTGTAATCAATCAATACATGATCCAGATTCTCCGGAACATAGCTGACAGGGTTGCTGTATACCTGCCCGTTGGTGTCTTTCCAGGTGAGATTGGGGATGTCCTCCAAAGAGGGGCGTCTTTCTCTTCTTCTGTCAGCACAGATGTGGCGCATGAGCTGGAGCATTGGTGCTTCGGCAGAATCGCCGCGTATCACGTAGTCCACTTCCGGACGGATGATGAGCTCCTTGTGGAAATAAGTGGCCGAAAAGCCGCCGAGTATCAGTGGTATTTCTGGGTGTGCTTCTTTGACGATGCGGGCCACTTCCAAAGCTCCATGAGCATGAGGTAGCCAGTGTAGGTCAATGCCAAAGGCTCGAGGCTTCAGGCGACGGACATATGCCTCCACATCGAAACGATGGTCACGCAGCATGTGCAAGGCCAGATTTACAATACGCACCCGAATCCCATATCGCTCCAGATACTCGGCAATCGTTGTAAAACCGATGGGGTACATCTCGAAAACAGTGGTAGATGGGATCAGGTCACTCACCGGGCCGTAGAGAATAGATTTTTTGCGAAAATCGTACACACTGGGGGCGTGCAACAGGACAAGATCAGGTTCGGACATGGGGGCATCTCTTGGTAATATCTAATTGGTGGATTAGGCTCTCACTCTAACTCTGGCACCGGGGACAGGCACCGAGTTCAACACGTCCTCGATCACCACACGCGGGTCCACGTCCTTGATGCGCGCCGAGGGACTGACGATCAGCCGATGGGCCAGGGTGGGTTGGGCCAGGGCTTTGATGTCGTCGGGGATGACGTAGTCACGGCCCTGGACTGCGGCCAGCACCTGAGAGGTTTTGTACAGCGCCAGGCTGCCGCGTGGGCTGGCTCCCAGGTAAATGTCTGGGTGCTTGCGCGTGGCGTTGACGATGGCCACGATGTATTCTTTGACCAGAGCGTCAATGTAGACTTCCTTCACCTGATCCTGGGCTTCCAGCAACTCTTCCACGCTCACCACCTGGCCAATCTCCTCTACCGGATGGACGTACTGCTGGGAATCAAGGATGGTGATTTCATCGTTGGGTGCGGGGTAACCCAGGCTGATGCGCAGCATAAAACGATCCAACTGGGCTTCCGGCAAAGGAAATGTCCCTTCATACTCAATGGGGTTCTGAGTAGCCATCACCAGGAAGGGCCGACCTAAAGGATAAGTTTTGCCATCCACTGTGACCTGACGCTCTTCCATTGCCTCCAGCAAAGCGCTCTGAGTTTTGGGTGTGGCGCGGTTGATCTCATCGGTAAGCACAATCTGGGCCATTACCGGACCGGGGCGGAACTCGAACTCGCGGGTTTTCTGGTTGAACACCGAGACGCCGGTTACGTCGCTAGGCAGCATATCCGGTGTGAACTGGATGCGCCGGAAGGTACAACCGATAGATTTGGCCAGGGACTTGGCCAGCATCGTCTTACCCACGCCGGGCACGTCTTCGATGAGTAAGTGACCCTGGCATAACAACCCGATCACGGCAAGTTGTATCTCTTCGCGCTTGCCAAAAATCACTTTCTCTATATTGCTTATAACCCGTTCGGCAACTGCGCGCACCTGCTTCATGACCCCGCACTCCTTTCGCTTGCTGAGTTTTATGGAACACTTTCAAACTATGGGGTAACTGCTCACCGCAAAGAGCGCAGAGAAAAAGATTTTCGGGCAAAACCAGGACGGATTTCGTTTCGATTGAATAGCAGCGATTTGGGCTAATCGTTAGCCGCTCTCCACGAAAACCACAGAAAAACCCGGCGTACTCTGCGTCTCAGTGGTGTAGAGGTCAGTTACGCTATGAGATATTATACCAGCGTTCCCGAAAAAAAGGTAGCCGTTGTAGGACGGAAACTGTCTCCCGTCCACGCTTGACTTTCGCCTGGATGTGTGCGAAAATACAAACGTCGCTGTGGGCCATCCTTTGCCCTGATCACGGGGAGTGTGCTGCTCGCTGGACAGGGCGTTCATCCCGCAAGGAGGTATGCCGATGGAAAACGATGAGACCAGGGTGATCAGTGAAGTCGCTAGCGAAGAAGCGGGTGAAGTCAAACCAACGCCCGCTCCGCGTGGTAAGCTACCAAAGAATCTGGTGTCCATCATCGCTGGAATCATAGTCATTGCTCTGATTTGCGTCTGTCTGGCTGTGGCAGGGGGAGGTTACTACGTCTACAACCAGGGTCTGCTCGCTGGTATAGGCATCGGTACCAAGCCCAGCGTCAAGGTGGTGCAGGGTTACATGGCGGACTCGATAAAATCCATGCAGGCTATGCGTAAGGCCTACGAACCTCTGCTCAAATACTTGGCCCCCGATAAACGCGATAAATGGATGATTGATTTCCCCGCCGAAGTCAAGATAGATAAGGTCGAGTATAAAATTCTTGAGGAGTCCACCACGAAAGCTGTCATCAATGTAAAAGGTGAGTATTCGATCACTCAGGGCGGTGGTGAGGAGACGGTGACCAAGCACGGGCAATTGGATGAGACTATCACTGTCATCAAAGCCGACGATGGGAAGTGGTATCTTTCTGAAATGCCCGACTGGTGGCCGCCTTACCGATAACTGGCCCAATACCAGCAACGGCGAGGCTTGCCTTCGCTGAAAAGGGCACTCAGGAGTCCATCATGGAACAAATCCGCTCTTTCATTGCCATCGAGTTGAACGAGGACATTCTGTCGGCCATTGCCGACCTGCAACGGCGGCTTAAGAGCCAGGTGCCGGGGGACACGGTGCGCTGGGTACAGTCTAACGGCATCCATCTTACCCTGCAGTTTTTGGGTGACGTGCCCGCTGGCAAAATCAATTCTATTGCCCAGGCTCTGACCGCCGCCTGTGCGCCATTTTCCCCCTTTACCATCACCATCGGCGGACTGGGCTGTTTCCCCGACGCCAGGCACCCGCGGGTGACCTGGGTTGGCGTGGAGGAACCGACCGGTACGCTGGCTGCGCTGCAAAAAGCCATCGAACGGGCGATGGTGCCTCTGGGGTTTAAGCCTGAGCAGCGTGCTTTCCACCCTCATCTCACCTTAGGTCGTACGCAAAGACGGGCCACCCGCGATCAGGCTCAAGCCCTGGGCACGTTGGTTTCTACCACCCAGGTGCCCGTTTTGGGGCAAATGGAGGCCCGTCAGGTGTGCTTGATGCGCAGTGACCTGCGACCCACGGGCGCAGTGTACACCCGGTTGGCGGCTGTTCTGCTGGGCGGACGGTGATCTGCGATGGGCGAAGGTCTCCCGACCGAGCCTATTAGCCTCGTACTCGGTGTGAAACACGTAGCGGCGGGCGGCCCTTCGACGGGCTTGTATACTATACATGCACCT
>JANLFX010000072.1 GCA_024653325.1 Anaerolineae bacterium
AGGTCTCCGCGGCCAGGGCCCAGCAGCAACTCGCCCCCAAAGTGAAATACACCCTGGTCTTGGTCTTTGACTTTTTGCCCGCCGGACAGTATAATGATACACGTCTTCAGGAATGTCTTGGTGTCAAGTTAATCACACAAAGGAGTGTTGACAATGAAAGTTAAACAATATGCCGAAGTCTGTTTCGGTACCGATCTAAGCACCATTGATCCTGACATTGACCACATCATCAAACTGGAAGAGGAACGCCAGGCCCGCCGCCTGATCCTCATCCCCTCGGAAAGCTATGCTCCTGCTGCCGTCCGCCAGGCCCTTGGCTCGGTCTTCAACAACGTCTACGCCGAAGGGTACCCGCCGCTACGCATGACCCGCGACGACGAAGAGCTCCTGCTGGACCTGAGCCACCAACTCGCTTATTACCGCCGCTATGCCGACCGCCGTTTCTACAAGGGTGTAGATTACGTGCACTTCGTGGAGACCCTGGCCCAGCGGCGCTGCGCGGCCTGTTTCGCCAATGAGCGGGTGCGCGCCGAGAATATCTACGTCAATGTGCAACCCCTCTCCGGAGCCGCGGCTAACGTGGCCGTGTACGACGCCCTTCTGCAGCCAGGGGATACCCTGATGGGATTGGACCTTTTCCAGGGCGGCCACCTGACCCACGGCAGCGAACTCAATATCTCTGGGAAACGCTACAAGGTGGTTTCCTACGGGGTAAGCAAGGCCACTGAGCGGCTGGATTACGACCAGATTATGGACCTGGCTAAAGAGCACCGCCCGAAAATCATCATTGCTGGGTACACGTCGTACTCCTGGGCCCCCGACTGGCACGCCTTCCGCGAGATTGCCGACGCGGTGGGAGCTTATTTGATGGCCGACATCGCCCACACGGCAGGAATGGCCATCGCTGGCGTGTACCCCAACCCGGTGGGCATTGCCGACGTGACCACTTTTACCACGCACAAGACCATCTGTGGCCCGCGCGGCGCAGTGATTATCACCACCGACGAGGACATTGCCGCTCGCATAGACGCCGCCGTCTTTCCTGGCTTGCAGGGTGGGCCGCACACCAACAAGTTTGCAGCTATAGCCGTCGCCTTCCAGATCGCCAAAATGGCGTGTTTCCACGATTTGCAGCGCCGAATTGTGGCCAATGCCCGTGCTCTGGGCGACGCTCTGATCAAACGAGGGATGCGCCTGGCCTACGGCGGGACAGATACTCACCTGGTGCTGCTGGACCTGAAAGGGGTGGAGACCCCCACCGGCTTTCCGCTATATGGCGAACCTACTGCCCGCATCCTGGACCTGTGCGGGATCGTGGTCAACAGGAATACCATCCCCTGGGACAAAATTACTGCCCTGGGCACCGGCATCCGCATGGGCACTCCCTGGGTCACCCAGCGCGGCCTGGACGAGCAGGACATGGACACCCTGGCCGGGCTGATCCACCGCATCGTGACCAACATCCATCCCTTCAGCTATCAGGGTCTGATCGGCGAGCTCCCCCGTGGAAAAATTGATCTGGACATCTTGGAAGAAGTCAAATGGGGCGTACAGGAGCTGGCGGACAAGGCCGCAGTGGAAATTCCAGCGTGTGGCAGCGGCTATCCCCATTACTTTTTCATGAAGGCGGAAGCTCCGCTGAAAACCCCGGCCCTGGCCTCCATCCCGGCCAATCCCCCTGGCGGATTGGAAGCTGCGCTCACCAGCGCTGCTCTGTTAGACGACAGCGACCTGGGTCTGCAGCGGGTGCGCGGGTGGCGAGCGGAACCGTTTCTTCAGCAGGTGAGCACTGCCGATGTATCTGCTTTACGCCCCGGTCACGCTCTGCGCACCTTTATCCTGGACCGCGACGGCCTGCTTCTGGACGATGTGACCATCATTCGCCTGCGGCCGGACGAGCGTGGTCGGGACAATTATCTGGTCCTGAGCAATCCGACCAACAGCGAGCGAATTAAAGCCTGGTTCCGCGGCCTCTCCGACGGCTACGTCCTATTCGACAACGACGACGTGTTCCGTAAAGTGGAAGGCCCGGCCATTATCGAGGACCTGGACGAAGACGCGGAGGAATACGGGCGGCGGTTGGCCCTGGCCGTGCATGGCCCCCAGGCCGAGGCCGTTCTGCACAAAGTCATCCCTGATTTGCCTTCCCTGACCCCCTACACTGTCTGGCAGGGTGACATCGCCGGAGCGGAGGTCATAGTGGCCCGCCTGGATTACCGCGATGGCGAACCTCACTTTGAGCTGATTGTGCCCGCCGGGCAGGCCGGCATCATCTGGCGGATGCTCGCCGACGCCGGGGCTGTGGAAGCAGCGTCACCGGACACTCGCCGCGCCCTGCGTCGCGAAGCCCATCTGCCCGATTATGAGGGCGATTCCCGTCCCACTGGCCTGGAACTCTATCGCAATGGCTTTGCCTCCTGGTTCGCCCTGGCTACCCCCTACTTCGTGGGCCAGAACACGATTCTGAAAGAAGTCAGTCTGCCCACCGACAGGGTGCGCTGGGTGTGGAAAGAGTTGGAATTTCCTCTCAGGCGCACGCCTCTGTACGGAAAACATCAGGAACTGGGGGCCAAGACTATTCCCTTTGCCGGATGGGAGATGCCGGTGTGGTACACCAGCGTGAGCGAGGAGCACCAGGCCGTGCGCCGTGCAGCCGGCCTGTTCGATGTGGGACACATGGGCGTGCTGGAGATCAGTGGGGAGTATGCCACCCACTTCTTGGACGTGGTGACCACCAATTACGTACGCTGGTTGGAGGATGGCCAGTCGCAATATACCTACTTGCTTACCCCAGAGGGCCAGGTCATTGATGACCTCATCGTCTATCGCCGTCGCCCCAACTTGTATGTCCTGGTGGTGAACGCGGCCAACGCCGAGAAGGACTGGGCCTGGTTGAACGCGGTCAACGATGGGGGCGTGGCGATTGACCTGGACGTGCCGGCCCGCAGCGTGGAGGGCAGAGCGGTGCTACGCAACCTGAAAGACCCGTCGGCCGGGGCCGACCAGCACATAGACATCGCCTTGCAGGGGCCGGCCGCGCTGTCCATCCTCCAGAGCTTGACCGACGACCCACACCAGCGCGACGCTCTGGCCCGCGTGCGCCGCACCGACCTGATCGAGATGGAGCTGGCCGGAATGCACCTGATTATCGCCCGCACCGGTTACACTGGCGAGGAAATCGGCTACGAGATTCTGGTGCACCCCGATGAGGCGCCCAAGTTATGGGACCTGCTGCTGGCGCACGGACAGCCTTTTGGAATCAAGCCCGCCGGCCTGGCCGCCCGCGATTCCACTCGCCTGGAAGCCGGATTGCCCCTTTACGGGCACGAATTGGCCGGACCGTACAACATCAATCCCCTGGAAGCAGGCTTCCCCGGCTACGTCAAATTCCACAAACCGTTCTTCGTCGGACGGTCGGCCATGCTGGAGGCCGCGGCTAAACGTGAGCGGGAGGTCATCCGTTTCCGCCTGGACGAGCCTGGGGCGCGGGCGTTGCGCGGCGGGGAGACCGTGGTCAACAAGCGCGGGCAGTACATCGGCCGGGTGACCAGTTGCACCCTGGTCGGGGCCACGCAGATTGGGATGGCGATTGTAGACCGCCGTTACACAGAACCAGGAACGGCCATCGCCATCTATCCCGCCCCGGCCGGCCGGAAAGGCCCCAGTCCCAAGCCCCCCGCCGAACTGGAGCAGGGCGATAATGTGGTGCTACCCGAATGGGCCACCGTTCTCACCCGCTTCCCGCAGGAAGAGGAAAAGGCTGCGGCCAAGGGCCTCTTCCCTGCTTCTGAGTGAGCTTCAGGAGCGACGCACCTGCGAGGTGCGTCGCTCCTTACAGTCGCTCCTTACCTCGTTTGACAGCACGGTTATGCTGGGATAAAATATGATTGGGTGCAACCTGGCAAACTGTGGAGATGAGCGTATGCAAAAGCAATGGATTGTATCTAACCCAAGGGTGATGATGGGCAAGCCCGTCATTGCGGGAACCCGTATCACGGTTGAACTCATTCTTGAAAAATTGGCGGCTGGGGAGACCATTGAGCAGATTCTCGAAGCCCATCCACATCTTACTCGCGAAGCCATTCTGGCTGCTCTAGCGTTTGCGCGCGATGCTTTGCGAGCCGATGTCATTTACCCTCTCACAGAGATGCCTGCATGAACTTCCTGGCTGATGAAAGCGTTGACCGCCCGATTGTTGAACGTCTGCGACAGGACGGGCATAAGGTGTTATCTGTGGCTGAATTGGGGCCGGGGATGCCTGATGAAGCCATCTTAAACTTGGCAAATCAAGAAACTGCGTTGTTGATCACGGCTGACAAAGATTTTGGCGAGGTAGTGTACCGTCAGCGTCTGTACTCGCATGGGGTAGTGTTGATTCGCCTTGCGGGTCTGTCACCTGTTCATAAAGCGGAGATTGTAGCACTGGCAATTAGAGAGCATTTGTCGGAACTTCCACGCTCTTTTGCGGTGATCATGCCGGGCATGTTTCGTTTGCGTCGTGTCAGCGAGTAGATTTTCAACGGGTAGCTACGCCCAGTAAGCGCTTCCACCCGACGCCGCTCCGCTGCGCTTCTTGGTGCAGGTGAAGCACATGGCGTTGAAATCCTGCTGGTCACCTGCGGAGCTGGGATTAGTGAGTAGGTCAAGTTGCAATTTGACCTACACTTTAAACAGCGGGGGTGTGTTTGCTCGATCTGGCTATTGTCATCGTCAACTATAACACCCGCGATTTGTTGCGGGACTGTCTGGCCTCGGTGTACGATAACCGGGGCGATTTTCGCTTCCAGGTCTGCGTCGTGGACAACTGCTCATCCGATGACAGCGCTGCGATGGTGCGGACGGAATTCCCGCAGGCGCGCGTGATCGAGAGCGATTTCAACGGCGGTTTCGCCTACGCCAACAACCTGGGGCTGCGCTTGTTCGGTTTCTCAGAGGTCGGAGATGAGGTTGTATCATCCGAATACGCCGCCTCCACCGATGAATTGCCTCGCTACGTGCTTCTGCTCAACCCGGATACCGTTCTGCCGCCGTCGGCCCTGGCCGGGATGCTGGAGTTCATGGACGCACATCCCGAAGCCGGCATATCCGGGCCACGCCTGGTGCTGGCCGATGGCAGTCTGGACCTGGCATGCCGGCGCAGTTTTCCCACACCCCAGATCGCTTTTTACCGCCTGATCGGGCTGAGCAAATTATTCCCCCGCAGTCGCCGTTTTGGACGGTATAACCTCACTTATCTGGACCCCGACGAGATAGCCGAAGTAGATTCAGTGGTGGGAGCCTGCATGATGGTCCGCTGCGAAGCCATCCAGCAGGTAGGTCTCCTGGATGAAACGTTCTGGATGTATGGCGAGGACCTGGACTGGGCCTACCGCATGAAATGCGTCGGCTGGAAAGTGTTTTACAACCCGCAGGTCACCGTATTGCATTACAAAGAGGCGGCCAGCCGGGGTGACCGGGTCATCCGCCCGAAGACGCGCTTTGAATTCTACCGGGCCATGTACATTTTCTACCGCAAGCACTACGCGGCTACCACACCTTTCTGGTTAAGATGGCTGATCGTGGGTGGGATTGTGTTGCGCGGGGGAATGGTCATGTTCAGGGAAATACTGGGTAGGGCGAGCTTAAGCTTGCCCTACAAGGAACGTTGGGGAGGTAACTAAGTGAAACGTCAGGCCAAAGCCTTTTTTGTCATCACCCTCCTGCTGGCGGATGTAACGGCAGTAGTGCTGGCCTTTTTTCTCGCCTACGAGCTCCGGGTACGGATCCCCTGGCGAATGCCGGCGACTAACATCGGTCCGTTCCGCAATTACGTAGGGATGATGGTCGTCCAGGCGCTGACCATGGTGACCGTGTTTTTCTTCTATCGCCTGTACCACCGGCAACGAGTGCTTTCTCTGATCGAGGAGGCCTCTTCTATCTTCGGCGCTGTATCGGTGGGGACTATCATCACTATCGCCCTGACCTCGTTCTTCTTCCGGGAAAGAATGCTAGAACTGGGTTATCCCTGGACGATGGTGATGTACAGTTGGCTGCTGACCCTGTTCCTGGTGGCCTTGGGTCGCTTCGCTCATTCGCGGGTCCAACGCGCACTCCAGGCGCGGGGATGGGGCGAGGACCGGTTGCTGATCATTGGCACCAACGACATAGGGCAGACAATCTGGCAAAAGGTTCGCTATACCCCCAGCCTGGGGTATCGGGTGGTAGGGTTCATCAGCAACGGCGAGGCAAACAATCACATGGCAGCGGTAGACGCCCCCATTTTGGGTACGATTGAAGACATCCCACGGGTGATCGAAGAGCACGACGTAAACGAAGTGATTATCGCCCTGCCGGAGGCGCCTCGGGATCAGATTACGACCATTATCTCCCTTTGCGAACGGGGACGGGTGGGCATCAAAGTCTATCCCGATCTGTTCCAGATTATGGCCAGCCAGGTGAGCATCGGCGATTTGAGTGGTCTGCCCCTGCTCACCGTGCGGGACATCGCCCTGCGCGGCTGGCGATTAACCTTGAAACGAGCGATGGACATCATTGTCTCGGCCATAGCTTTGATAGTGCTTTCTCCGTTTATGCTCCTCGTGGCCTTGTTGATCAAGCTGGATTCGCCCGGTCCGGTGTTCTACGCCCAGGAGCGGATGGGGTTAGATGCCAAACCCTTCTGGTGTCTCAAGTTTCGTTCCATGCGCCAGGATGCCGAGGCGGAAACCGGGCCGGTGTGGGCCAGGAAAGACGATCCACGGCGTACCCGGTTGGGTGCGGTACTGCGCCGCTTTTCCATAGACGAATTGCCCCAACTCATTAACGTCCTGGTGGGAGATATGAGCCTGGTGGGTCCCCGCCCGGAGCGGCCGGTGTTCGTCGAGCAGTTCAAACGCAGTATTCCTCGCTACATGGACCGCCACCGGGAGAAAGCCGGGCTCACCGGTTGGGCACAGGTCAACGGCCTGCGCGGAGATACTTCGATCACCGAGCGCACGAAATACGATTTGTGGTACATCGAGAACTGGTCGTTGTGGCTGGACATCAAGATTCTGATCCGTACCGTGTTCATGGCTTTCACCGACCGGAATGCGTATTGATCTCCCTTTCGTAGGACAACTCTTTAAGAGTTGCCTACATTACGATTATGAAGCTAGGTTTTGCAGTCAAAGTGCTCGGCGAACCGGGGCTGAAGTCCCATGACACCCGGCGCTGGCAGAACAATCCCCACCTCAGCGTCAGTCTGGCCTATCTACGCGATATTTTCGGCTACCTGCGACGGCAGGCGATCACCATGTACCGCATGGCCTCGGACCTGGCTCCTTACCTCACCCACCCTGACCTGCCCCAGTTTCACGATCAAATTGAGGAATGCGCCGCCGAATTGGCCGCCATTGGGGAAACAGCCCGCTTGGACGGTCTGCGGCTGTCCTTTCACCCCTCCCAGTATGTTGTGCTCAACGCCGAGGATGAAAATGTGGTCGCCAGAAGTGCGCACAACATCACCGCCCTGACCCGGATACTGGACGCGATGGGCCTGGGAGCGGAAGCCGTGGTCGTCATCCACGGGGGCGGGATTTACGGTGACCGGGAAGCCGCTCGCCAGCGTTTCGTCACCCACTACCTGCGCCTACCCGAAGCGGCCCGCCGCCGGCTGGTGTTGGAAAACGATGATAGTCGCTTCTCTGTAGCTGACGTAGCCTGGATCCACCGCGAAACGGACATCCGCCTGGTTTTCGATTACCTCCACTTCTGCAACCACAATCCCCAGAGAATGGACACTGTCGAGGCTCTGACCACATGCCTGGACACCTGGCCCGCGGATGTGCGCCCCAAAGTGCACTTCAGTTCGCCGCGCACGGCCATGCACATCGTCGAGCGCAGTCAGATGGCCCAAGAGGGAGCGTACGGATTGCGCCAACCTCGCTGGACACAACATGCTGACTTCGTTGATCCTTTTACTTTCATCGCCTTCGTGCGCGCGGCGCGAACCGCCCACCTGCGGGATTTCGACGTTATGCTGGAAGCCAAAGCCAAAGACCTGGCCCTCTTGCGGCTGCGAGAGGATTTGCCCCGCCTGTCCCCTGACCTGGATCCCATTGAGTGAACAAGTCGGCGAATGGGCGAGTCAGCGCCGACTCCCTATTGGGGTGTAATCTTCAGACCCGGGATTAGTACTTTGTCATCAATTGCCTGACCGCCGGCGTCGAGCACCGGCAGGCGCTGCATGGTGCGCAACAAATACCAGCCAATCTCCACCTGATACGCGCCCGACGGCGCATCCGGGTCCAATGGTATATCATAGGTGTCGCTGAACATCTCGCCCTCAACCCACAGGCTGGTGGGATAAGTGCCATCCCGAGGCCAGACGTCAATTTGACCGCGCAATTGCCCCTGCTCGTCCAGCAGATGGATGAACAGGGTATAGTCTTCGCTCATCTTGCGCTGCCCCTGCCAGGTCAGGGTGATGGGCAGCTTCTCGCCCGGGTGAAGCTGTTGCCGCCCCAGTTCGGCCTTGAGCAATAGAATCTGTCCGTCGAAATTGGCGATGGCTTCGGTGACCAGCGGGAAACTTTGTACCCGAATGCTTCCCAGGCTGCACGTCTGCGTCGCCGGGGCCAGCCAGCCACAGCGGGCGAGGATGGGCGTGCACGCCGACGTGCGCAATCCGACCCGCACCTGGTATATGCCCGGCGTCTCTGGCACGGCGAGGATCTGCCGGTCAAGGATGGAACTGCCAACCGGCCAGCGGGATGGCGGGTATTCGCCGTGGAAAGGGGATGCGCTCTCAGAGATGATTTGCCCGTTTTCGTCCACCAGCTCGAAAACCAGGTCGAAATCGGGGCCGGGGCGTAGCTGCTGCCAAACGAGGATGAGTTCTATCTCGGTGCCCGACCGGGCGGTGGCCGGATGGTCATAGCCCAGGAGCAGCAAGTTATCGCCAAAGCGCACCCGGCGGGGATGCGCGACGGCTGGGATAGTGGCTGCTTCGAGATGGACTGTACTCAGGGTGAGGTAGCTTTCGCCGGTGTCCGCAATGGGCAGCCCTTGCTGAGCGAAGGGAGGGAAAAGACCCACTTCGAGGCAGTAATCGCCGGGCGGGAGGCTGGCGTCGGGTACGACCTCGTGATAATCGGGGATGACCTCTGGCGGCTTCCAGGCAGCGGTAGGGTAGAGTCCACTCACCGGATGCCCCGCTGATTCCCACCACACGCGCCCACTGGCGCTCACCAGCCGCAGGCGGACGTGGTAATTCATGGGCACGGGGGTCATGGCCTGCCAGAACAGAGTGAGACCCATTGGCTGGTCATGGCGTGCAGTCAGCGTGTCGGCGTTGAACCCCAACAGGCGAATGTGCTCCCCAAAAGCAACATCCAGTGGATAATCGAGGGATGGTGACGTGGTCAACGGGGTAGTGCTCACTTCCACCAGCGGGCCCAGGGAACGCAGGTGATACGCGCCCTCCAGGTGCGGCAGGAAACGGGCCAGGTAAACGGTCTGACCGGCGGGCAGGCGGGTATTGATGTCCTGGTAATACCCGGCCTCATCGCCGCGCACAATTGGTTCCAGGTCCGGGCGCACGCCCTCCACGCGGTTGAGGTAATACAGCGGGGCGATTTTGTCGCTGTCGGCCAGGATGGCCGCTCCCTGGGCGATGGGCAATTGCAGGACAGCCTCGCCCCAACGACGGCTGGCCCATTCACTGCTACGGTCCACGGCGGGCAGGTTAGTCCACACCAGGCTCAGCGGAAGTAGCATGACCAGCGTCCACACCATGGCCGGGACCGTCGTGCCAGAGACGCGAGCAGCCAGACGCGTCGTGGTTTTCGCCAGAACCCACGCTCCAACTCCGATGCACACCGCGTGAATCGCCTGGGCCGGGATGAGGAAAACAGAGATGTCGGGCACGTAGTAGTTCAGGCCGTAGAAACTGTAGGCGACGTAGGCCACCAGCAGAGTGAAGCCCTCGCGGGGAGGGCGTATCAGCAGCCAGACCAGGCCCAGCAACCCCAGAAGCAGGCCAGCGACGCCGTACTGCTCCAGTGAGAGGCGGGCCAGGATGCCATATCGCCCTGGATCGCGCAGCCAGGCGTCCCAGCGCAGCGCCCCGCTGAATTGCCGGCCGGTGACCCAGGCCACGAACTCGTCCAGGCGCATCAACCGGCCCTGGTGGAGAGCAGGCCAGCGCAGGGGAATGTACAGGTAAACGGCCAAGCCCAGCAGGAAAAGCCCGGCCAGACCCAGCCACAACCGCCCCTGGCGCAGGGTTCCCGGTTTCGTCCAGATGATGAAAATGAGCACGGCAGGCAGGAGCAGCACCATCGTCAGATGGTTGGTCAGGCTTAACCCCAGGATAAAGGCCAGCAGACGCAGAGACGCCGCGTGCCCGTCGCGCCAGCGGAGCATCAGGTACAGGGCCAGGGCGACGAACAGCACATTTAAGGTGTACACCTCGGCGATAACCGCCTGCGACCACAGCGTGCGGGCGAAGGCGAAGGTAAGCGCGGCGCACAGGGCGGCCCACCGGCTGCGGGTCAGGCGGCAGACGCAGAGGTACAGGAACAGGGCCGCCAGGCTGGCGCAGACCGGCGAGGTGAGGTTCACGCGGTAGGCCATGTCCCCGATTGGCAGGAAAGTGAACAGCTTGCCGAGGAGAATGTACAGCGGGTAGCCGGTGGGGTGGGCCACGCCCAGCGTATAGGCTACCACCTGAAACTCGAAACTGTCGGCCTGGCCGATAGTGGGAGAAAGGGTGCGCAGGTAGAGAGCGAACGTGCCCAGGGTCAGGATGAAGGGGAGGAGCATGTCAGCCCGCCGGGTAGGGAGGAGCTTGAGCCGCAGCGCGCTTTGCCCGGCGAGCAGCGCAGCCAGGGTCAACGCGCCGATGAGCAGCGTCCAACCCTGGAGGAGATTGACTTCGTTGGATAGCAGGTACAGAGTCAGGAGGAAAAAAGGAATAGCGGGGATGGCACTTATCGTCGCTGCCCGGCGGGGGCCAGCCCCGCCGCTACAATTGCAGACCCTGGCGGCCAGCGCCCAAACGCCCAGGGCAGTCAACCCGCCGGCCCCGGCGAAGAGTAGCGCCCCCGGCCAGCGGGCCAGCCCGCCCAGAGCCGCGTAGAACGATTCAGACAGCAGGCGGCTGAGGAAAGCCCCCGCCGTCAGACCGGCGGCCAAAACGAACAGGGCCGGCAGCGTCAACTTAAACGACACAAGCCGCACCTCAGGGGCCTGCAGCCGGGCGTGCACCGTTCGGCCAGGCTCACGGCGAGGCCCGCATGGACGCTCCCGTCTGAGCAGTAGGGGCGCGGCATGCTGTGCCCCTACTGGCGCGATTTCTAATCGCTGGCCTAATTTTCCGAATCGCCTCTCAGTCGCTATTCTCTTCCTCGCCGACCACCGCCCGCCATTGGCCATGGATGCCATCTTCGCTGACCCCGTAGTACACGCGCAGGCTGCCATCGGACAGACGCTGTACCAGGTCGTAGCGTACCACTCCCCTCGTCTTGCGCTGTTGCCACAGGCCCAGATCACCGTGCCAAATGACTTTCTTCTCGTCAACGGGATTCTGTTCGTGCTGGCTGATAGCGTAGTGCCACAACCGCCGGGACGAGGATAGGGTCACGTTTTGCACCTCGCTGTTATTGCGCAAATCGCGGATGGTGTGGTATAGCTTGCCCTGCCGTTCCTCACTGGCCACGATCTCCACTCCGGTTTTGGGTGGCTCCGCCATGTCTGTCGGACCGGACGGCGGAGCCGCAGCCGGAGTGGCTTCTGGGATTTGCAAGGAACGCTTGACCAGGGCGACTATCTCATCTCGAACAGCCAGGTTGGTTTCCGTTTCCTGGCGCACGTAAATTTTGCTGCCCTCGATAGTGTACGGCGGATTGGCCCCCACTGGCACTTCGATGCGGATCACATTCTTGCCGCCCGACTGGAGCACATCAATGGACACATTCAGTGGGGGAATCACTTTTTGCTCGATTTCGGTCCGCAATTTAGCGATGGCCTGTTCAGGATTGTCCACGCCGACAGGCGGCGCTTTAGGATTGACGTTAACCCCTACGTAAATGGTACCGCCATTGGTATTGGCCATAGCTACCACATCGGCTATTATAGCGTACAGCCGCCCGCCGCGTTGGGTCATGCTCTCGTGGAACGATTGCACGATACTGGGCCCACTTTCCCGCGCTGCCGCCACATAGTCGAAGGGGGGTTGGGTCTCGGAGCGCGCCGGCCTCGTGCGAGTGAAATCGGTCCCCAGGAATACCTCGCGCAGGGCTTCGAAATTCAGTTCCGGTAATAGCACCTCGGTCACCCGCCCGCCGATGCCCAGGCGATTCTTGTCCTTAGGATGATTGTCCAGACGATGAGCATCGGAGGCCTGGATGCAGCGCATACGACGGGGGTATTCAGGCTTGGACCCGTTATAGAAGGCTGCCGTTGTGCGTCGCCCTTTCTTTTCCAGGTCGGTAACCTCCAGAGCATGTAGATGTTCATCCTGGGTATAAGCTATCCTGGTCTGTCCGCTGAAAGCGAACCCACGCAGGCCACGCATGGCCACTCCGTGGGAGGAGTTAGCATGAGCGGCAATGACGATCCCCCCCGCTTCGTTAAGCAGATGGTACGCGGTGAGGACATCAATAGAGGCGCCGATCTCGGTGGAACCTTCATCCAGCTTGTCCGGAGGGATGTGCAGGCTGATGAGCAGGTGTTCTAGCTCGCGGACCATGGTCTCGGGCGAGAAAATGCCCAGGATATGAAATCCAAAAGTGGCTGTGAATTCAACTCCGGGGAGGATCAGGATTTTTTCTCGCAAACGCCGATACTCATCCAGGCGGTCTTTTTCTTGAGAGTGCAATCGTTCCAGCCGTTCTAAAAGCTCCAGTTGTTCTATCTCGTCCAGCATAGCCCGATAGCCAGCCACCGTGTTGTGATCGGTAAAAGCAATGATGTCCAATCCCCGTTCCTCTGCTTTGCGCAGAATATCCAGGTAGGAGACCTCGGGCTGTTCCCAATCACGAGAAGCAGGCGTATGGACATGGAGGTCCATACGCCACCAATGCATTTTTTTGTCTTTTTTTCTTGTCACCTTTAAACCTCGCTATAATGCGAGGACTCTGGTTGCCCGCCTCCGGCAAATACAAAAATACCGTAACACGGGCGTAAGCCCGTGTTACAAATTACAAATACTGTACGGGACGGGCCTGTATCATCAGAGCCCTCGTGAAATAGTGCGCCCTGTTCGGCGCGTCAAATAGCCTGCTGCCCACTTAGCAGCAGGCAAGTTCATTGTCTCCTCACCCCCCCTTCCCATCCGATAAGGCGTGTCGGATCACCTGGTCCACGTGGTCGGCCAGGATGAAGTGCATCTTCTCACGCACCTCTGGTGGAATGTCCTCCAGGTCGGCCTCGTTGCGCTTGGGGAGGATGACCGTTTCCAAACCGGCCCGGGCGGCAGCCAGCACCTTCTGTTTGATCCCGCCGACGGGCAAGACCTGGCCGCGCAGGGTGATCTCGCCGGTCATGGCTACCTTAGAGTTCACCGGTTGCCCGGTGAGCAGGGAGGCCAGAGCCGTGGCCATCGTCACCCCTGCCGACGGTCCGTCTTTGGGCACCGCGCCGGCCGGGACGTGGATATGGATGTCATTTTCGAGAAAAGTATTCTCGTCAATGCCCAACTCGCGCGCTTTGGAACGTACATAGCTGAGCGCGGCCTGGGCCGATTCGCGCATCACCTCGCCCAATTGCCCGGTCAGGATCAGGCCCTGCTTACCCTTCATCTTGGTTGCTTCGATAAAGGTGATGTCGCCCCCGACCGCTGTCACCACCAGGCCAGTCGCCACGCCGGGGATCTCCGTGCGTTCCGCCACTTCGGAGAAATACTTGGGTTTGCCCAGATACTTGATGAGGTCCTTCTCGGTCACCACTGTAGGACTTTGCATACCTTCGGCGATATTGGTAGCCACTTTGCGGCAGATGCTGCCCAGTTCCCGTTCCAGATTGCGCACCCCGGCCTCGCGGGTGTAGTCGCGTATCACTTTGTAGATCGCCTCCTCCGTGATCTCGATCTCCTCTGGACGCAAACCGTTCTCCCGTATCTGGCGCGGGATAAGGTATTGTTGCGCAATCTTGATTTTCTCCTGATCGGTGTACCCGTCCAGGGTGAGAATCTCCATCCGGTCACGCAAAGGGGCAGGGATCGGTTCCAGCAGGTTGGCGGTAGTGATAAACATCACCTGTGAAAGGTCAAAGGGCACGTCCAGGTAATGATCGCGAAAGTCACGGTTCTGTTCCGGGTCGAGGACCTCCAGCAGTGCCGACGAAGGGTCGCCTCGCCAATCCGCGCCGACCTTATCCACTTCGTCCAGCATGAACACCGGGTTGCGGGATTCTGCTCGCCGCAGGGCCTGGATGATCCGTCCCGGCATCGAACCGACGTAGGTGCGCCGGAATCCGCGGATCTCCGCCTCATCGCGGATGCCGCCCAGGCTCATGCGCACGAACTTGCGGCCCAGGGCGCGGGCGATGGACTGTCCCAACGAGGTTTTTCCGGTACCTGGCGGACCAACAAAGCACAAGATAACCCCTTCCCGCTCCCGACGGATGTAATCGGTGAGGTGTTCGCTGGCCTCAGCCCGTTCCTCGGCCCGTTCCAGGCGTAGCTTGCGCACGGCCAGGTATTCCAGAATGCGTTCCTTGACGTCTTCCAGATCATAATGATCCTCATCCAGGATCTGGCGCGCGCGGGCAATATCCAGATTATCCTCGGTGACTTTGTTCCAGGGCAGGCTGGTTATCCAGTCCAGATAAGTTTTAATCACCGAGTATTCGGCGGCGGCGGTGGGCATTTTCTCCATACGAGCCAGTTCACGCAGGGCCTCTTTCCGTGCTTCCTCCGGCATCCCGGCCTCTTCGATTTTACGCCGATATTCCTCCACCTCCATCGTTTGTTCGTCTTCCTCGCCCAGCTCGCGCTTGATGGCCTTGAGTTGTTCGCGGAGGAAATACTCACGCTGCACTTTCTCCATCTCGGACTGAGCTTCGGTCTGAATCTTCTTACCCAGCTCTAACACCTCGAGCTCCCGAGTCAGGATGGAGGTCAGCTTGCGGAGTTTGTCGCGCACGTCATCGAGTTCCAGCACCTCCTGAGCGTCGGCGACGTCCATGCGCAGGCTGGTAGCCACCAGGTAGGCCAGTTGGCGGGGGTCCTCGATGTTCATGATCATCATCATCATCTCGTCCGGGATGTGAGGGACGAGGTTCGCCAATCGGCGGAAAAGCTCGAGGATGTTGCGGGAAAGAGCCTCCAGCTCAATGGAGTCCTCAAAGGTATCTGGGAAAGGTTCGACCCGCGCCTTCAGGTAAGGCGTCGTGCTCGTGAATTCCACGATGCGGATACGTTCCATCCCCTGCACGAAAAGCAGGATTGTGCCATCGGCTGCCTTGCGCAGGCGGTGTACCACAGCCGCAGTGCCCACCCGATAAACGTCATCGGGACCGGGCTCCTCCACGTCTTCACTTTTGGCGGCTACCAGGCCGATCATCTTCCGTTGCAGCACGGCCTCATCCACCAGTTGGATGGACCGCGGCTGCCCGACGGTGAGGGGTAAAGCAGTCATGGGGTAAAGGACAACCCCGCGCAAAGGCAGAATCGCCAGTTCTGCCGGGATGTCAATGCCGCTTTCATCCCGTCGGCCACCGGACGCCGGGGAAACGCTCGAATCCCCGGCCGGAACCACAGAGATGGGCATCTGGTCGCTAAAATTTATACCTAGTCTATCCTTCATGCTTTCTTATCACTCCCTTTTGGGATGTGTTATATTCCATATCAACCCCGCCAGTACTTTCCCGGTCTGGCAGGAAGGCTGTACTCTTACTTACACGCGCTTTCCACCACCCGTATCTTCCTGGAGCGAGCTTTGGGCAGAATGACTTTTAAAAAGCCATCATCGTAAGTGGCTTCTACGTCATCATCGTCAATCGCCCAGGGTAGATACACTTCGGTGCGGAAATCGCCGTAGGGTATCTCCAACTGCTGGTAGGCCAGCTTAGACGCCGGATCCAAACGGGTGCCGGTAATGGTCAGAACATGATTAGAGAAGGAGATGGTGAAATCGTTATTCGCCATTCCGGCTACTTCCACTTTGACCACCACATAATCATCGGTCTCATAGACATCGGTTGGGGGACGCCAGGTCTTGCGTTGCCTCACCGACATCCACCTCGAAGTGGGAACTATATCCTCAAATAGCCGGTCCATGTGCCGCCGCACTCGTTCAATTTCATCCAACAAGTTCTCACTGTCAACCATGGCCTTCTATTTCCTCCTCACCGCCGAAAAACTACAAACGCTAGGGATAATTTTACCACAAATTTCCAGGACGGCCAAATCTTGTAGGACAAGGTTATGGAGTCAAGGAAGGGGATGGTTCAGAATGGGTTAGCACTTTAATCGGGCAACATACCGTCAACGAATGGCGGAACGAATAAGCGAATGACATCACCGCGGTCTATTCGTTTATCGAAAGTCGAGGCCCAGCCGGGGCATCCAGGACACACGCTCAAAGCCGTGGAACATCCCGATCACATTCGGGTGCACCGGGTGGAGCGCTGTCAGAGGTGATGCCGGGCCTCGTTGCAGGATGTGTCAGTGAACCACTACGACCGACGGCAGGGGTTTGACATCCCGCCGGTACAGGTAGAAGTTACCGAACACCGCGCCGAGGGCAAACACTGCCCGCACTGCGGGCAATTGAACGAGGCCAAGTTTCCGGCGGAAGTCGTTCGGCCGGTGCAATATGGACCAGAGATCAAAGCGCAGCTCCAGGCATAGGTAACGCCCGCCGCCCATACTTCGTACCAGTCTACTGGAGGCAGAAGGTGTGGAAAGTCAGGAACAGGGAACCGGTCAATTCGGCTGAGGCGTAGCTCAGCAATGCGGATAGGTCTACGGCCAGGAAGAAGGCTTCAATCACTGTCGCAGCTGATGCTTAACGCAGTGCTGTGAGCGAGGTGAAATGTGGGAAGCCGGAGGCAGTCAGGTTGTAAATCTTTTGGTCAACTAACTGGCCCAGGCGGGCCCCCTGTCCGGGAAGATGGAAGCGACAAATTTTCACAGCAGCACCTCCTTCCTAGACAATCCAATGCAAGCCAGGGGCAACCCTCTCTCGATCCGCCCCTCCGATTCCGTTTGTAGCAGCATACTGCACATCGGCAATTGTGGAACTTTTTGCTTCCAGCCAGCGTCTTGATGTTAAACCACAGAAACCTATCCCTTTCCTGAGTAAGGGAGCGAGTGAGGAAGTGAGGGGGTATCTTATGCGAAACTTTTTCATAGGCACGACATTTATCATTCTGCTGCTGACCGCATGTGGGCCGGCGATCACATCCGCAACAGTAGCGACACCCGTTTCCGCGCAGATGACTTTTGATTCACCGCTGCTATCCGAGGAGGTATTATCACTGCCAACGCCTGAACCGTTACCCTCATTGGAAGACACAGGTAAGGGGCAAACGGCTATAGAGGGCGCAGTGATTATCTACCGACGTAGCGGCGGCTTCGCTGGCGTACACGAGCAGTGGACTATCTATCCCGACGGACGGATTATGGCTGCCGATGGCTGCGAGTGGCGAGTGAGCCCGGAGCAGGTTGAGCAACTTCTCGCCGAGATTGAGTCCCTGGGCTTCTTCGAAATGAGCAGCAGATATGTGCCTCTCAATACCTGCTGTGATCGGTTCACGTACGAGATAACCGTTCGTCACGGTGACACGGTAAATACAGTAACAACGATAGACGCCGCGCCTGACGCGCCGTCTGAGCTATGGCATATTATTGACGAGATAAGCCATCTAGCGTCTAAGTAGGCCGCCAGAAGTTCCTTCAGCTTTCCCAGCGGACAGTTGCTGATTCTTGGGCGCGAGACTTTAACCGATTTCAAAATGACAAGAGGCTCCCAGTAGGGAGTCTCTTGTCATAATTGGCAGACTCTAAACTTCTACCTTGTTTGGACTGCGTCGAAGAAGATGTGCGTCCCACTTGAAACGTCAGTGGCTTCGACTGAGGTGGATTCCATCAACTCGGCCTGTATTGGCTGGCTTGACGAACGCCAAGTTGCACTCCATGACCACGGCCCGCCATTGACGTATCCACATCCAGAGATATAGAAGTGGTTCAAGCCCGTGGTGCCACTAGCAGTGGTATTACTACTGAAAGTGCCGGAGGCGTAGAAAGAACCACTGAAGGAAAATTGGTTGTTAGAAATAGATTCAAGCGGGGTATGAGTAATCTTGTAATTACCGCATCCTGACACGGAGACATAGATGGCGAAATTATCTACGTAGGCCCGATCTGTAGTGACGTAAAATTCCACACTCCAGTCATTGTTTCGCCAGAAGCCAGGAGTTGGTCCTGAGGGCGGGTAGCTCTTAAGGACGACAGGCAGGTAAACCTTCCCCGAAGATGGGAGCGAGCTCAGGTCTAGACGGCTGGAGATATAGCCGTTGCTTTCGCCACCAAAGGCCTGGCGGCCGCCCAATGGATTACCGTAGGAACTAGAGATAGTTCCATCGTAGCCGTTGTTAATGAACAACGGACCTGCATCGTTCCACGAGGCCCCGCTGTTAGTGCTGTATTCGAGCACACCCCCATCGTACAGGGTCGTTCCATAGTCTTCGAAAGCGTAGGCGTGATTGAAGTGCATATAGGGCTTCCCATCTGGACAAGTATAGACGCGTACATCATCAATGAACCAGCCGAGGGCATCGTTGGAGCTATCAGTGCCGATGCGGAAGCGGAAGCGCACGTGCTGTCCAGATGGCAGGGTCACGTCTGAGGTCATACGCATGTAGTAGTCAGCGGTAAATGGTCGGTTATAGCCCCATAGGTTATAGACGCCGCTGGTGGCGTAGGTGGCATCAAAGTCATAAGGATTGGATGTCTGAGGATAGTACCACTCGTTACTTCCCACTATTGCCGCCGAAGTCCAGTTACCACTGCTCGTGTTCTCCATGTCATCGAAGAACAGGTTGACGGGTGATCCGCTGTCACAGATAGGGGCATGAGTAGCTGGACAAGAAGTGGGCTGCTGGTTCATCTGGGTGGCGTTCACCGCATCCTGCACTTCCTGGCAATCGGCAGCAGTGATGCCACTGGTACCGATGAGATTGATGCAGGCCTGATACAGGTCGTCGTACAGGTCCTGATAGTCGCTAGCTGAGGTGAACAGGTTTGTCTGAACCTCGTAGAAGATCTTGGCTACTTTGGTAATGCCCATGCCGGTGACGGTATAGCCGTTGAAGCTGCCGCCATCCACCATCAGATAGGCCGCTTTGTTAGCAACACCGCTGTTAGAATGAACGCCACCACTGTCATCTTCGCCACAGTAGTAGTAGGGGCTGGTCATACTATCTGGATCGCCGTAAGTGGGCGGGTTGCTCATGCTGCGGCCAGCGCCACCAGAAAGGTCCTCGCCTATTAACCAGCGAACACCAGATGTATCGTTGCCAACACCGTTGGTCAGGTCAACGAACTCACCCCAGATGTCAGAGAAGGCCTCGTTGATAGCTCCGGACTGCATATAGTAGAACAGATGCGATTCGTATTCGGTAACGCCGTGGGTCAGCTCATGGGCCACTACGTCGTCGGCCTGGGAGTAGCCCTCGCCATAGACCATCTGTTCCCCGTTCCAGAAGGCGTTGGCATAGGGACAGTCGGATGAATCCGGGCAGTAGCGTACAGTGTTGATCAAAGTCATCCCGGCATTGTCAATGCTGTCCCGGCCATGGTAATTGTAGTAGAAATCATAGGTGTTTCCAGCATAATCATAAGCCTTGTCCACATCGGTGATACCAGTCGCTGCTCCTCCTTCGGTACGGACTGGGCCATTACCAGGCAGACCATAGGCAGGGTCATTTTGGTTATCATAAATCAGCCGGTTCTTGGCCATGTCAATCTGATTGAAATGCAGGGCAACAGTACCCAGGTGAGCATCCACCAAGACCAATTCGCGGATGGGCCGCAGTTCCCTGGGCTCTACGTCCATGCGCCAGACCAACGTGGTGAGACGCAGTCCTGGACCGCCAAGCAGGATAGGACTGTAAATCCACAGTTCCGGCTCGGTAGCAGTCAGATCATCCGCCTTCAGCCCGTAATTTTTGGCTACCATTGCCAGAGCCCGTTGCTGGGCAGTTTCAGCGCTGATGGTGGGAACCACATTGACCTTCGGCTCAGGCAGCACTTCACCATTGGCTGAAATAACGTCTTTGTTAGCGTCCAGTTGGACGATCACCTCCCCACCCAAAACCGGGATGCTTTGATAGATCTGTTGGAAGCGTACGAAGGAGCGGCCCCGGTCAACAGTTTTACTGCGCATCACTGCCAACTCTTGCGCTTGGTCGGTCAGGCCCAAAAGCTGGCCATAGGTATCCAGGAACCCACGTGCGGCCACCTCCGGGGAAGCACTGGCTGCCAGGACAGCCGGTTGGGTGATGGGGCGATCCGACGAGGTTCCGATGAAACGCACCTTGCCGGTTTCGGCGTGGTAAGAGATGCGCACCCATTTCCGTAAACTTAAGACCGTAACGTTGGGCCAGTCACGGGGTTATCCTATAT
>JANLFX010000073.1 GCA_024653325.1 Anaerolineae bacterium
GGCGGCGGCGAAGCCGCCGCCACAAAATCACCCCTCCCCCTTGGGTGGCTGGCTGAATAGTTACAACCAGAGTTCGGCATGCTATTGGGAGGAGAATAGCACTATGAACATCGCCGTAGAGGAACTCGAAAATGTTACCGTGATTCGGTTGGCCGACCGTTTTGATGCTTATACAGCACCAGCGGTCAGGGAAAAACTCCTGGAATTGCAGGCCAGGGGACGGGTAAGGATAATCGTTGATCTCAGCGCCGTGGACTTCGTGGATAGTACCGGCCTGGTCACCCTGGTTGCCGGACTGAAACATTGCCGCCGGGCAGGGGGCGAACTGGTTTTGATCGGCCTGCGCTCTCAGGTTAAAGTCATCTTCGAACTCACCAGGCTGGACCATGCTTTCCAGATTTACCAGGATGAAGCAGCGGCTTTAAGTGCATTGGGGAGAACGGAGGATGTTGCCTAAGTTCGTGTCGCGCAACCAACAGCTTCTGGAGGAATTAGCCAGGAGTTGGCAGACGGCTGGTGCGCGGGGTTTCATCCTGAGCGATAGTGATGATCATGTAGTCTTTGGCAATGGGATGAGGGCTGGCGGGAAACTGATTGCTCCCATTGGCTCGTATGGCACCCTTCAGATTGTTGTAGACCCGGAGGACATGGGCAGGGTAAACGGCTTCAGTTCGCAACTCACCAGCCAGGCGCGCCTCCTGGCCCAGATACTGAAGCGCGAGGCGGAACTGGAGAGCATGACTATCGAGCTGATGGGCGCCTATGATCAATTAGTGGCTATGTATAACATATCCCAGGCTGCCCGCTCCCATCTAGACCTGGAAGGGCTGTTGAATTCATTGTTGAAAGAAGCTGTGCACCTGACAGGCGCGGCGCAGGGGTTCGTTGCCCTGCGACATGAGGGTGGATGGAAGGAGTTGACCTGTGAACCGGCGGGCCTGGAGACTAAAGGCTTAGGCATCATCCTGGCTCAGGTAGTTCAGGATCGGGGACGGCCCATTGGTGTGCAATTCACACGAGGAATGTCAGCACATCGTGCCCACCGTCCCAGCAGACATCGGACGCCTGGCTTTGACCCCCGTGAGGGTAAACGATGAATTGGTGGCCGTTATCGGCCTGATGAATCGGGCGGGGGTTTTCACGGCGGGCAATCAGAAACTGGTGGGTGCCTTGGCTGAGGAATTGGTATGTTCGTCACCACTTTCTTCGCCTATTATGATCCCATGACCCGGAAGTTGACCTACGCCAACGCCGGCCATGCTCCGGTGATCTTCTACCGAAACGCTGCCGCCGCATGCGAATTCTGGGAAGCAGATGGGCCACCTGTGGGTGTTCTTCCTGAGATAACCAGCCAGGATCACAGCATCCAACTGGAGACAGGAGACGTTTTGGTAGTGATGAGTGACGGCTTCAACGAGGCGGTTAACAGTCGCGGGGAAACGTTTGGCATCCAGCGGCTGCAGGAAGTGATAGCGGTCAACGCCGTTCAGCCTGCCGACAAAATCCGCGCGGCGTTGCTATCGGCCGTGGAAGCTTTCGCTGAGGGAACACCCCAGGCCGATGATCAAACGTTAATCGTGCTCAAGGTAATAGATGGACAGGGATGTCAGGAGGCGGATGAATGACAGGCGAGAATTTTGTGGAGTTAATTATTCCCAGCCAATTGCAATATTTGCCGTTGGTCAGTGCCTGTGTAAGTGAATTCTGCTGGTGGACTCCAGGACTAAGCGATCACGAGAAGACGGTGTATAGCGTCCAATTGGCTGTGCAGGAAGCAGCGACCAATATCGTTGAACACGCCTATGAGGGACGCCCCGACGGCCGGGTAAAGTTTGTCTTGCGGGCTCATGGCGCGTGTCTGGAAATCGAGATCAGCGACCAGGGGAAAGGCTTTGACTTCGACGCCGTTCCCCTGCCAACGTGGAGTGAGATGCAAGAAGGGGGATATGGGGTCTTTTTGATCAAAAGTTTAGTGGATGATGTCTCCTATCGCTCAGACCCGGTGACAGGTAATCATTTACATCTGATCAAGTATTTCAAGTGATTTGTGAGTAGCATGGGTAAGGTGAGCAGTAATGGCACCCAGAATCCTGGTAGTGGATGACGAACCGCACATGGTTCGCCTGGCCGCTTACGTTCTGGAAAAAGCGGGATACGAGGTATGTCAGGCCAACGGCGGGCTTGAGGCTCTGGCCTGTCTGGAGGCAGAAGAACCTAACCTGGTGCTCTGTGACATCATGATGCCGGATATGGACGGCTTCGAGTTGGTGTGTACTATCCGTGCGGACCCGCGCTGGCAGCACTTGCCGGTGATCATGCTCACCGCGCTGGGGCAGGAAAGTGACTTGAACAGGGCGAAAGAGGCCGGCGCCAACGGTTATCTGACCAAACCTTTCAGCTCCAGCCAGATATTGAACGAGGTACGACGACACCTGGGCTGAGCAGGCAAGCAGCAAACAGCAACGCGGGGACACCTTCAAAAGGCGTCCCCGCGCGTGTTTTTGTAACCGGGATGCCATCCCGTCCTACGTTAGTTTGCTACTTGGCTTCCAGGGCGATCATCACCGGCAGGGGCAAGTCCGCGACGGCAATGTCATCCCCACCGGCAGGCCAGTACCCCTCGGCCAGGACCAACATGCTGTACACCCCGTCAGCGGGCAGAGGAGATAATTCGAATTCGCCTCTGCGGTCGGTCTCGGCATAAGCCTCCACTTCATCCTCGGTGAACTGGAACTCATCAAGGGTGATGCCCGGCTTGAGCACGATAAACACCGCCCCACGGATGCCTTTCTGCGTGTCCGCGTCCACTACGGACCCATAGATGGTGACCTCGTCGCCCGGCGGCGGGGGTGGTGGCGGCGGCGGATTCTCGCCTTCCCCAATCAGACAGGTGCCTTCCCGGAGCAACTGATTCTCCACGTAAAGCTCAATCTTGTACTCGCCATCGGGCAAAGCGCCCCGGCTGGAGTACACGTAGTCGTGGAAAGTTCCTGTCTCGCCCCACTCCCATTCAACGTCGCTATCGAGCACCTGCTCGTCATTGACGTACCACACCTCGCGGAAAGGCAGGCCATCCTCCATGCCCTCGTAATCGGAGAAGACGTGCAGTTCCGACAGGCCAGTGGGGAAAGTGGTGTTCGGCTTGACTGGGTTTCCGCGCCGGTCCACGCCCTGGGCGAAGACAATCTCCCCAAACGAGGCCCCGGTAGTTGTGCCGCCCTCGCCGACAATCCAGAAATCGGACGTGGCCGCCAGCCGGTCTTTGATATACAGTTCCAGGCGGTAGTGACCCTGCTTGAATCCGCTCTTGGAAGTCAACTCGATGCTAGTCTGGCCTGTTGACTTGCCAGCCCACACACCTGCGTCGGTAGCGATTTCCTCACCGTCTTGATACCAGACCTGTTGCCATTTCTCCTTGCCCATGTTGGCGAAATCAAGGGTAGCGGTGACCGTGGTCGCCCCTTCGCTGAGCAAGTAGCCCTCGTTCGTGCCGTCACTGAACACGATATTGCTGAAAGTCGGCTCTTTGGTGGGGCGACCACCGATGGTGATGCTGGCCGAGGCCAACATCTCCCCCTCGACGTACAGTTCCATGTCATAGTCGGCGTCCTCGAAGGGTGCATCGTCCCATCCGATCCACCACAGACCCTCGTTGTAACCGCTCCACTGGGTTGGGGGCAGGCTCCAGTCCGGTTCTTCGGTGCCATCTATGTAAGTTTTCATCTCGTAGGTGACACCTTCGACCATTCCTTTATAATCAAAGAATAGGTAGAGGCTGCGTGTGCCAGAAGGTGCACTGTAGATTACCGAGGTGGGCAGACCATCTTCTGTTTTGCCCGGAGAGAAAAACAGGCGCGTGAACTCGGCGCCGCCCGTGTACTCGGTCGCTTCTTTCTTCTTACCCTTATCATAGCCCACGCCAGAAAGGGCTGCCTGGATGAGAGGCTTGGCCAGATTGACCGGCCTTAGCGCGTTCAGAAAACCACCAATGGGAATACACGGGTCGTTCTCATCAATAACCCCGTCCCCGTTGCTATCCACGATGGGCCGACAATCCACTACTTGCTCGGTCACGGCGGCCTGGGTGGGCACGCCGACCAGCAACCCGTTTTCATCCACGGCTGTGCCGCCGCTGTTTCCGCCGGAGATAGTGGCATCGGTTTTGATCCAGGCCCGCCCCTCAATGCCCGCCTCGGAAGTGAAGCCGCTCACATTACCGGAGGTAAAAGTGATGGTTTCTCCGCCGATGGAGGGATAACCGAAAATGTTCAGCGTATCGCCTATCTCCAGCTCGTCGGAGTCACCGATGGGCACATAAGGCAGGTTCAGCTTTTCGGGATCCACTGCGCTGCCATCCATGTTCATCGTGATGCGCATCACCGCCAGGTCCACCCCCTGATCGGCGACCACCGTCTCGGCGAAGAAAACCGGCTTCGGCGGCTGATCCGAACGGGTGGTGATGAACACGGCCAGGATGCCCTCTACCAGTTTGATCTCCGGCGGCAGCATGTCTACCACATCGCTGGTGTCCTGGACGTGATAATTGGTCAGAATCAGGCCATCGGGGGTGAGGAGGGTTCCCGATCCCCACTGCACTACCCTCGTTTCGGTGCGCCCCTTTTTGGTGACCTGGAGCACTGGTCCCAGGGACACTACCGCTTTCATGATCTCCTGGCGCGTCTTTTTGTCCAAAGCTGAGGCTGGGGCCAGGCCCACCGTGCCCAAGAGCAGAGCCAGAATGACGAGAATACTGAAAAACTTAAGCCTCTTCATGTCCGTTACTCCTTTCTCCTCCCCCTACCTTATCTCCGCCGATTCTAGAAAGCCCATGAATCGTTTTTCGGCCGCGGCAAAGTTGGGTTCGGCGGCAAGCAAGGTGAAAATATAGGCCTTGCCCCCCTCAACAAAGGCGTAATCCACACCTTCCACCACCACTGGCAGGCTTTCGCGGAAGGGGTCGGGCTTTCCTTCCACATAGACGTAGACGGCTCTTACACCAGATTTGCCTCGCACCTGCACCTGATCCACCTGGAAAAGTTTGTAAGCCGTCGTCGTCTGGGCCCGGCTCAGCGAAACGTTGTTCAACAGGGTGGTAAGCGCGGTTATCTCTGCCGTACCGGGATCAATCGCTTCTGCTTGCACAAGATAGGTGGTTCTGAACCGACCGGAGTTTGGATCGCTTACCTTGACAATGTACCCGGCCTTCTCATCCAATAGCCAGCCATCTGGATAGCGCACGGCCACTCCATCGTTGTTATAGGATAGCGTCTTGCTTTCTGCCGTGGCTTTCAGCGCCCAACCCAGAAGCAGCGCCACGATCACGACTCCGACAACAGCCCAGTCTGCCCAACGGTCTCGGGGTGATACTTTCTTTGCCATGTCTCTTCCTCCTTAGCCTTCCTACGCTCCCTGCGCCTGAGCCAGGGTGAGCCTGTTCGCGCGGCGTATCAGGTAATACAGGGCAGCGAAGGTGAGCACGGCTACCACCGTGGCCAGGATCAACCCATTCCAGGGATTAACCGTCAGGCCCACCCGGGTGATCTCACCGCGCACGAAGGTGAACAGCCCATTAAGCATGGCAGCAATGGTTACTCCCAGGGGTAACCACCAAACCGGCTCCTCCTCGAACTTGGCTCGCCCCAGGAAATAACCGCTGATGCCGGCGAAACTGGCCTGGGCCAGAGTGGTGATCGCGATGCGGATCATGCCCATCCGCAGGTCCACGCCAGCGTTGGACACCACGTAATTAATGTTGAGCATAGTGGCGAATCCGAGCCCAGCAGCGGTGCCATAGACTATTCCGTCCATCCGTTCGTCGAACTCAGCCGAGAGGTAGATGCTATAGCGCACTGCCGCGTATTTGAGAAATTCCTGCACAAAGCCTATCACCAGGATAGAGCCCAGGACGTTGATCAGCGTGCTTTTGCCCAGCCAATCCTGCACGCGGAAAACATCGCGCACCAGTGGAATGCCCACTGCGCTGGCCAGTAATGCGCCCAACAGAAATACCTCCAGCACGTACACCTTTGGTTCCGGTTCTAGGCGGTCCTGGCGGTAGAAAAAGACCATCCAGATCACCGCTGGGATCAGGGCCATCACGATGCCAGCCAGCAACAGCGATGTCCCTGTCAAGTTTGGTTTGGCCAGCGAGAAGATGATCTCGATCAAGATGACGAAGGCCAAAACGGCCACGATCTCAACTACCCCTGATTGCCAGGCGCCCTTGCGTTCCCGAGTCACTTTAGCATAGTGCTCTTCACAGTAGTATCGCCCACCCAGCATCCTGGCCTCTTCCCCCACAATTGTGTGACACACACAGCAAATTTTTTGTTCCATTGCCGCACTCCTTCATGACTACGTGCGTATGGGCTAATCCTAACCGCGCCGCGTATTCACAGAAAACCGGCGCTAACCCCTAGGTCTACACCGAACTGCTGTGAGCCGCATTAGCCTCCTTTCCCATCCTGGTGCCCCCATTTATGCGCTTGGCGGGGTCAGGAGACCAACGCCAAGCGTGAGTAACAAAAATTTTGATTTTCATTGTATCATCAAATCAGTGGATTGTCAATGGTTTTGATCCAAACTTTGCTCTACTTGTCAAGGCGTTGGAATATTGGTATAATTAATGCACCTTCCCGCCCGAATATGATGGTAGAATAGTTTCCGCTACAAAACTATTTCCAGTTGCTCTCAGCCCCCGTCCCGGGGGCGATTTAGGCGCAAAACCGTGTCAAAAAGAGGGCATTTCCTGTATGGGACGCCCCCGAGACGGGGGTTAGAGCGGTTTTTGTACCGAGAACTAGAATAGGATTGGATTGTAATCGGTGTTGGAGGAGGATTAGAAGGGTGTTTCAGCGAAAAACGCAATCAGAGAATTTCTGGAAAAAAGAGTTCGCGGTAGACACTGAAGACCTGGAGCATCTCTACAACCTGTTCGTGGAAGATGAATCGCCGCGCACTATCCAGGAGCTGACATTAGCTTTGATCCAGGGGCGGTGCGACCGGGAAGAGGCCTCCATCCGACGGGAATTGGCGCGGGAGACAGTGTATCAACCCCAGGCTAGCTACACTATAGGCGAACAGGTGGTATTCCCTGCGCTCGATTTTGCAGTGGGTACCGTTGTCGGCGAGCGAGAAGGATACAACCCCGAGTATGGCGATTTTAGGGTAATCCGGGTGCGCCTGGAGGGACAAGACGAGGAACGCGAGTTCGCTGCCCAACTGCAGCAACCGCATCGTTTGAATCTGGCCCCGGAGGCCGAAAACCACTTGTTCTCTGCTGAGGAATTGTATAAACTCTATGGCTCGATTGTCCAACAGCGATTGCTGGAGCATCTATCGGCTGGAACGGCGTTTGCTCATTTTGGTGACCAATGGCTGCCCCAGGCGGTACTGGTGGACGTACATGTTGGCCATCGCAACATCGCCGAGGCCGTACTGGACGTCAACAACCGCCCAATGTCTACTGAGGCGTTACTGCGAGAAATAGACTTGCCCACCGAGGCCAGTCCCGATGCCCTGTTTTTCTCCCTGAATTACGCCCTTTCCCGCGATGCACGCTTCGATGACGTGGGGTACGAGGGGCAGGTATTATGGTACCTGCGGCGACTGGAACCCCCAGAAGTGATTTATCCACCGCGAAGGCTGCTGTACACTCCGCAGCCTTATGAACGCAGCTCTTTAATCGAGGACCTGCTGCAATTGGAACGACAAATTGATGACGAATACACATCTCTTATCGCTCCGCCAGCCCTGGTCGAGGACTCGGTGATCATCACCCTCAATTACCCTCACCGCCGGGTTGGTACACTGCCTTTGATGGTCCGCACGCGTCCGTTCTTCCCACGAGGCAGCACTCAACACACGCGCATCACTTTTGTGGATCGCAGCACTGGCAAGGAAATGCCTGGTTGGGTTGTCCATCAGTATAATTATGTATATGGTCTGGAGGAATGGTACAAAACTCACGGGATCCCGGCGGGTGGGTACGTCAAGCTAGAGCGCACCGGGGATCCCCTGGTCGTGAACGTGGATTATATGCCACGTCGGATGAAGCGAGAGTGGGTGCGGGTGGCTAATGTGGAGGACGGCCGGCTGGTGTTCGAAATGCGGAAGGTGCCCATATCCTGCGAATACGACGAGTTGATGATTGTTGGCGAAGTTGACGAAACTCGCGTGGATGAGCTGTGGGTAAAGAACGAAGAAGAAAGAAAATCCATCTTTGAAGTGATGTGCGAGGTCTTCCCAGAAGTGGCTAAATTGAGCCCTCAGGGTACGGTTCACGCCAAAACGCTGTATGCGGTGGTAAACATCATACGCCGCTGTCCGCCCGGCCCGATCTTCGCCGAACTGGCTCAGCAGTCTTGTTTCCAGGCGGTGGGTGGTGGATACTGGATTTATGATGAGAGCCTGCGTGGAGAAACACGCCGATTGAGCGCGGTGAGGTGATACTATGGGGAAGTGGATTAAGCCGGATGTCAATACCAAGTTTCACATAGATTTCGACTGGTGGGAACGCGAGGGCCGTAATTTGCGCGTGTTTCTGCACGATCAGCTCTGCCCGGAGTGCCAGGCCGTGTACACCACTCATATGGGCGCCGAACTCATTGATTGGATAGATCCGGACACGGGAGAGGTATCTCAGGTAGACGGTTTATGGCATACCTTACGCACCCATTGCAGCCTTTTGCCGAACTACATTGACGAACATACACCGCTTACCACCGCTGTTTTTCGCGTTTTCCTGGCAAACGGTAACACACCTCTCAGCCCAACCGAGTTATCCCGGATCCTCAGCGGACATACGCCTGAAACCATCTTGCGAACCCTGGCTGGAAAGCAGGTGTACAAGGGCATCAAACCAGTGGTGGATAGGAACAAGGCCGGGTGAGGGGGTATGAACGAAAGTGCAAGGGTGCAATGCGCTTGCAAAGTGCGTTGCACCTTTTTCTAATGGAGAGGAGTCAATTATGGACGTGGAGATAAAAGCACGAATAGATGCTCTGGTCGAGATGGTCAATGACGTGCCGGTGATCACCCTGGCGGCGGTGCAGGAACTGGAAAGAGAATTTGGTCTCTCGCGGCGCGAGGCGGAGTTGGCCGCCCTGAGGGCCGGAGTGTTGCCCCGTCGTTATCTGCGCAGTTACGGAACCGTGGGCCTGGAGGGACAGATCAAGCTGCTGAATTCGACCGTGGCTGTGGTCGGCCTGGGTGGCTTGGGCGGCAATGTGGTCGAGGCATTGGCCCGCATGGGGGTGGGGCGGATCATCGCTGTAGATGGCGATACTTTCACGGATCACAATCTTAACCGCCAGGTCCTCAGCGCAGAGGCTCTCCTGGCTCAATCGAAAGCGGAGGCGGCAAAAGCGCGAGTAAGGGCCATCAACGAAGCCGTCGAGGTGATCGCCCACCCGGTGTACCTGACGCCGCAGAACATGGAAAACGTTCTGAACGGGGCAAATGTTGTGGTGGATGCATTGGATCGCCTGCCAACGCGGCTGATGTTGCAGGACGGTGTGCAGCGATTGGGCATTCCCCTGGTGCACGGGGCCATCGCCGGATGTGTGGGCCAGGTGATGACCATCCTGCCAGGGGATGCAGGTCTGCACGCCCTGTACGGCAACGGTGAGGTGCCGGCCCAGGGTGCCGAGGCTGAGCTGGGTTGTCCGGCAGCCACACCAATGATGGTCGCCGCCTGGCAGGTACAGGAAGTGATGAAGATTCTGCTAGGACGGGGGGAGCTTCTGCGCCATCGCATGATTTTCATGGACGCCGAGTGGGGTACGATTGAGATACTGGAAATCCAATGATTCAATGACCAACTGCGGCGGTGTAGCTGATGGGCAGCTACAGGATTTCAATGTGATTCGGCGGTGATGGTAATGGGGTGAGCCCACCCCGTTCGGCGATAGCCTGCCTCACGGCGGCCAGACAGTTCGGCAGCGAGCGGGTTATCTGGCGGGCGGTGAAACGCAGGGTGGTCCACCCGGCAGTGTTCAGGTCGTAATCCTCTAAAGGTTTTTCGCGCAGGACGAGTCCCGTCTGCCATGTTGTTTCCTCACAGAGCACGGCCACCCGCCCCTCGCGGCAAAACAAAGCGAAATCCACCGTGTACTCCTCGTCGTCTTCCTCACGCAAACCCCACCGCCGCTCAGCGGTGATGCCGTTTTCACGAAAGGCGGTCCACAGGCACTCCTCTTCCTCGCTGCCCAGCCATAAGTCGTTGATCTCCTCAGCGCTGAGCAACCTTTGCAGGGTGGTACAAATAAATGTGATCCGCCGCAGACGGAGACTGGGAATGGGGCGGGGCAGGCGTTGCAGAGGGCCGATCTCGATTTTGTAATAGGCATCGTTGGCACGAGGATGGTCGGCCTCGGCAGGGAGCAGGTCCCGGCGACGGGCCAGGCGCACACGTAATACAGGTGCATAATAGTTCACTGCCCAGGCTTCCGCTCCGAAGGCTTTGGTCTGATAAAAGGCCAGATAGTCCGCGCCCAGACGGCGTGGCGCGCGCGCCACCGGGATGCGATACCAGCCCTGGTCGCGGGCTATCTCGAAATCGCGCAGATTGTTTATCACCGCCACCAGAACGGGACAGCGCTGGGGCATGTCCATTTCCTCGCTCACGTGCCTCTACCTCCATAACGTAAGATGGGATGTCATCCCGTCCTACGAATCTAATCGGGTGATAAACAACGGTACTAGCATCTCCGCCGGACTTAATCCCCCATGCCGGCCCAGCATTTTCAAGGATTTCTCCTGCTTGGCCAAGTAATGTTTTCCCCGCGCCAGGGCCACCAAATCTCCCAGGCGGTAAGGCGTCTCGCGGTAGATGGGCCCCGGCCCCAGCAACCCGCTTTCCAGCACGGTGTTTCGTTCCAGGATGATAAAGGCATGGTTCAATTGCCCGGTCAGGTAATCGCGCACGGTTTCGTGTTGATCTGGATGGGGATAGAAAAACGGTGTCCGTGACTCGCCCAGCGGCGGGATGAGGAGCGCGTCACGCAGGGTAGGATGGTCGTCCAGTTTGATGGCTGCTTCGGGCGGGGTGGGCACCAGGCCATGGTCGGCGGTGATGATGAGTAGCGTGTCTTCGCGTTCAGCGGCGGTAAGCCGTGGCAGGAATTCCTGTTCCAGCATGTGGCCGATGCTGCGCAATTCTATGGGCCAGGAGTCGTCGTTGGGACCGTATTTGTGACCGATGCCGTCCACCACGTCCCAGTAAGCGCTAATTAACAGGCGTCCGGCCTGATGCTCGCTGAGCGTGCGGCGCAGGCCAACCCACAAGTCGGAGGCGTCCACGAAGCTATCAATTTGCTCTAATCCCCGTCGGTGCATTTGCGAGAGGGCGGATTCAGCGTAGGTCTCGCGGAGGAACGTGCGCACGGTGATGCCCTGTTTGCTGAGTATGTTGCCTACGGCCGGTACGGGAACGAAGTCCTCTGGCTTGAGCCCCCATTCCACTAGCAAATCGTGCCGATGGTAGGCTACCGGCCAGAAAAAGAGGGCGCTGGCCGCTACACCGAACTCGCGCAGGTAAAGCTCGTAAGCCAGCAGACCGTGAGCGGCGGGGGAGTAGCCGGTCCACAGAGTGGTGAGGAGGGCGTTGGTGGTGGAGGGGAAAACCGTGGTAATTGGAAAGAAAGCTCCTCGCTCGGCCAGACGATTCCAGGCTGGCACGTCTCCGCGAGCCATAGCTTCTCGCAATTGCAGGTAGCCGACCGCGTCTACCAGCAGCAAAATCACCCGGCGCACACCATCCGCCCAACCACGCCACAGTTCGGGGTGGAGGGGAGGACACGCGCCAGGCAGCTCACCGTGCAATATGGCCGCGACGGTAGCCGGAATGTTGGCCAGGCAGAGGCCGTCGTAATCAGGCATCACAAACTCGCCGGGTGGCAGTCTGCCAGCGAGTATGGGGAGTTGCCGCTGGCGTAGTGCGGTTTCGATAGCGTCTGGACTCAGAGCGTCGGTAGGCATGAAATGCTCCTGAGGTGACTGTCACCTCGCAGTTGGCGGCACAGGATGTCCACCGCCTCCTCTGGCGTAGTGACTACCTGTACCAGAGCCAAGTCTCGTTCTCTCATTGTTGTCTCCTGGCGGTACACGTCCAGGATGCGCATCCAGTGCTCACCCATGAGGATGAAAGGGCGGCGGGGTATGGAACCCGTCTGTAGCAGGCTCCACACCACGCTCATCTCGGTCAGCGTGCCGACCCCACCCTGCACGGCAATGTAACCATCGGGTACGGTAGTCAGGTGGACAAGGCGGGGCAGATAAGCATCCATCAGCCGCTCCTCGTCCAGCCAGGGATTGGGCTGCAGGTTGAAAATGCGCACTGTAACGCCGATCACCCGTCCGCCGGCTTCATGTGCTCCCTGGCTGACAGCAGCCATGGTCCCAAAATACCCGCCGTTCATCACTGCGTAGCCTGCCTGGGCCAGCAATCGTCCCAATCGCCGCGCGTCCTCGTAGACCGGCGTTCCCTCCGGCACGCCCGACCCGCCGAAGACGGCGATGATGCGTTCTGCTTTGTCAGTTTCGGTGTACGTGGTTGGCGACATTCATGGCTCCTTACTGCAGTTCGACCATCAACTCGTGAATGCGGTCCAGCCCCGCCCGGAGATAGTGCGGTGGCAGGCCAAAACTGATCCGCAGGTGATGATCCAGCCCAAAATGGTCCCCTGGCACGATGAACACGCTCTTTTCGTGTATCAGGCGCTCTACCAGCCTGGTCGAGTTGACGTCGAGGTGATAGCGGGGGAAGGCGATGGCGGCGGCTTGGGGTGGAATCAGGGTAAAAACTCCCTGGTGGCTTTCCAGCCAGGCCTCGAGGATGGGAAACCCACGGCGGATGTAATCGCGGGCTCGCTGAACGAGGCGGGGCCGCACCTGGGGCGACAGGGCGATGCTCGCCAGTTTATTGGACAGCATGGTAGCGCTGATAGTGGTATACTCGTGGCGCGCCCAGATATCATCCACCGTATTCACCGGTCCTACCACCCAGCCGATCCGCAGCCCCGGCAGACCATAGGCTTTGCTCAGACTGCCCATGGCCAGCACCTTGTCGTAACGGCCCCAGAATGAGGGCGTTTGGGTATCGGTCAACCGCTCCGCACCGCTGTACACCTCGTCAGCCAGCAACCAGGCTCCCACTCGCGCGGCGGCAGCCACAATGACATCCATCTCCTCCTCGGTGAGAATGTAGCCCGTGGGATTGTTCGGGTTGCAGACGGCGATCAGTTTCGTTTTCTCCGAGACGGCGTCGTTTAACTCGTCCAGGTCGGGAGCCCAGCCCCGTTCTTCTCTGAGGTGGAAGGTATGGAGACGCATGCCGTAATTGTGGGCGATGCCCCAAATCTGCATATAATTGGGCAGCATCATCACCATCTCGTCCCCTGGCGTCAGCAGGGTCTGGAGGGCGATGAAGTTAGCCTCGGCGCACCCGACCGTGACCAGCACGTTATCGGGAGCTGCACCGGGATAGAGGGCGGCGATCCGCTCCCGCAGTTCGATGATGCCGTTGGCCTGGGGATAGTTCAGTTCAGTACTCAGCAGTTCTTCGATCACCGCCGGATCGTCCACAAACTCACGAATGGTGGCGGGGTACACGCCGCTCTCCGAGAGGTTGTATGCCACGACGTTCTCCCACTTGGACATCATGCGTTCCATGTCAAACGGTTGAAATGTGGCCATGGGTTGTCCTTTCCTCGTGACTGATTGAAATTGGGCCTCAGCTAATCATAATCACTGGGTGGCGGCGATGGGGGGGATGACAGTCACTTCAAAGGTGACTGTCACCTGACCCGCCTCACGTCCTCAGGCCCTCTTGTACACCAGCCAGCAGGCGGTCCCAGTCAAAGTGCGGGCCTGGGTCCTGTTTCTGATCGTCCAGGGCACTGTGTCCCAAGATGCCTTTGAAAGTGGCCAGTTTGCTGTCATCAGGTTCGAATGTGCCGGGCCCCGCGGGCGGGTATTGCGCCGGGATGTTGTGCTTCTTACAAAGATAGGTAACCAGTCTGATCACGCTGGCGAGTTGAGGCTCGGTGTACGCCTGCCAGTGCCTTCCACCCTTGGATACCACCTCCCCAGGACATTCATTGCCCATCCAGGTATAGTATTTGCCCTCACGCTTTTCCAGCGGTCCCCAATTGACTATTTCAATGCCCAATGAACGATTGTTAGGCTGAATAGTCCTGTTGCGCTGACGGCGCTTCTCCCCTATCTCCTCGCTCTGCCCGGCTAACGGTCCCTGGCCAGCATGGTGGGCCCGGTATTCATCCTTGACCAGTTGGACGATCTCGCCATCACGTCCGACAACATAATGAGCCGACACCTGACTGTCCGGGTTCATGAACCAGGAAACCGTGCCTGCCGTGCTGCCGCTAGCGGTGTAATGTAAGACGATCATCTCAATAGGATAGCCATAGCGCGTGTACTCCTGGTTGGGCGAGGGCCCCTGCCATTTGATTTCACTCTCGAAGCCGACAGGAGCCGCTTCGGTGGGCAGCCCCAAAGCCGCTTTCAGTTGAGCTTTCTCGGCGGCGGAAAGGCCGGGCAGGACATCAATGTCCGGACCCTGGTATATTCCCTGCCGGTCCTGAATTAAATGTGTCAACCCAGCTCGACTGAGAAGAGTCCACCCCTGCTGACCGGTCGCGCGCGCCACTGCATAGATGGCATTGATCATTTCCTGGTTGGTAAACCTTGGAGCCGGTGACGGAGTTGGCGTCGGTGCTGGAGTTGGGGCAGGCGCCGGTGTCGGGGTGGGAGTGGGTGTTGGAGCAGGTGTGGGGGTCGGCGCCGGTGTCGGGGTAGGAGTGGGTGTTGGAGCAGGTGTGGGGGTCGGCGCCGGGGTAGGGGTGGGAGCGGCGGGTGGGGTGGGTAGAGCGGCCCCCACTGGCAATCCCAATTCGGCTTTCAACCGCGCCTTCTGGGCGGACGAAAGGCCCGGCAGGTCATCAATCGCCGTGCCGCTGTAAATCGCCTGCCGATTTTGTACCAGGTAAGTCAGCTTGGCAGACTCAAGAAGACTCCATCCACTCAATCCATCCGCCTGGGCCACTTTGTAAATCGCGGTAATCAATTGCTGATGAGTGAACTGGGCAGGGGCAGTTGGAGCCTCACCAGACGTGGTAGGAACACCAGGGACCCCGGTCTCCACCGGTAAGCCCAAAGCCTCGCGCAATAGTGACTTTTCTTGGGCTGTCAGCCCGGGCAGGTCCTCGATACCCGGGCCCTGGTATTGGCCCTGCCGATCCCGAACCAGGCCCGTCAGGCCTGCTTTAGTAAGCAGGTTCCAGCCGTCGCGGCCAACGCTTTTCGCCACTTTATAGATAGCAGTGATCATTTGCTGGTTGGTCACAGACAGACGTGTCTCATTAGCCATGTTATTTCCTCCCCTCTGAGCAAAACGCCCGCTACTGATCGGTGTAGACAGGAACGCGCGCCAGCGCCCCCCACTTTTTGCCTACTTCTTTGTGAACCACAAAGACTCCGGGAAATACGGGGAGTGACTTGTTGTGAGCCGGGTGATAACCTGGCCTACGTGCCCCCCTTGAGCCTGACCAGCCGACGGCTTACTTCTCTTGCTCAGCCTTTACTGGCCGACAGGTGACGTGCAGATAGGCGAAATCACCCATGGGCGGCATGAGCTCCCGGACCTCAACGATCTCCACCAGGAGATCACCCAATTGTATTTTCTCGCCAACACGTGGTTGATTGTCTTGACTCTGCATCCGGCCGGGATGATCTCCACCCAGCACTACGTAACTCACATTATAGATCATGACGGCATCCCTCCCAGCGGCAATGCTCGGGTGTTACTTCCAGGCCAAATTCCGCACCCGCAGCTTGAAGGAAAGGTCTCTGGCAATGTTACGCATCACTACATAGCCGATGCGCGTGTCCTCCTCGCACAGGTGCAAGAAGTCATCGCGGCCAATGGCAAACAAGCGCGTGTTGTCTGCTGCACAGCGCACGGTCGCCGATCGTGCACCGCTGTCTACCAGACCCATCTCGCCAAACACCTGGCCCCGCCCCAGAGCCAATAAGGGCGTGGGAGCCGGGGCAGCCAGGGCTTCCGGTGTCACTTTACCCGGTTCCAGCAACACCTCAACCATCCCTTCGTGGATAATGTACATGGCATCGCTGGGGGCATTTTCCTCCACAATAACATCGTCCCGATTGACCACCCTTTCCCGGCATATCTGGGCGATGCGCGTTATTTCGTCGTCCGTGAGGCCGTTAAGCAGGGCAATCTTCTTCAAAAACTCGATAGAAACCATGCGACACCTCCCCTGTTTCTGTAGCGGCAGTTGTTACCTTGCCGAATGTTCGGGGCTCTGTATGAGTTGAGAGCAGACGTTTCCTGAATCATATTATACCCCATTGCCGCCTGGAACACAACTGGCAGCGGATAGGACGGGTTGCCAACCCGTCCTACATCAAACACGAAGACGCGCACCCAACTCTTGCTCCAAACGGCGAACGATCCGGGCCTGGACCCGGGCCACCTCCTCATCGGTGAGGGTACGATCATCAGCCTGATAGGTCAGGGAATAGGCCAGGCTCTTCTTGCCAGCAGGTATCTGCTCCCCGCGATACAGGTCGAACAGGAGAACGTTTCGCAGGAGTGAGCTGCCTGCTGCCTTGATGGTCTCCTCAACGCGGCTGGCTGGAACGTCCTCGTCCACGAGCACAGCCAGGTCCTGGATCACCGCCGGGAAGCGTGAGATGGGTTGCATAAAGCGCGTTGGCCCCCGCTGTTCGAGCAGCACTTCCAAATCAAACTCCAGCAGGCATACTCGCCGTCCCGCCATGCCGAACGCTTCACAGACCAGGGGATGTACCTCACCCATCACTCCCACCTCCACCCCGTTCACGGTCAGAGCGGCCGTGCGGCCAGGCTTGAAGGTGGGATGCTCGACCGGGGTAAAGGCACTGTTTTCACCCAGCCCCAGATGGGCTAACAGAGTTTCAACCACGCCTTTCAGGTCGTAGAAATCAAGCTCGCCGGGATCTCCACTCAGCCATGAGCGTTCGGTGCGCGGGCCGGTCATGGCGATAGCCAGGCGGCGGGGCTCGGCGGGTAAGACCTCATCGGGGCGAGGCCGATACACCCGCCCGATCTCAAAAACGGCCATCCTTTCCGTGTAACGCAGGTTGTCACGTATAGTATCCAGCAAGTTGGACATCAGCGTCTGACGCATGAATTCGCGCTCACTGGATAGCGGATTGGCGATGCGCACGTACTCACCGGGATTGAGCTGCTTCCCACCAGGATGCAACCGGGCAAAATCTTCCAGGCTACCCAATGAGTAGGTAATTACCTCCTGCAAACCGCAGCCCACCAGCACGTCGCGCACCTTTTCCTCGCCCTCCAGGGCCGGATTACCGCGCTGAGGAGGCAGTTCGTCGGCGATCAAGGTGGCAGGCAGGCGATCGTAACCCCAGACACGCCCTATTTCCTCCACCAAATCCGCCGGGATGTCCACGTCCAGCCGATAGCTGGGCACGGTCACTTTCAACTCGCCATTTGTCTCTCCGGAAGTCTCCACCTGGAACTCCAGTGACTCCAGGATGCGGATCATTTCGGCCACCGGTATTTCAATGCCCAGGATCCATCCCACGTAGGCCGGATCAAGAGTGATGGTACGTGGCTCGGCGCGACCTGGATACAGGTCACCGTACACCGGTTCGACGGTGCCCCCGGCCAGTTCAGCCATCAACTGACCAGCCCGGGCCAGGGCTTTGACGGTCAGCTCCGGATCAACTCGTCGGCCGAACCGGGTCGCGGCTTCGCTGCTGAGTTTGAGCATTTGGGAGGTGCGGCGGTTATTGATGAAGTCGAAGTTGGCTGATTCCAGGAGCACGTCGGTGGTGTTCTCGGTGACCTCGCTTTCCAGCCCGCCCATCACTCCGGCGATAGCCACCGGGCCACCGCCATCGGTAATGAGCAACATTTCGGGATCCAGATTGCGTTCGACCCCATCCAAGGTGGTCATCCGCTCACCTGGGTGGGCGCGGCGGACAATGATGGCCGGCTTGTCGCCGCCGGGTCGAGGCCGCAACCACGCATAATCGAAAGCGTGCAAGGGTTGGCCGAGCTCCAGCATTACGTAATTGGTGACGTCCACGATGTTGTTAATGGGCCGCATCCCGGCGCGGATCAGTCGCTGCTGCATCCAGAAAGGCGAGGGGCCGATTTTTACCCCGCGGATCAGCGCCGCCGAATAGCGCGGGCACAACTCCGGATCGGCGATTTCCAGCTCCAGAAACGGGGCCTGGGGAACGATCTCCACCGGCTCCCGCTCCAGGATGGTGAGCACGTCACGGCGGTACGGCTTGCCAGTGAGGGCGGCTATCTCGCGGGCGATGCTGATGACGGAATACAGGTGAGCGAAAGGCCCCTTGATGTCGAACTCCAGCACGACATCGCCCAGGTAATTGGCCAGGGGCATGCCCACCGGTGCATCAGCGGGCAGGTAAAGGATGCCCTCGTGCTCGTCCGAGAGGCCCAGTTCCTTCTCGGAGCAAACCATCCCCTCCGAACGGACACCGCGTATCTTGGTCGCTTTTAGCTTGAGCAATCGCCCGTCGTCGTAGTGGCCATCAATGAGCTGCGCGCCGACGACGGCGAAAGCGACCTTGAGCGGGTGAGCGGGCATGGCCCCCTCGTACACCTTCACGTTCGGCGCGCCGGTGACCACCGTCAACGGCTGGCCGGCCCCGTAGTCCACCGTGGCCAGGGTCAACCGGTCGGCGTCAGGGTGCGGGTCCACGCTGATGATCTGGCCGACGAAGATTTTATCGCGGTCCCAGTTCGCTCCGATGCGCTCAATGGCCTCCACTTCCAGGCCGGCCAGGGTCAGCCGTTCGGCCAGGTCTTCAACGGGCATGTCTATGTCTACGTAATCTTTGAGCCAGCTTAATGGCACTTTCATGATCGTATACCCCTTCTATCTGCTATCCAAACTGCTGCAGGAAACGGATGTCATTGCTGTAGAAGTAGCGGATGTCGTCAATGTTGTGTTTGAGCATCATCGGTCGTTCGACGCCCATGCCAAAGGCGAAGCCGCTATAGATGCTGGGGTCGTAGCCGCCGTTGCGCAGCACCTGCGGATGGACCATGCCGGCGCCAGCGATCTCCAGCCAGCCGGTGTACTTGCACACCCGGCAACCTGCGCCGCCGCAGATGATGCAGTCCATGTCCACTTCCACGCTGGGCTCGGTGAAAGGAAAATAGCTGCCCCGGAAGCGCATCTTACGATCTGCGCCAAACGCGCGGCGGGCGTACTCAGCCATCGTGCCCTTCAGATCGGTCAGGGTGATGCGCCGGCCCACCGCCAGACCCTCCACCTGGTAGAACTGGTGTTCCGAACGGGCGGTGACCTGCTCGTAGCGGTAGCACTTGCCGGGCAGGATAACGCGGATAGGCTCCGGGCACCGTTCGCGCATGACGCGGATTTGTCCTGGCGAGGTGTGCGTGCGCAGGAGAACACCCGGACGGGTGGTGTAGAAAGTGTCCCACATATCGCGGGCCGGGTGGTGTGGCGGCATGTTCAACAATCCGAAGTTCAGCTCGTCGGTCTCCACCTCCGGCGCGTCATACACCTGGAAGCCCATCTCGGCGAAGATAGCATAGATTTCACGCAGGGCCTGGGTGCTGGGGTGCAGCCGTCCCAGGGACACTGGCCGCCCGGGCAGGGTCACGTCTATGCTTTCCGCCACCAGTGCCTGGGCAATTTCCTGGGCTTTGAGAGCCTGAACCCGCTGTTCATAGGCTGCTTCCAGGGCCAGTTTGACCTCGTTGCCCCGCTGGCCCACAATGGGCCGTTCCTCTTTGGGCAATTGACCCACGCTGCGCAGTACCTGGTTCAGGGCGCTCTTCTTGCCCAGATGCGCAGTATGCCATTGCTCCAACGACTGTGAATCGCTCACAGCTTCCAACTCACGCAGTGCCTGATCCTGCAGTTCCCGTAACTTATCAAGCATTTCCTCACTCCTTGTTAACGGTATTGGTTGCATTTGTAGGACAAGATAACATCCTGTCTTACAACAAAAAGCTCTCGTCCCCTCAGGGACGAGAGCTCTCACTCCCGTGGTACCACCCTGCTTGGCCTGAGATGGCAGGCCCTCTCGTTCCGCCAGCAGCCGGCCTATTCCGACGACTGGCCGCCCTGTTAACGGTGGGCTTCCGGAGCGGACTACTCCGGCTGGACAGATGACACCAGCCGTTTCCCCCGTCGGCTCGGGAGCGAACTTCGGCGGGCTTCCCTCGGAAAGGGCTCTCAATCGCTGACCCTTTCTCCCTGGCGAGTTCCCTCCGCTTACTCCTCTCCGTCATCGCCTTTTAGGATTTGAAATTATAGCATCAATTGGAAAAACTGGCAACTTTTGGCTGCAGGCGGGGTGTATTTCACTTTGGGGGCGAGTTGCTGCTGTGCCCTGGCCGCGGAGACCT
>JANLFX010000074.1 GCA_024653325.1 Anaerolineae bacterium
CCACGATACCCAGATGATCCAAACGCTGTGTCGCATACTCCGCCATTGGTATCCTTGTATCTGGAGAAGTGCAGGCCACCAGAGGGGCATCAAGTTATACTCGCCGAGGTAGGACAAATCGGGCTCAACGGCCAGCCGAATCCGGAGTTGGGGGTGGTAACGACCACGTTCAGAGAACGGAGTGCATCATGAAACTACCGATACCTTGGAAACGACGTTCAACTGCCCCACCAGAACAGGCGGAAGAGAAACCTTCTCCGCCCAAGGCGGAACCCCCTAGTTGACATCACCGAGCCCCGCGAGTGCATCTATAAGTCCTTTCAGGATCGCCCCGGTCACTGCCCTCGCTGTGGTGGTTCCCTGCAGCAAAGCTACCAGACATACCTGGTCGTCACCAAGCGTGGCAGCGAGATCACCGATTCGTTTATCGCCGCCAGCGATGGGATGGTTCAGAATCGGTTGACATTTTAATCAGGCAGCATACTGTCAACGAATGGCGGAACGAATAAACGAATAACCATCGCCGCGGTTTATTCGTTTATTCGTTGGATATTCGTTGACAAAGAGGTCGCCCGAGCCGAGAAACGCATGATTAAATAATGTGGGACCCCTTGCGGTCGCCCCGGCGGGCTGACTTGCCCGCTGGATCTGGGTACAGGGCGTAGCTCTTGAGAATTTCTCTGGGCCTCAAAAGTGTAAACCTATTTCCTCCAGAAAATGAACCATCCCCCAGCGATTTTGGCTGGTTCTGCACCCGCTGTCCCACCGTGGTCATAGACCCGGCAAATATGAGCAAGATACTCCAGCACAGTCTGTCCTATTGGGACATCGGCAGCGAATTCACTATAGCGGGCATTGTGGACTGGATGCTGTGCCGGAAGAGCAAAGCTATCTGCCCCTGGGGGACGATGACAATCCAATCCCGTTGGTGGAGTTCACCAACATCTCGCATGGGAGGGTTGATGCTCATCTTACCCGACAGGCTCCTGGGACGCGGAAAAAGAAAAGCAAGCGCAAAAAACGTCGCCGCTGATGGGCGTGCCTCAGGATGAGGAGGTCGGTTCACACTGCATTTACCGGTCGCACTGGAGCGGCGGGGTGCTTGCTGCGGACCTCATCACAGGTCCGCGTCGGTACTCTGAATGAGCAGGGGATGGTGAGGATGGTGTGAATCTGTGGTCCGGATTCTCAACCTATCGCGAAAGGATCGTGGGATTGCAAGTGTAGATGCGTAACCCCTCCACAGGCAAGAAGTCGTCATCGGTGGTCACAATATCGTCCACACCATAGTGAGCCATGATGGTCAGGTGCAAGGCATCGCGGGGGAGAAGAGAGTAGCTTCCCATGTAATCCAAAGCTACAGACATAGATTCGGGTGCTGCGCTCACAACCCGGATGCGTGGATCAATGGAAAGACGATCTACCAACGCACGCAATTCTCCCAGATACGGTTGGATGATCTGTGGGTTCTCGCGGTAAATGTCCCAGAATCCTCGCCCTGGATGGTCCTCTACCACTTTCAACTGAATCAGGGTGAAGATTGCCTCATCCAGAGCCAAGGTGGAGATATAAGAGAGGGTCTCCCTGGCATCGCTCAGCCGATCCAGAAAGTTGTAGCACTCCTGGTGATAGCGCCCGGCCGGATAGACAGCATGAACCAGGAAGCTGGCATCCCAGTAAATCCGTCTGGGTAGGGGGTCATCAAAGTCGAGGATCAGAGCGGCCATATATCTGCTCGTATCCGTGTTTGTCCATGAATCTTTCCACGTCCACTGAGCCCACCGGCCGTGAGGAAGTCACAATCCTGGACAGGTCGGTCAGCGGTCCGGGGGAGCGTACGGTGTCTTTGCGCCGGAGCCTTAGTACGTCATCCTGTCGTTGTACTTCGACGCGGTCGCCCTCACGCAGGCCCAGAGTACGCCCCAATGATTCAGGCAGGATCAGATACTCCTTTTTTGAGAATCGTACTGTGACCATCGCTGCGCTCCTTTCAGATAAATTATAACATCCTTTCCTTTTTATGGCAATTGCCGACGACGGCGTTGTGAGTGGGGCCACGGGTTGATGACCGGCTACAATCCAGTGTGAGGAAGCGCCGATGATTCTCCTGGACAACCGCCTGACAGACCTGGTTAAAGGTTACGACCGGGTGCGCGAGGCTGATTTACATTTGCGGAGCGAATGGCGCCACCGTCTGCTGGCCGCTTACGCGCGCCGGCGAGCGGCCTACGACCTGGCCAGGGTTCGACACCGTCAGCAGATGGCGGGTTTCACTCCGAAGGTGGTTATTGGTCTTGTTGTGGCGAGCCTCGTGTGCCTTCTAGGACTTGTGCTGGAGAGCACATCAGTTTGTTCAGGGTTCTTGCTCTTGGTGGCGGGGGCGATGAGCGGGGGGCTATTGGGAATCATTTGGTTGTGGAGAGCAATCATTTCAGCGCCGAAGCTGCCCCCGCACCCTTTACATGGGTCCTTGAGAGCCAGTCTGTTCCCTCACCTGCTGCTGCTCTGGCGACAGAAGCTTCACGGCCATTTGCCGGCCAACAAGCCCTACGAGGGAGCTACGGGTGAGTAAAATTTCGTCAGGGAATTACAGAGATCCGGGGATGATGCGGCCTACATCATCTATCGCTTGCAGCAACGGCCCGGCGACGATGTGGACGTGATGTTGGTCGGGCCGAAAGGTGTGTGGGTCTTTGAGGTCAAGTATTGGAGTGGTAAAATCAGTTATCGCCACGGGCGATGGTCGCACGTTAAGTCGTACTACAAGCCCGGCGGAGTCCCGGTGACAGAAGTGAAGGAAGTGGAGCAGCCGCCCGATCAGCAGTGGCGACGGATGGCCGATGACGTGGCGGAGACGTTGCGCCGTCACGCTCCCCGTTTGGTGGCTGCCCTGCCGGTGGTGGCTGAGATCAAAGGGGGCCTGGTTTTTACCCATCCTGAAGCCGCTTACGACATCACGAGGGACTGCCCGTGTGCGTGGGGGAACATAGCTGATTGGATTCGACACTTGGGCAGTGCCCCGGCGATAGCAGGTCTGAATGAGCGCGTTGTCTTGCAAATTCTCGATGTGTTGCTGGCACGTCATCAGCAGGTGAATGGGAACGGGGTAACGATTTCGATGGACGTCCAGGCTACGGAGCTCGACCAGAAGACCGAAGCCCGGCTGCGGGAGTGGTGCGAGGGCCGGTGAGGATGCAGTGTGATGGAAGTATTGGGGAGAAAGGATGACGATGTCCAACCGGCCGCGTGTCATTGTTCATCTGGACCTGGACGCCTTCTTTGCCGCCGTCGAGGTGCTGGAGAACCCCAATCTGGCGGGCAAACCGGTGCTTGTCGGGGGCCGGCCGGAGGAACGGGGCGTCGTCGCTGCGGCTTCTTATCCGGCGCGGGCCTTTGGCGTCCACTCGGCGATGCCCATGAGCCGGGCCCTGGTGCTCTGCCCCGAAGCCATCGTGCTGCCGCCCCGCCATTATCTCTACCGGGCGTATTCGCGGCGGGTGATGGCGATTCTGCATCAAACATCGCCCCTGGTGGAGCAGATGAGCATTGACGAGGCTTATCTCGACCTGACCAGCCAGGTAGCGGTCTGGGAGGAAGGGGTTGAGGTGTCCAGAAGCTTGCAGGAGCGGGTCAAAGGGGAGGTGGGTTTGTCGGCGTCGCTGAGGGTGGCAACGAACAAGCTGCTGGCCAAAGTGGCCTCCGAGCGGGGCAAGCCCGGTGGGCTGACGGTGGTGCGGCCTGGGGAGGAGGCAGCTTTCCTGGCGCCGCTGCCGGTGCAGGTGTTATGGGGTGTGGGGCCGGTGACGGCGGGCAGGTTGGCCGCGATGGGGGTGACCACGGTGGGCGAACTGGCGCAACTGCCGGAGGAGGAGCTGCGGGCTCGCTTCGGCCGTCACGGCGTGGAGATGGCCCGGCAGTCGCGGGGGATTGACGAGCGTCCGGTGGTGATGGAACACGAGGTCAGGTCGGTGAGCCAGGAGGTAACCTTTGCCCGCGATTTGGCCGACTGGGGAGCGCTAAAGCAGCAGTTGTGGCAGTTGAGCCGGGGAGTTGGCCAACGGCTGCAGAGGGCTGGGTTGGCGGCAGAGTTGACTGCATCTTCTACCAAACCGGCAGACCTGATACGGCAAGTGCAAGTCGCGCTGCTGGCCTTACAGTCCGCTGAGCACCGACGGGGCACGGTTTAACTGCTCTCGAGGGGGAAGCGGCTGGGTGACGGTGCGCGGCAAAGGGTGCAAACAGCGGCGGGTGCCGGTGAACGCCAAAGCGCGGCGGGCCTTGCGCGAGTACCTGGAGGAACGGGGCCAACCTCCCGCAGGCTCTGAGCCTGCGGGAGGGTCAAGAAGCGCCCGGCGATGACGCCTACGCCGTGGTACACAGTGAAGAAATATGCCCAGGCAGGAGGAAATGACCGGCTGGCGGCGCAACTGTGGGGATTGACAGAGGTGGAGTTGCGGGAGATACAGGACTGAAACCACACCCACCAGGACCCAAATATTGCTCCGAGTGCGGTAAACCATTATGGAAGCGCTGTTCCTCTTGTGGTGGGACAGGTGAACAGAGAATATCATGACAAGCTGATCATGGACAAGCCCTGGTATCAAAAGAGCATTGACCAACTCATCGAGACCGCCAGCGGCCAGCGAGTTGCCATCATGTGTAGCGAGGAGGATCCGCTTCACTGTCACCGTCACAATCTCATAACCCAGACGCTATTAGAGCGTGGTGTTACCGTCTGGCACATCCGGGGTGATGGCCGACTGGAACAAGCTCATCCTAATCCACCCGAAGCCGTGCAACTTTCTCTGTTCTAGTACCTTGCACAATGGGCAAGAAAATCATGCCTGGGCGTAGGCGAGTTCAGGGATGACCACCATCTCGCGCAGTTTCAGGAGCATCAGGACTACCTGGCGGCCAAGTTGAGTGAGGTAGTACTTGTACTGCCGGCCAACCTTCTTGATCAACCCGTGGACTCGTAGGCGCTTCAACAAGCGAGTCACTTGGGCCGAGGTCTTGTCCAGATGTCGGCGCAGGTCTTTGTTGGTGAAACCGCTGATGAGGAACTCACCACGTACCAGGGCGCGAAACACAGAGGCATCCTCCTCAGCGAGGAGATTGAAGCCCTTATAGCGGTGGTCGTTTTCTTCTTTGGTCTCTGTCAACTGCTGCAGCTTCTGCACGCCGATCTCCGGGGTCTCAACCTCGGAGATGAACTTGAGATAACGTTGGTTGGCAGCCAGCAGAGATTCCCGCAACGCAGGCAGGCTGTAGATAATTTTCTTCATCGCTGCCCACTGCGTCGAGGTGGTGCCGTCTCGATGATGTACCCGGCGGTATTGCTTGAAGAAGGAAACGTCGTTAGTGGTGGTTTCAATACGCAGGACGATGTTGAACTTGTCGTACATCTTGATCGTGACCGGCCCCATCTGATGCTTGATCCGGGTACCGAGCCAGCGGGCGTTGAAGCGGTTGCCCATCTCTCCTTGGTAGTTGCCATGCAGTTTGCGTCCCAGGAAGGTGGCAACATCATCTGGCTTGACGGCCAGGATCAGGGTTTCCAGGAGATGAGGGTAGAAGGCTTGCAGCGCCTCTTGGCTCTTGAAGACCAGGTCGGTGGCGTACTCTGCTTGCATGATGCTCCAACTGTACTGCAGACCTAGCTGCGTAACGACGGGGCAGTATTGTGGAGCATAGCGGTTCAGCGTAGCGTGCAGGGCTTTGATGTCGAGTTGGGCTGCCAGTTGGTTGGCCAGGTCAAAACCCTCAATCTGGAGAAAAGCGTTGTCCCGCAACTCAAAAGTCACCCCGCGCTGTTTCAACCGGTTGGCCAGCCAGTTGTGGCCGTTGAAATAGAACTGCAGGCGGAATGGACACCAGGTAGAGACACGGAGGTAACACAGCCCCAGGTTCTCGTCAATGAAGTAGAAGTAGTAATGCAGGCATTTGCCTGGCCTGCTCTTGACGAAGGTTTTGTGCGTTTGCTTGTCGTGCCACGGGTAATAGGCAGTGCATCGTTCCATCACAGAGAAGATGTGGACCAGGCCTGGATGATCCCCCCGCGACTCCAGAATCTCGCGGATGCGGTCTTCTTTGCGAAACGAGTGGCTCTTGCGAATGAACTCGATCTCCAATCCATGCTCTTGGGCTATTCTTTCTGCATTACTCCGAATGTCATCACGCAGACCTTGGGCAAACGCGGGGAAGTCGAAGATGCGGATGTTATTGGCGTACAAGTACCCTGTCATTCCCTTGGCATAGCACAGCGGATGCACATTCCCGCTGATGATGACGCGGTCGTAGCAGTTCAAAACCCCATGCAGGTCAGCTTGGTACTTCTCGGACAAGAGAACGGCGGCCATTGCTCAACTCCTCAAATGATGTGGTGTTGAGCAAGTATAAGCCGATTTCATAGTTGGAGGCAAGTCAACCCTTCTTGGGTTCTGGCTTTGCCAGGTTAGGGTGCAGCACAGATATGTGTGATGTGCTTCAGGTGATGATCGTTTCACTGCTCATTTTCTGTGACGACGTCGCCGCTTGCGTGGTTTTGGTTGTTGGTCAATGATCAGCTCATTTTTCGCGCCGTATTGACGGATGATCTCCGCCCGCAGCCGTTCGCGGCTCTCCTCGTCCAGGTCAAAGGCAGCGACCACGTAGTCCCAATCACGGGCGCGGATCAGGTCGCGCTGAACCCTGGCATCACACTCCTCACACAGCATCAAGTCATTCACCATCCCCCACATTTCGCAGGCCTGGCATTGTCCCTCCCAGATGCCAAAGGTCTCTTCATCTTCCATGAGCAATCTCCCTCCCACCGCTTTTCCAATCACATCGCGTCCTTCATGGTGAATTCCCCCAAAAGCATCAACCGTCTTTCAGAATAACCGAAACCCCGCCGCCCGCAGACGCAGCACCGAGGTCTCTTATGGTCAGTGGTCTTTCCACCTGTCCAGCGTCGTAGGCAAATCAACCGGATAGGCTGCCAATCCCACCTGTTGAGCGGCCGTCCACAGATGCCGATCGAAGGTGGCCAGCGTCACCCGTTCGCCTACTGTGTCCTGCCACACGGATGCAGCGGCTAGATGGACGGCGTCATAGGCCCGCAGGCTGTGCTCCCAGGCAAAAGCGTCAGCGCGGGCGATCACAAACTCCGTCAACTGCACCCGCACCAGGTCAGGCCACTCATCCCTGAAAACCTGGAGGCTATGCATCGCATCCTCTTGAGTAAGCGCTCCGGTGCGCACCGCTTTGGCCAGAGCAGCCGCCACCTCCGCCCGGCTGATAAGCGCCGTGCTCACCACCTCCGCCTGGGATATCGCCTCGTTCACCTCGGTCGAGCCCGGCTCGGCCACGTAGTGCTTGACCAAAGCGCTGGCATCCAGGTAGAGGATCATTCCCGATCCTCCAGCAGCAGGTCGGCCACCATCTGGCCGCCGCGTGTGCGGGCCACCGGGGCCCGGGGAGTCAGTTTGCGCCCACTCCAGGCCACCAATCCGGTCTGAAGTGCTTCTTGCATTCGGGTCTCCAGCGGCTGCTTGAGGGGCACAATGCGCCCGACAGGTTTGCCATGCACGGTGATGGTCACCGTGGCCCCGGCCTCAACCTGACGGATGTAGCTGCTCAGTTGCTCTTTCAGCTCGCGAACGCCGACCGTCAATTGGGACATGAACGTGCACCTCCATTGCATTGTGGTTACATTCTACCATAAAAGACTACAAACGGCAAGATAAGCACCACCGACCTCATTAATCGGGCGTGGCTTGCGGCATTGCTTTCAGCAACTCAAACACCGGCACCAGGTCCCTGATGCCCGCCGCGCGGATCAGCTCCAGGTCGCGGAGCGCGTCCTGGACGATGCCGGGGGCGGCAGTGATCTCCAATGCGCGGATGCGCACAATGGCAGATTCAAGCCTTCTTGTCATCCTTCTTCTGCTCTCGCTTCCAGGTCAGCGTGACCTTGTAGTTGGCCTCCGCACCGGCGGCAGCCACCACCGCCCCCGCCTCGGCGTTCATCTTCAGACCGAACTCCACTTCCACTTCGTCAGGCGGATCGTGCAGGCCGCGCAGTTTCTTGATGATGGTCGCCGCAGCGGGGCGGATCCTGTCCAGGGCCGCTTCGAAGCTCTGGCGGGCCTTCTCGACCACCTCGCCGGGGCGGGCGGCGCGCACCACGCCGCCCGGCGGTTCCGGCTCGTCCACTTCCACCACAATCGAGCCACCATCTTCCAGGGGAAATTCGATCAGTCGTTTCACTGTGTCCTCCTTTGACAGATGCAGAATGCCATAGGTTGCGGCATGAATGCCGCGTTACGGCTGACTACCCCACACCACCCGCGCATTGGGATGAGCATACAGGGTGTAGGCCAGGCAGGTAGGATCGCCGGGGTGATCTCTCTGGGTTTCAATCCGCGCCTGCCGCACCGCCGCGGCCAGGGTCATCCCCGGCTCCTGCGCCACCCGGTAAAAGGCTGCGGCAAAGCAGCAGGCCACCTCATCGTTCACCTCCCACAAGGGGGCGATCAACGCTCCCACCCGGCAGTCCTGCACCAGCACTTTGGCCCAGCCCCCCAATCCGGTCAGGGACAGGCCGCCCTGGCCCACCCGGCAGGCGTTCAGAAAAACCAGCGGCCGGTCGGTGCGCAGGCGGGTTTGCGCCCGCCCCACCAGATCGTTGGGCCGCAGCCGCTGTTTACCTTCCAGGACGAGGGGCGAGTTGCCGGGCGCGCTGGCATCATAGTTGCCGTGGCAGGCAAAGTGCCACAGTTTCACCGGCGTATCCCCCTCCAGCAGCGACTCTACCTGGTCCCGCCGCGCCTCCGCCGGCGAGCGGTCGGCCAGGCCGAGTTGCGTGGCCAGGGAGCGCACAAAGTCTCGCTCCGCCTGCGCCTGAGGCAGCTCCGAATCGGCAGGGGCGACGCAGACCAGGCTGTCCACGAGAATCTCCGCCGCCGGGGCCGCCCCGCCGCTGACCCAGCGGCTGAAGTCGTACTGCAGACAGAGAAAGTCGTCGTCCACGCCGTCGTCGTAGGGCCTGACCAGTTCCCAGGGGATCCACGGCTCGTCGGAGACGATCTCCAGGGTGTACACCTGGCCCCGGATGTGCTCGCGGTATTCGCGGCGCATGTCTTCGTTGAATAACTCGTTGTACAGCCGCTGTCCGATCTTCTCCAGCCGCCGGAAAAAATCCTCCGGCGTCGGCGGCCTTCCGTCGGTCAGGGGATAGCCGTCCACGTCCAGCCCTCTGGCCAGGTTCTCTATCTCGCGGATGATCCGGTAGCGATACTGCTCCGGGTCGGCCCGCAGAACCCCGCCCTCAATGACCCGCTCCTCGGTATTACGATAATGCAGGGTATAAGTGAGCCGGTTGCCTTTGGTGCAGACCCGCAGCACCAGGTCGGGGAAGGGGGCCTGGTAGTCGCCCAGGCGCACGGCCTGGGCCGGGAGTTTGCTTGGCGGGGAGACGACGCCCGCCTCCTCCGCCGTCAGGGTATGGGTGACGCTGGCCAGCAGGTGACTTTGGGAGTAGAAGTCAATCAGCACCGACTGGGTGCTGACCTGAACGGTGCGTAGATAAAAGACCACCGGCTCGCTCTCCCCTTCCGCCACGCGCAGGGTTTTGGCCGGTTCGCCGAGCAGTTCTGGACCCCGTGGGGTGAGCACCACCCGGATCAGTTCGTTCAATTGGGCCTGGATGGCTGCACCTCTTCGCCGTCGGTGGGGCCACGGGTCAGGCCGACGATGATAGGGAAGCGCTCGCCCACTACTACGCGGGCCGGGGCGTAGATGTCAGTGTAGCGGGTGACCGTTGGAGGGTGCAGGAGAGCGGCCAGTTGGGCGTTCAGGGCCGCCTCGCTGGGAAGATCCCCTGTCAGCATAAGGGCCTCCCCTTCTAATACCTCTGGGAAATAGAGTTCGCCCTTGCGGGTACAGCGCAGGTCACCTTGATGCACTCGTCGCAGGGTTTCTACCCCGCCGGGCAGTTGCCGGAGCAGCAGCAAGATACTGGTGGAGACCAAAGCACGGGTTTCCTCGTCCCTCGCTCCCTCAAACTCGCGCAGCAGGTCCAACATTTGCCAGTACAGGCGTGGCCAATCTCGGCCCACAGTCGGGGGCAGGGTGGGCCACAGGGCCAATAGGGCGGCGATTGAATCGGGGATGCTCATAGACACACCTCCTCTACGCCGGTGAAGGTGAAGGGCGCCCAGAAGTAGGGGTCCGCATACGGGCGGGCCTGGGGATCCTCGCTGGTGATCACCTTCATCAGCAGCTCTTCCAAAAGGGTAAAGGGCATCCGCCGGCCGCTCTCAAGCCGGGCGCGGGCGATGGCTTCGTGATGGGTGAGATAGGCCTCCAGGTCGGCGTTGGTCAGGTCGCGCAGCCAGAGCTGGGCCTGGCGGACGGCCCGGGCCGGGGAAAGGTGCTCCTGGAGCATATACTCGTAAGTGCGCGTGATCAACAGGGCCGTGGCCGCATCATCCACGCTCCACAGGGGGCCGATCACCGCCGGCACGCCGGCCTGCAGAAACCCGGCGGGCAGGCCGATGGCTTCCTCCGGCAATTCCCGAAAATCGCTCACCGCCGTCTGGCAGGCCGAAAGGACAACCAGGCGGGCAGCGCGCAGCGTCGTGGACTCCAGGGAAAGCAGTTCACCCAGCGTCAGACGGGCTTCCCGGCTGTTTTCTCCGACCAGGAGCAGCCCCGATTGCAGCGGCTCGTCCGCCTGGAAGACGCCATGGCAGGAGAGATGGATGGCGGTGGCGCGGGGCAGCCGTTCCAGGAGGGCCGGCAACGTGGCCTCCTGCTCGTAGAGGGCCTCCGCCGCCCCGGCAGGGAGCAGGTCCACGATGCTCTGCAGTTCGGCTTTGGCGTAGCGCAGGCTGCGCGGCCATTGGCGGCCCAATTCCAGCAGGCGCTGCACCGGCTCTCCCAGGTCCTCGGGCAGGCGCCGGATCAGTTGCTGCAGGAGAACACCCTCGTGGAGGAGTTCGGCGGTGGGCAGGGCGACCAGGTTCACCAGGTGCCGGCGCAGCTCCCGGATGCGCGCCTCCTCGGACAGGGAGTTCACGGCCTCCTGCAGCGCGCGGTGAAGGTCGGCCAGCGCCTCGGGGGACGGCAGGGGGTTGCCCACCCCCACCAGGGAAAAGGGCGCGTCATGGCGGGCCTGGGCTTCGCGGCGGGCTACCCGCAGGGCCTGGGCACTGGGGGCGTAGCTGACGGTAAAGTGGTCCAGGAAGTACGTGCCATCGGGCAGGCGGGCGGCGTGCAGGGGCAGCAGCGCCAGGCGGCCGGTGGGGATGAGGGTGACCTCACCCCTTCTCCCGGCGGCTGCGCCGCCACCCCCTTCCCCTCTCCGCAGAGACTGCTTAGAAAGTCGGCGGGATAGGGGCAAGGATGGGGCATAACATGGCTATTGGGAGCTGCCAAGGTGGTCTCTCTCGGTCTGCCAGGGGCAGGGATGGCGGCTCCGGGGCCCCGTCAGGGTGTTTTCCCGGGCTCTGCTCCCCCTTGGCTCTGCACTTTGCCAACTTCATACCTCTGGTCTCAAGTCCCAGCCAGACGCGGGCGCGCGGGGATTGGGCCTCCCAGCAAGCACTTCACCATGCGTTTGATGTTGACGACGAGGCCCAACAGCAGATATTGGATCTTCACCCGCCAGCGGCCCCAGTAACGGGCGCGTCGCCCGCCATGCTGCTGCATGATCTCTGCCAGCTTGCGCTCCACCTTGGGGTGTTCCCGCCGCACTTCCTGGTAGCGCGCTGTCTGGGCGCGGGCACGCAAGCGGTCGTATTCCGTCTGATAGTCGTTCTTGATGACCGTCCGTCCGTGGTTGGCTGGCAAGTGGGCCATGCATTGGCCCAACAGGGGGCAATCCCGACATTGGCTGCGCCGGAAGTGAAAACGCCATCTCGTCCCGTGAGTGTTGGGGTAAGGCCACGTTGACCTGGGCCTCGGCGATCACCTCCCGGTCGGAGAGGCCATAGTGAAACTCCAGGAACTCCAGTTTGACCAGGAGGACAGGGTCCTCAGCCGGGCGCCCCAGATTGGGGCTGTAAACGTCGCGGAGGAGGTCTCGAAAGGCCTCAAAATCTATCAGGGCCTTGACCCGCCGCAAATAATGGTCTGCCGGCACTAGTTTCTCGAAGACCAGGCGGTCCGTGTCGGTAGGTTCGTGGTAGTAATTCCCTTTCAGCATTGTTGGCTTTCCTCCCTAGAAAGTATGGCCTTATTATACCACATCTACCTTTGCTTTTCTAAGCACCCTCCCGCGTCGGGGAGGGGACAGGGGTGGGGGTGTCGTCGGGCAGGCCCAGTTCTTGGCGGAGTTGAGCGCGTTCGCGCTGCCAGCGTTCGATGATCTCAGGCAGGAAGGGATTGGGGCAGGCAGTGTAGTAGGGCGGGTCGGAGAGGGCCAGGATGTCCTCGTCTTCGCCGAGGGGAAAGCCCTCAATGGCCCGGAATTCGGGGTCTTTCAGCTTCTCGCGCAGGCGTTCCGGGTATTCGGCGCGTTCGGCGTCGCGGGCGGCCTGCTCGGGGGAGGGTTGTTCGGGAAGGAGTTGGGGTTGATGGGTCATGCTCAGCCTGCCTCCTCAAAAGCTTGTTCCAACAGATCGGCCACGTTTAGTTCACCGGCCATACGACGCATATAGTCGCGGTCAAGCCGGTCGCCCTGTACCTTAAGCACACCCAACACGTCGCGCCACTGGCGGTCGGAGGTTTCACCGCCCATGCGGTACCATTCTAACTTGGAAAGGACAACGTCCTCGGCGCTGGTGACGTAAGCGCGGCGCTCAGGGTCTTCGCTCAACAGATACAACTGGCGACGGGCCAACTGAGAGCGGTCAAAGGCACGCGGCCTGGCTACAAAGACATCCACTTTGAACATGGTGTCCAGGTGGATCAGGTTGAAGGAGCTATGGCGGCGGACGGCGTCGCGCATCATCTCCACGTCGGCGTAAAAGGCATCGCCCAAAGCTCGCGCCAGCGGCTCGACGTGTTCCAGGCGCAGGTCGGCCACCAGGTCGGCGTCCATGGTGGCGCGCATCACGCCGTGCACCGCGCTGGCAAAGGAGCCGCCAATGGCGTAGGGCACGCCAAGACTATCCAGGGCCTCGGCTACCATCATCGTGACCGCGATCTGTTCTGCCAGCATTAGCCTTCCTCCGACTTTTTCTCCACCTGGGGACCATAGACCTTTGCGGCAAGGTCCGGACCCAGCAACAGGTCAGCCAGGCGGCGGCGACGCTGGGCAGGAGAATCGTCGGGGTAGCGTTGACGCAACCCGGCCAAAGCCAACGCCCGTACCGTCTGGCTCATCTCCGCCATCAACGTCACTTTGCGCCAGACCGGCATCTGTCGCAGCCGCTCGATCTGCAAGCGTTCGATTTCGGGATGTGTATCTGGTGATAGGGTTGTCATCTCACCACTCAATCACAATCCGCACCTTGTTGGGGGCCTTGCCCTCGGTATGCTTCTCCACAAAACGGTGAAAGCGGGCCAGAAGTTCCTGCACCGTGCAGGGCATTCCTCCTTCCGTCAGCGCCATCAAAATGTCCTCCGGCGGCACAGCCACCCGCTCCAGGCCGGTGAGGGCCTCCTTGACCGTCTGCACAAAGTCATAGCCCACTTTCTCTGGCAGTGCCTCGGTGTCCAGGAAATTCTGGAGAAGCTTTTGCTGATCAGGGGTCATCAAAGCGATGTCGGCCTGGGTTGCCTCCTGTCTCAGGTTGATCAACAAAGCGTTGGTCCAGGCAGAGTAGAGCTGATCCAGCTTTTCCTCCTGCTGGTCGAGCACGAACTGGGCGGGCTCCTTCGCTGGTTCTTCCACCGGGCGGTAGCCGCAGTTAGGGCACAGCGGCCGCTCCTTCAGGTCCGAAGCGCCAATGGCGTAGCAGGGGCGCAGGCCGGCCAGTTTGTTCTCCCATTCTTTCAGGTCGGCCACCGGCAAAAAGTCAATGTCCGACAGAGCGGTCAACTGCTTGTGGCGCGGGTCGGCCATCAACCGCTTCTTGCGGTCGTCCTCGGCAGCGTTGAGCCGGGCGCGGCGGTGCAGGTCCAGGTAGATTTGGATGTACTCGCTCTTCAGGTTCTCCAGCGCACCGCTCAGGGACGAGCGCAGGGTGGGCTGGCGCCAGTTTTTGGAGTCTCGCAGTTGGGCCAATTGCTCTCTCTGCAAAGCCCTCACTTTCTGTGACCATTCGTGATCGGCGGGAAGCACAGCCTGGGCTATGCCCAGGTAGGCGGTCAGCGGCTGGATGGCAGCGACCACCTCGGCCAGAGCCTCCAGGTCGGCCAGGAGCGTCCGACCCGCCGCCTGGACCTGCACCTCGTCGGCGCTGTAGCGAAAGTTGCGCAGCTTGCCGGGGGTGTTGTAGGTCTGGAGCGATTCCAGGAAGGATTTGTGGTCGTCCAGCCGGCGCAGCAAATCGGCTTTGACCTGACCCTCCAGCAAGCTGGCCTCCCAGATTGGCAGCCCCTTCTGGGCTTTCTGCCGGGCCAGCACCAGCCGGTCTAACTCGGCAGCGACCCGCTTCTGCAACTGCTCGACGGCCGAGGTGTGCTGGTTGGCATCCTTGATCAGGCCGGTGGGCAACTCTAACAATTGGAACAGCTCGGTGAGCGTGGCCAGCGGCAATCCTTTGGGGCGCTCGATGAACTTCCAATTGGCCAGGTCAGCGATGCCGACCTTGATGGCCTCCTCCAGGTTGCCGGCGTCAATCTTGCGGCCAGGCAGGGCCAGGGTTACCTCACCGGCGTAGACCAGCCCCAGCAGGGTCACGGCCACCCATTCCGGCTCCAGCCCGAAGCGGACGTCAGCCTCAGCCCCCAGTGCCCCGGTGAGGAGCTCGGAACGATTGAGCACCTGGCCTTCTCCTTTCTGGAAGAGTTGCGTCAGGAAATAACCGGCGTAGCGCGACTCGCGTCCTGTGATGCGGCCATCGTCCAGCAAGTCCAAGGCGTCCAGCACGGCGGTGCCCTGTTGGGTCTTGAGCCCCCCGGCCAGCCAGCGCACCGCTTCCTGCGCCGCCTGGGGCCGGCTGGCCTGGGTGATCAGCACGGAGAAAGTCGGGTAGTCGGGCAGCTTTTCGGCAAAGTAGGTGGACAGGCAGGCCGAGGCCACAGCGTTGATCAGGTCGCGTACCGATGTCGCAGAGCGAGACACCGCGCTGCCCTTGATCCATTCGATAAGTGGCTTGGTCACCCCCTTGTAGGTGACCTCCATGTCCTGGGCCAGGTTCTCGTTCCTGGTCGCGCCGCGAACGCAGAAAGTCGAGCAGTTCGTCTACGACCAGGAGCAGACCCTGGTCGGGGTATTTCTCGTGGAAGGCGGTCATCATGGTCACCAGCAAGTCCTTGCTGTTGGGAGTTTCGCTCATCGGAGGGAACTGATAGGTGATACCCATCTTCTTCGCCAGTGCCAGCTCCAGCTCGCCAAACAAGATGTCGCGCAAGGGCATGGTGGTCGCGCCGATCTCGGTGCGCACCACCTGGAACTGCCCGGCAATAGAGGCTGAGGCGTCGGCTACCTGTGGGTTGCGCAGCGAACTGGTCAGGTCGCCGTGCTCGGCCACGGCGGACAGCACCGACATCAAGTGCGACTTGCCGGTGCCATAGTTGCCGACGATCAGCAGGCCGCGATTGTCTCGTGGCTCAGCAAATTGCATCTGGGGGATGACCAGCCGCGTCAACAAATCAGCCATACGGTCCGAGATGACGTAGGTCTTGACCAGTTGGTTGGCTTCTTTTTTATTGTCTGCCGCACGCAATTGGACGACGGTTTCGATAGGCTCAAACTGGACCAGGTCTTTGTACTTCATGGGAGCAGTTCCCTCCTACGGCATTGAAATGACGATGACGGCGGGCCGTTCATAGCGACGATACTCGGCGTGCCCTGGCTCAGCGTAGGTCAGGATGCTGTCCTGATAGGTGCCACCCCAGGCAGCGATCAGTGTCTTGTTGCGGCTGAGCTCTTGCAGCAAGACCAGCGGGTCCTGATGCAGCGTCGGGTCAAAGAGGAGTTCAATGTTGTCCAGAGCGATGGTGTCTTGCGGGTGATCATCAATGACTTCGGCCAACAGACGCCGCACACGCAGGGGTCGTTCTTTGGTGGTCAGGTCGAGCAACCGCTGGCTGAGAGCCAAATTGACGTTGAGGTAGGGGAAACCATGTCGGCGGCACAATTCCTTGAAGAGCGGTGTCTTGCCCGAACCGATCGGCCCGACAACCAGGACAAGACGATAATATTGCCGGGCGATGTAAGGTAGGATTTGTTCAAGCTCTGCGAGTTTTGCAAAGGCAATGTTCATCCTAACCAACTGTTCAGCCATGTAATCCGTCCCAGGGTATAAAAAGCCCATCCTTGCGCGGGACGGGCCTTTGTGGTACAATCACTCTCAAGGCGCGCCGTTCCCGCGCCGATTGGCCCCGCCAGCTGTGCCGACAGCCACGGGGCTTTTTATATATTGGACTCTGGCGTTTTGGGCTCGTAGTGACGACTTTAGTCGTCTGCAGGCGGAAAAGAGCGACTGAAGTCGCTACTACGAATCTACATTTTGTGGCAATGAAACAACTGCCTACAATGTATAGCGGTGCTCAAAATTCGCCAGACTCCAGTTATATACAAAGCGCCAAGCCATCGAGCGAAACGCCCATGGTTGGCGCTTACGGTATTACGGTACTTTGCGTGGGGTGTGTGCAAACACTGCCTTCTCCTGGCGGCGATCAGACCCGGTAGCTGGTAAACAATGGACTCACCCCCTTGTTTCAAGTATACCACGGAATGAGTGAATCGGCAAGCGAAAATTTCATCAGGTTTGAGGACGCGCCCCAAACAGAAAGAGCCCGGCCTGTGGGGCTGGGCTCTTTGATTTCACGAGCGCGTGTTCCGCATCACCGACCGGCGAATATCCTGCCGCAGGTGGTGCAGACACTCAGCCTCATGGTCTGATAGACGAAGCTCATCGGGTTGCATTAAGGAGAACATCTCTCCCTGCAAGGCAGGGCCGAGAGGTTGTCCTCGCCGGACTCCACAAAGTAGAAATCGCCCAGCTCGACAATCTCTCGTTGTTCTTCGAGCGCGACCGACCGGTTCTTTTCCCGGATTCGCTTCACCTCGGCCGGTTCTGAGATTTTCGGCGGAGCGATCACGTGGAAGCAGAACCCTTTTGGCTGGCAGCCGAAGCGCATGGTGTAGGCCAGCCAGTAGGCATCCACCTGCTGGTCCGCATCGGCCTTGTCCTGGCTCCACCCGTTGCCGCCGGAGGTCTTGTGGTCAATGATGATGCCGTCAACGGTCACCACGTCCACGTAGGCCACGAAGGGCACCGGTATGCCGTCGAGCCGGAACTCGAAGCAGGTTTCCACCAGGGCCGGTTTGATCTCCCGGGCCGGGCCGCGCAGGTAGGCGCGGAGCATCTCGAAGGTTTCCTCGGCGATCTCCGCCGGGTCCCGGTCCTCGCAGGTCACTGCTGGCTGGCCGTCGGGCATCACCCCGCCCTGGCGATTGCGCTTGCCGGGGCCGTTGGCGATGGTCAGCCGGATGGGGAAGCGGGCGAACTTGCCGTCTTCGCCGGGGTCGTACTCCACGGTAAAGATGCGGGACTGGAGACGGCCATCCACCTCACTGCCCCCGAAGTCCTCGAACTTACCCTCCAGGAGCTTGCCGAACTGCCCGTGCTTGCAGGCATGGATGAGCAAGCGCACCTTGTCCACGTCCACATAAGCGTAGGCCCGGCCGGTTTGTTTCCTGGTGTCCGGGTCATAGCTGGCCACCTCGAACTTCACCTTACCGATCTCGAGGCAGTCATAGACGTTCAGGAAATTCTTGTTGGTGGCATACACTGTGATTTCCGGGCTTGTCATAGTTCGTCCTCCCTTTGTGATGTTGAGGTGATCACCTCGACGACTTCAATTTTCCCTCTGAGAGCCTGGGCCAGCTCCTGCACGGTGATGCCCAGATAGTTGCACACCTGGCGAGGAGTGAAGCCCTGATCTCTCATCAGGAATCCGATGAATTGCTGAGACTCTGTTGGCATGGAACCTCCCTGTCTGGATCGGGAGGGGGAGGACGCGCCGCTTACCTCAAATTATTGTGAGTTGTCAATCCATCTCAGGTAAAGAGTGGAAGCATGAACGCCGTGCGCTTTCGCAGCATCAACCCAGGTGAAAATCGCTATCGCTTCTACGTCGTTCTCTGGATGCAGATCCTGTGGGGCACGTGGGCGGTTGTGCGCCGTTGGGGTCGGATCGGCAGCGATCAGGTCCGCGAGCGGGTCCACGAGTGCGCAAACCAGGACCAGGCGCTGTGGGTGGCTGCCGAGCAGATTGAGCGGCGGCTGCGTAGGGGGCACAAACCTGTCTGAAAAACAAAAAGCCCGGGTGACCGGGCTTTTTTCATGATCGTCTGTGGCAAACCGGGTGGCAAAGCGTAGTTATCTCAGTGCGCGATAGGTGTTCTCCCTGTGCCGGGCCACGCGCGCCACGATGATCACCTGCTCGTCGTCCAGCACGACGTAAATCACCCGGTAGTCACCGACCCGCACGCGATAGGTCCCCCGGTCTGCTGCTTTCACAGCTACGCAACCGGGCGGGCGAGGGTCATTGGTCAGGGCCTCAATAGCCGCTTCGATTCTGGCCTGATCCTGTCGTGGTAGCCGGGCCAGGGCTTTCTGCGCCCGACGTTCAACCTCAATTCGGTACACTAGCCCCGCCTCGCCGCCAGTTCTGCCTTGACCTGTTCCCAGGGCACGGTCTCACTGGCTCGATAGGCTTCCAGGGCCTCGTGGGCCGCCAGGGCATCCTCCAGGTCTTCCAGAAGTTCCAGGTCCTCAATGCTGATCACGGCTGCCTTGGGCCGACCACGGCTGGCCACCACGATCCGCTCCCGGCCAAAGGCTACCCGGTTGAGGATCTCAGACAGGGCGTTTTTCAGCTCGCTTACGCTGACACTCATTGTACCACCTCCTGTCAACTCAGACTTTCAAAGCCATTATAACCTTTATGGCCTGAAAAGTCAAAAAGAGTTCTATCCCCCATCCACCGCCTCCACTGCCCGGCGCAGGTCGGCCTGGCCGGGTTGGGTGTACACGGCAGTGGTGTTCAACCGGGCGTGGCCCAGCCAGCGGGGAGGGCGAGGTTGCTCGGCCACGGGGCGTACTTTCCGGCAGGGGTTGGTGGCTACCAGAGCCTGATCCTGACAGAAGCGGAAGAAAGTGGACAGGCTGCTGAGGGCGCGGTTGACGGTGTTGGGCTTGAGCTGGCGGACGGTCTGGAGGTAAGCGCGGTAGTCGCGCACATCGGGCGGGGTGACGGCCACCGGCGCGAAGGGCTTGCCGGTAGTCTCCTCGAACCAGGCAATGAAATCCTCCAGGTCGTGCAGGCGAAGTTCCACCGTCTTTGTCAATTCAGGCATTCTGTGCTATACTAAGTAAAATCATGAAATCGCTTTGTAAAGGAGAAAACCATGTCTGAACCTGTAAGCGTTAAAGTCAGCTCTCGCTACCAGATCTCCGTGCCCAGCATCGCCCGTGAGCGACTGAACATCCAGAGCGGCGACCGTCTGCTGGTGGATGTCCAGGACGGCCTGCTGATCCTGCTCCCCCAGCCGGAGAACTACACCGCCCACTTGGCCGGCCTGCACCGCGAGGTGTGGACGGGCCTGGATACGACAGCCTATCTCCAGGAGGAGCGAGACGCATGGGACGGCTCAGCGAGCGATTAGCCATTCATACCATCATTGGCCTGGACACATCGGTCTTCATCTATCACCTGGGGGCGCATCCGGTGTACCTGTCTGCGACCCAGGAACTGTTGGCCGGGGTAGAGGCAGGACAGTGGACAGCGGTCACCTCGACGGTGATGATCATGGAACTGACGGTGCGCCCCTGGCAGTTGAACCGCCCGGCCGTGGCTCGCGCCTACGAGGCGCTATTGGTGAACTTTCCGAATCTGATCCTGGCAGACGTGACCCGTGACGTGGCTCGGCGGGCAGCGCAGCTTCGCGCCCGCTATCGCCTCCGTCCGGCAGACGCACTTCAGGTGGCTACTGCTCTGGTTCACGAAGCGACGGCCTTTGTGACCAACGATCGGCTGCTGACCCGGCTGTCACCGGTGTTGGATGTCGTGATGCTGGACGACTTTGTTCTGCCAGGAGACAGCTAAGTACAGGGGCACGGGAGTGAGTCTAGGAGCGGGTAGCCATGCTGTTGGGACAAAAGTCACTGGACACCACGGCATGGCACTCCCAACCCGGCGAGGAGGACCTGGTCGCGGCGGCGGAGCAGCTGGAGTAGGTTGGGATGGGGGCTGTTTCCGCGCCAAATTCACTTGCCATCCCGTGCATTCTGTGATATACTAGCATTGGAGCGGGGGTAAGTCGGAAGTTGATTGGCCACTTGACCGGGCGCTTGCGCCCTGTGTTGAAAAGGA
>JANLFX010000075.1 GCA_024653325.1 Anaerolineae bacterium
CAATCGGGAGGATTTTGTCAATGTGCCATCTTTTTGCTATACTGGACATGAGCGTATCGAAATAACCCCGGTCATAGCCCTCCCGGCGCAAGGTCTCTCGCAACGCCGCCGCCTGTTGAGGAATACGCCTTCGGCTGGCGCATAAGCCGCAATATAGACCACAATAGGCCACTTCTTCCAGAACCATATCCTATCCTCCACTCATCTGCCTATCGCACACGATTCGCAGCAGAAAGCGCAGTGCTCGCCATCCCGACATCATAGCGCTCCTGCAGATCCCGCCCCCAGGCGCTCAGATGTCGACCCAACCAGGCCAGCGTCCGGCAATAAAAGCGCTCGCGTCTTTCGCGTCCCGTCAACATTTGACGAACAAGCCGGTGGTTCTCCGTTTCGTAAAGCAGATCTTTGTATCGCTCTTGTTGCGCCAGAAAGTCATGCCAGGTAATCATCTTACGTCCCTCCCGAGTCTGACCATGCAGACTCCTAGATCAAGACACAGGTATTTCCAATCGGCTATACGAAGCCTTTTTCTCGATGTATTGCTGAATTCGGGTCCAGACTGTGGGTGAAGGCTCAGCCTTACCCATTGAGGCTTCAAGCACTTCCCGAATGACAGTGTCTATCCCATCCTCCGGTGGTTCGGATTTGACCGCCTCACTCCGAAAGCCCGATTCTTTCAACTTATCCATTGATTTAGACCTCTGACATCTCTTCCAGTAAGGACCTCAGCAGGCTGATCCCTCCCTCGTCGAGGGTAAGATAATCCAGGACAATAAGTTCCTGACCGGGTCGCAGGAGAGGGCGCACCTCATCGGCGACGAGGTCGGACACGATGACCACTGAACGCCCCGCCAATGTCTCAACCAGTTTCTGGCGGTCTTCCACGCCACAGGCAGAAGCCTCCAGGTTTTTGATGCCGCCATTCTCCAGGGATTGCTTCATGTTCTGGGCGCTGCAATCACTGACACATATCATGGCCGTAGGCGTGCCCTGGGGAATAGTGGCGATCTGAACCAATCTTTCCAAGTGCGGCTTTAACCCCAGTCCTATGACCCGCTTCTTCGCCCCAGCCAGCAGTTTCCTGACCTCCTGGAGATGGAAAAAGGTCGTGACCACCATATGAGCTTCGCGGAGCAGCATCTCGACCTCGGCGGTAGGTTGCTGCAGATCTGCTAGAACGATTGGCGTTACCTCCACGTCCAGCCTTTCCTGGATAGCCTGCGCAAAAGCGGCAGAGATACGAGCCGCGCATTCCACAAACACAAGCCGCCGTCTTACCTGGACATCCTGGCGCTGCCTGGCGCGGGCATAGGCCAAAGTAGCGAAGTCATCGGGGCTAACCCCGAGTGCACCGGCCTGGTCAATGGCGTTGTCAATGATGGTCAGCAGACGAGTAGAGATGGATTGGACGACACTAACAGGCTGCTCTACCACCACACAGCCACGCCCCCGCCGACACTCGATCAACCCCTCCTTTACCAGTTCCTGGTACGCTTTGAGGACCGTGTTCCGGTTAATGCGGAGAAAACCGGCCAGTTGACGAGCAGTTGGCAACTTAGTCAGGGGTCCCAGTTCCCCGTTGAGGATCAGAAATCTGATCTGTTCCTTGAGTTGTACATGGATCGGTAAGGGACTGTTGGGTTCGATTCTGACCCGCATCGGCCAAACTCCTTTCAATGGTCTATTATCCTATAACCATAGGCCAATATGTATTATAGCACATTTTTTCGTGTCTGTCAAGCTCAATTCTGCTGGTGATAACCCGGAAGCGACGCCGCTCCTGCCGGGTGACGTTTCATCAGCCTGGTGGACTGGGGTCGAGGTTCTGCAACTTCAAGGATTACTTTGCTGCGCGGGGGGCTTGCCCTCGACACATCGGGGATGCAGGTGAACTAAAACACGGCCTCTTGACTCTCTCTGCCGCTGAGTGTATAATGAGTCACAAGTCGGATCGCCACCAGTTCAACGCATTGGGTGATGAGATGCAATTTCGGTTGCTGGGTAATTGGGAAGCCCCTTACTTTGACCTCCCGGTGCGGACCGAGGGTTACCTGCTGCTGGTGATATTGGCAGTTCTGTTCTTGTGGATCCTCGTCCGCCGACGAAGGGAATTTGCCCGGCTAAACGGTCGCCAGTGGTTATTGTTCGTATTCCTTCTGCTGGCCGTCGCGGTGTTGAGCAATCTGCTGGACCTGTCCCTGCCCAGCAAAGGATTACCCACGGTACTGGGTCAGGCGCGAGAACCCCGCGAGCGCGCCCTGCCCCTGTTGGCCAGTGTCCCTATTTTGCTGGCGGCAAGCTGGCTGGGGGTCGGGCCGGCCACAGTGGTAGCCTTCATCGGCGGGCTGGTACGCGGCGCTTTTGAAAGTTACCGCTTGCTGCAGCCTTTTGAGGTAGCTTTCTTCGGCTTCGCTGCTGCTTTCCTCATGCGCCAGAAATACCGCGGAGCGTTGGGTTCCCTGTTGCGCCAGCCGCTCATCGCCGCCCTGTTGGCCACCGGGGTGAGCTGGGCTGTTCTCTTCGTGTCCTTTTTCGTCTATTACGTTCCCGATCCGACGCTCATTCTGGTGGCCCTTAGTTATTGCTGGGCGGTATTGGCAGCCGGTATACCGGCGAGCATTGTCGAAGCAACTGTGGCCGGCGCATTGTTGCAGACTCTCTACTGGGTCTTCCCCCAGGCAAGAGCAGTGCGTCAGGCCAGACAAGTCCCTCCTTATGGACGCAGTCTCAACCTGCGTTTCCTGTTCTTCTTCGTCCCTTTTATTCTGTTGATCATCGTCGTCCTTTTTTATGCGGTCACGGTCACCGCGGTGAAAGTTGCCGAACGTCAGGTGCTGACCCAGGTAGTCCGCGACGCCCTGGATGGTTCCGAGCGCATCCCTTTATTCTTTCAAACCGGTCAGGCGTTGCTCACCGGTTTTGCCCAGGACGACGACCTGCGCAGCGGGGATGGCCTGGTGCAGCAGGCCCGTCTGGAACGCGACATGCGCTCGGTGGCGTTTTTCGATCAGTTGCTGCTCATTGACGCGCAGATGTCACTGCTGAGCAGTTACCCCCTTTTGCCTTCTGAAGAGGGCATCCTTTCAGAAGAGGAGAAAACCCTGGCTCAGCGCACACTGCAAGTGGGAGCTCCTCAGGTGAGTCGCGTGCATTATTCTCCTCGAGATGAGCTGGTGTTGTCTTTCATCGTACCTGTGGAGGGGCCGGGGTTGGAAGGTGAACGACGCGCTCTACTGGGGCGCACGGCTGTGGAGCGCAATCCCACGTTGCAAGGCATCGTCCTCAGCCTGCAACGTACTATGGGCACTGGTGAGGGATTTGTCTTGGACGGGGAGGGGCGGATCGTGGCCTATCCGACGGGAGGGAATTTCCAGCCCCTTTCTCGCTGGACGGATACTTATACTTCCCAACAGGTATATCCGACTGATCAGGGGGTGGCCTATGAGCATGTGAGCGGAGTGGGTACCCGCGAAATTGTATATCATCTGCCGGTGGAGGGACACTCGTGGTCAGTGGTGATCCGCGTCCCTTACTCGGTGGTGCTGGCCCAGGCAACGGAGATTTCTACTCCGCTTTTGTTGATCCTGGTTGTGGTAGCGTTGGTCAGCTTCGCTGCCATCCCGGTATTGACGCTTCGCCTGATCCATCCGCTGCAGGACCTGGCAGCGGCTGCGGGACAGATTGCCAACGGCCGACTGGAGGCCCCGGTGCGGGTGAGTGGTGATGATGAGGTAGGCCAGTTGGGCACGGTATTTGAGCAGATGCGCGTGCGTCTGCGAGAGCGGCTGTCCGAACTTTCCCTGTTGTTGCAGGTAAGCCAGGATGTGTCCCGTAGTCTGGATTTGGAAGAGTGCCTGTCGCCGATTTTGAGGGGGGCGTTGCAGGGCACATCAGCGGTCGCGGCGCGGATTGTGCTTCTTTCGGAGCGGCGAGAGGTAGAAAAAGCGGTCACCCGGGGACACGGCGAGGCGGCCATGGCTTACTTAGATCAGGCCCTGGCTACTGTGATCCGGACCAATACGCCGTTCATCGCCAGCGATTTGACCAGCGCCCGCGGGGCGGTGCCCACGGCCATTGTCCAGGCCGGTATCCACGCCGCCATTGGTTTGCCGCTGCGCATCCAGGAACGGACCACAGGGGTGATGTGGGTGGGCTATGCCAGACCGCATCAGTTCACCGAGGCGGAATTGGGCTTCCTTTCCACCCTGGCGGGGCAGGCAGCAGTAGTGGCCGAGAACGCTCGCCTGTTCGAGGCGGCGGAAAGCGAGCGCCGTCGCCTGGCAGCCATTCTGGTCAGCACTGCCGACCCGATCATTGTCACCGATGCACAAAACCGGATTGTGCTGATCAACCCGGCTGCCGAACAGGTCTACGGGACCACAGCCAGCAAAGCGATGGGTATGCCCCTCAATCAGGCCATCGCCGATGTACCCCTCCAGGAAATCTTCGCTCACGCTCTGGACTCAGCGGAAGGATTGGCCAAAGAAGTGCCTTCGCCGGATGGGCGGATGTTCTACGCCAGTGTATCGCCTATCTCTGGCCCGGAGAACCAGGTCATTGGACATGTAGCTATGATGCGGGACATCACTCATCTCAAAGAACTGGACAATATGAAGTCTGAGTTTGTGGCTACTGTATCCCATGACCTGCGGTCTCCGCTCACGTTCATGCGCGGTTATACGACGATGATCTCCATGGTCGGCCAGGTCAATCCCAAACAAGAGGAATTCATCAAAAAAATCCTGATCGGGATTGATCAAATGACGGCCTTGATTGACGACTTGCTGGACATCGGCAAGATTGAGGCCGGGATCGGGATCGAAATGGGGCCATGCGATCTGCAGTCTATTGTGCGGGCAGTGGTGGAGAGCCTGCGGGCGCGAGCGGAGGCCAAGGGGCTGACTTTGAGCCTGGAGATGCCGGACGACCTGCCTTTGCTGATCGGTGACGAAGTTTTGCTACGGCAGGCAGTGGCAAACCTGGTGGACAACGCCATTAAGTATACCCCAGTACCCGGTTCTGTACAGGTGGGAGTCACTACCCAAGACAGCTATCTGGTGATCTGGGTCAAAGATACGGGGGTGGGCATTGCGCCAGCGGATCAGCGGTGCCTGTTCGAGAAATTCTACCGCATCAAACGTCGTGACACAATTGCCATCAAGGGTACCGGGCTCGGGTTGGCCATCGTCAAGTCCATCGTCGAACGGCATCAAGGTCGGGTGTGGGTGGAAAGCAAGCTGGGCGAAGGGAGCACATTCTACATCGCCCTGCCCCAGGCCGGGCAGCAACAGGAAAAGGGGGAGAGGTAATGAGTCTACAAATCGGCATCGTTGGCCTGCCTAACGTGGGTAAATCCACCCTATTCAACGCCCTCACCCGCGCCGGTGCGGCCGTCGCCAGCTATCCTTTTACCACTATTGAACCTAACGTAGGGGTAGTTGCTGTAGAAGACCACCGTCTGCAGGACATCGCTGCCCTGGTGCAGCCGGAGCGGGTGGTGCCGAGTACAGTGGAATTCGTGGACATCGCCGGACTGGTGAAAGGAGCGAGTCACGGAGAGGGACTGGGCAACCAATTTCTGGGCCATATCCGCAATGTGGATGCCATTGTCATGATCGTGCGCTGCTTCAGCGATCCGGAAGTAGCCCACGTGACGGCAGAACTGGACCCCATAGCCGACATCGAAGTGGTCAATCTGGAACTGATTCTGGCCGACCTGGCCACGGTCGAACGGCGGTTGGAGAAAGTACGCTCGGAGGCCAAAGCTCGACCACGGGAGGCCGCGCCCCAATTGGAGTTTCTGGAAAGACTGCGCCAACGCCTGGAGCGAGGGGAAAGAGCCTGGGGCGCGGCGGACACGGAAAAAACAGCGGCCTTTTTGCGCGAATTGAACCTGCTCACGGCCAAACCGCGCCTGTTCGTGGCCAATGTGGGGGAGGACGATTTGCCGGACGGTGGGGCACTGGCGGCGGCGGTGATCGCCCAGGCCGAGGCGGAGGGCACCAAAGCCATCGTTTTGTGTGCGCAGTTAGAGGCGGAACTGGCCGAGTGGCCCGCTGAGGACGCAGCAGCCTATCGTGCCGAGCTGGGGTTGACCATGTCGGGCAGCCAGGCTTTGGTGCGGGAGGGATACAGGCTGTTGAATCTGATCACCTTTTTCACCACCACCGGCGGTCACGAGGTGCGGGCCTGGGCCATACCCAAAGGGACAACAGCGCCACAGGCAGCGGGCAAGGTGCACAGCGACATGGAACGGGGTTTCATTCGCGCTGAGGTAGTGTCCTACGAAACGGTAATGGCTGTTGGCTCCTTTGCTGCTGTACGAGAGCAGGGCCTGCTGCGCCTGGAAGGCCGGGACTACCAGGTGCAGGATGGTGACATCATTCATTTTCGGTTTAGTGTAACGTAAGAGGGGATGCAACCCCGTCCTGCTGGAGAGGACAAACAGTGAACGACCTGGCCCCAGCCATTCACACGGAGAACCTGACCCGTCGCTTTGGTGACCTGACTGCCGTGGATCGGCTTAACCTGATCGTGCCTCGCGGGGTTATCTTCGGCTTTCTGGGACCCAATGGTGCAGGCAAGTCTACCACCATCAACATGCTCACCAGCTTGTTGCCGCCCACTGCCGGCACGGCGAAGGTGGGCGGCTTTGACATCCTGAAAGAGCCGATGGAGGTCAAACGGTGCATTGGGGTGGTGCCCGAAGGGCTGAGCCTATATGAACGGCTCACCGCCAGTGAGCAGATCGAGTTAGTGGGGCGTTTGCATGGGCTTAGCTACGCCGAGATCTCACAACGCATCCCGTCGTTGCTGGAGTTACTGGAACTGGAGGATAGTGCTGACAAGATGATCCTCGATTACTCCCACGGCATGCGCAAAAAGACTGCGCTGGCCTGTGCTCTGATCCACGCCCCAGAGATCCTCTTCCTTGACGAACCGTTCGAGGGCATAGACCCGATCTCGACCCGAGCCATCAAAGAATTGCTGCGCGATATGGTGGACCGGCGGGGGACGACAGTATTCTTCTCCACCCACGTCATGGAGCTGGCCGAACGCTTTTGCGATCAAGTGGGCATTATCAACAAGGGCCAGCTCGTGGGAGTTGGCAGTATTCCTGAGCTGCGCCAGCGAGCCGGGTTGCCCGACGACGCGCCGCTGGAAGACGTGTTCATCCACACCGTGGGCGCAGAAATGGAGGACGAGACCCTGCTGGGCTGGCTGACCGAAAAATAAACTGCAACTAAACCGCGACCCATTTCCCAAGTGCGTCGCGGTTGCTGCGTTGCAACTCAAAACGTGTATGGAGCAATGATGTGGTCTGAACTGCGCACTTTGTTATGGTTGCAATGGAAACTAACTCGCTCTATGTTCCGCAGCCGCCGCATAAGCGAACGCCTGCGCGTTCTGGGTCTGCTGTTGCGGCTGCTGCAATTGCTGTTCACCTTCCCCATGTTCGTGCTGATGGGGGTTGGTCTGGCCGTAGGGTTGATTTTCTTTTCACCTCATGCCGCATACGAGTTGTTGATGATTGTCAATACCGGTTTGTTCTTCATCTGGCTGTTGCTGCCGACCTCGTACAATTCACAACTGGTCGAACGCTTTGAGATGTCGAGGCTGTTCCCGTACCCCATCAGCTTCCGCTCCATCATCATCGGCAGCACGCTGATGTCCATGTTAACCATGACTGGCCTGTGGACAGTACCCCTCATCCTGGGCGAAATCGTAGGCCTGACCTGGCATCAACCCCTGGCATTCCCGTTGATCTTATTAAGTGCCTTGCCGACTTTCACACTGCTGGCCTTGACCGGACGCATCATGGACGACTTCTTCGACCTGGTGGCCGGCGACCGGCGGTTGCGGGCATTGGTGCTTTCTCTACTTTCCCTGCCTTTCATGCTGTGTTGGGCAGCACAATACGTTGTTCAATACATCGCCCAAGAAATGCCCAACCTCACCCGGATTCCATTTCTGCAGGGCCTGGAACGGCTGAGCGAGGCCAGTGGCCCTGGCGAATTCCTGGGGCTGTTGAACCTGTCTCGGCTGCTGGTCTGGTTTCCGTCGGGCTGGGGCACGGCAGGGATGGGGCTGGCGGTGATTGGAGAATGGGGTAAGGCGCTTTTGTTCCTTGGGCTTTCACTGGCGTTCGTGGCTCTTCTATTGAGAGTACACGCCGGGATCACCCGCAGGTTGATGCAGGGAGCCGCTTTGCGCATTGGTACGGAGAGGGTGCGTAGCCGTAAATGGCGACTGCGCCTGCCTGGGCCGCCGGATTTTTGGGCATTTTTCCGCAAGGACTGGCTATACCTGTGGCGTAGCCCCATGCCCCGACGACTGATTTTCTCCGCGCTGGTTATGACTGTATCCATAGTGTTTCCGATGCGCAGCATGGCCCAAAGCGACAATCCCTCGCTGCGCGAGGCGATGCCTCTGATCGCCGGGGCTTTTGCTATCACCATGGTCAGCATGGTTATCAACCTGGCCATGACTGCTAACTATTTCGGTACTATTGACCGGGAGGGCTTTGCCACGTTGGCCCTGTCCGCTGCGGACCGACGGCTTGTGCTCCTTTCCAGCAACCTGGCCGTTTTGCTGTACGTGGGCTTGCAGTGTACGGTGCTTTTGTTGGGGATCGCGCTCCTAACCGGTTTCTGGGCAGTGTTGCCTTTGGGCCTGTACCTGGGGCTATGTCTGCAGATCGGTGGCGCGCCAGCTTACAATCTGGCCGCGATCATCGGCCCTTATCGTGTTCAGCTTAAGTTCAGCGGGGGCCGTCAGCGGGGTAACCTGTGGGGGATGCTGGCCTGGGCTATCTCCGCGCCGCCAATTATGGCTCTACTCGTGCTTCCCTACATTTTCTGGAAGCCAGGGCTGGTCATTACCATGCCCTTGGGAGCTATGTACAGCCTGGGGCTCTACGTGTTCACTCTCCAGCCTCTGGCTAAGCTGCTGCGGCGCCGGGAACACGCCGTCCTGGAAGCCATCACGATTCAAGAGGAATAAAAAAACCCGTAACGCGACCATTCATGCCGCGCGGGTGCGTTTCAGTTTCGGGGCAGGTTTGTCCCGTAGCGGCCGACCGCTGCTGCGTCCTGAGCCCGCCGAAGGGCTGCGCCCTGAGCGAAATTGGGGTAGCCGCGCTTTCCATAGCGCGGCCGACGGCCCCCGGCACCGCGAAGGCCCACTGTCGTGACCGAGGTTGCGCGGTAAGAAACCGCGCCCACCATATTCTAGGGGGATGGGAGAGGCCTCCGCGGCCAGGGCACAGCAGTAACTCGCTCCCAAAGTGAAATACACCCCCTGCCGCGCCACGCGTTTGACAAGAAAGGCAGGTAGTGATAGAATAGCGCCAGAATCAAGAGGATGAAACTCGTTCTGGGGGATCGTCTAGCGGTAGGACAGCGGACTCTGGATCCGTAAGCCGTGGTTCGAATCCACGTCCCCCAGCCTGTGAAGGCGGTGAGGCATGCGCATTGTAAGGTGGGGACATGCCTCACATTATTCGGGGCGTAGCGCAGTTCGGCTAGCGCGCACGGTTCGGGTCCGTGAGGTCCGGGGTTCAAGTCCCCGCGCCCCGACCAAAAAGCGCACGGTTCGCCAGACATGGCAGCCGTGCGCTTTGCATTTATGCACAGGCTTATGTGCTACGACTCTCCGAGGTATGCCTTGCGTACCTGCTCGTCCCCCAAAAGCTGCTGGGCTGGACCAGATAGCACGATGCGCCCGGTTTCCAATACGTAGGCTCGGTGGGCCAAACGCAGAGCGGCCCGGGCATTCTGCTCCACCAACAGGATGGTCACTCCCTGGGAATTGATCTCGCGGATGGTTTGAAAGATAGCTTGCACCAGCATAGGAGCCAGACCCAGCGAAGGTTCATCCAACATAAGCAATTTTGGTCTGGCCATCAGCGCCCGCCCGATGGCTAGCATTTGCTGCTCACCGCCGGATAACGTGCCCGCAATCTGGTTCTTGCGCTCCTCCAGGCGGGGAAACAGCTCAAAGACCCGCCGCCGGTTCGCCTCAATAGCGGCTTTGTCGTTACCCAGGCTGTAGGCTCCCATGTTCAAATTTTCCTGCACGGTAAGGGTGGAGAATATTTTCCGGCCCTCGGGCGCCTGGCAGATTCCACGATACACGATTTGGTGAGCGGGCATGTCATTGATGACCTGCCCATCGAACACGATTTGTCCCTCACGAGGACGCAACAGCCCGGAAATGCTACGCAGGGTGGTGGTCTTGCCTGCCCCGTTGGCCCCGATCAGGCTGACGATTTCCCCTTCCTCAACCCTCAGAGAAACGCCTTTCAGGACGTGCACATGGCCGTAATAAGCGTGTAGATTCTCAATCTCCAACAAGGCCATCTACCAACCCCCTTCCTCCCTGCCCAGATAGGCCTCGATGACCCGGGGATTACGTTGCACTTCAGCCGGTGTGCCTTCGGCAATTTTCACTCCATTGTCCAGGACGATGATCCGGTCCGAAATGCCCATCACCACCTTCATGTCGTGCTCGATGAGGAAGATGGTGATCCCGGAATCTCGTAACTGGCTGATCAGGGTCATCAACTCCTTGGATTCCTGTTCGTTCAGGCCAGCAGCCGGCTCATCCAGGATCAAGAGTTGTGGAGAGGTAGCCAGAGCACGGGCGATCTCCAACCGTCGCTGGTCGCCATAGGGCAGATTTTTGGCCAGCTCCGCACTCTGCTCATACAATCCCATAAAACGCAGATGGCGGGTCGCTTCCTCCAGGATGAGCCGCTCCTCTTCGCGCTGACTGCGGGGGCGGACAATGGCTCCCAACCAGCCTGATTTGGTACGGCAATGCCGCCCGGCCATCACGTTTTCCATGACCGTCAGGTTGCGGAAGAGGCGGATTGTCTGAAAGGTACGGGCGATACCCCGTTCAGTGATCTCGTGAGGGCGCAACCCGATCAAATTCTCCCCGTTGAACCATATCTCTCCCCTATCGGGGGGATAGATGCCGGTCACCAGGTTGAAGACGGTGGTCTTGCCAGCCCCGTTGGGGCCAATCATACCTACAATCTCACCTTTATCCACCCAGAAGTCCAGGCGATCCACTGCCGTAAGACCGCCGAAGTTTTTGGTCAGGCCTTTTACTTCCAGAAGAGCCATTTTCCCCACCCGTTGTCAATTCATGAACCCGGTACGGCCATTTCCCTGGCCAGCTCCAACTCACGACGGAAGCGCTGGCTGGGCCACAATCCCTCCGGGCGGACGACCATCATGAAAATCATTGCTGCTCCGAAGATCAACATCCGCCACTGCTGGATATTCAACAGCACCTCGCGCAGCAACTCCGGCAAAACTACCATGCCTATCGTGCCCACCAGCACGCCGGGGATAGAACCCGTGCCTCCCAGAACCACAATGCAGAACATGATCACCGATTCCCAGAAACTGAAACTCTCCGGGGCGATGACCGTCACCCAACTGGCATAAAGGCTGCCCGCCACTCCCGCCCAGGCCGCGCCAATAGCAAAAGCCAGCAACTTAACCCTCACCGTGTCAATGCCCATCGCCTCTGCCGCCAGCTCGTCCTCGCGCACACAGGTCCAGGCCCGTCCCAGGCGAGAATTTTCCAGGCGACGCATGGCGAAAATGGTGAAAGCCACGAACGCCAGGAATAAATAGAAATAATGCCACTGTTGGCGAAAAACGAAGCCAAGGATCCTCGGCCGGGCAATGCCCATGATGCCGTTGGGTCCGCCGGTGATCACCATAGTAGTCAGTTTTTCTTTCAGCAAGGCAAGCCCAGGGATCTTGGCCAAAAAGACCAGGCTGCTGACGTCGTTGCGCAGGGCAATGCGCACGATCTCACCAAAACCGATAGTCACGATGCACAGATAGTCGCCCCGCAGGTGCAGAATAGGGCGGCTGATGAGTATAGCAAATATCGCCGCCAGCAATCCACTGATGGGCAGGGCGACGAAGATAGGGACGCCGAAATGAGTGCTCAAAATGGCAGTGGTATAAGCTCCCACTGCATAAAAAGCAGCGTGGCCGAGCTGAAAAAGACCAGCGTAACCCAGGATAATATTCAGGCTCAGGCCCAACATGGCGTAGATGAAGAAGAAATTGGCCACCTGAACCCAGCGATCACTGCGCACGATAACGGGAAATAACAAGACCATGATCCCCAGGATGAGATACCACCCGCGTTTATCCAGGTTTCTCAGACGCGCACGGAAATCTTTCATAATCCCCCTCACAGCTTCTCGGCCACCCGTTCGCCCAGCAACCCCGTGGGCCGCAGGATAAGGATAATCACCAGGATAAAAAAGGCGATGGCATTCTTCCAGGCATCGGATACGAAACCCGTGGCCAAAGCCTCGATAAGGCCCAAAAGCAACCCACCGACCATCGCCCCTGGGATATTGCCAATTCCTCCCAAAATAGCCGCTGTAAACGCTTTCAAGCCATAACTCCAACCCAGCGTGAAATAGATACGGCCGTAGAACAAACCAACCATTATCCCACCCGCTGCTCCCAGCGCAGGGCCAATAACAAAGACGAGAGCGATGATGCGATTCACGTCAATGCCCATCAACCGCGCCGTATCATGATCCAGGGCCACAGCCCGCATGGCTGTGCCTACTCTGGTGTAATTAACGAAAAAGTAAAGGGCGGCCATCAACAAAAAAGAAATAATCAGCATGAGAACCTGCATCAATGTGAGCCGCGCCCCGGCGAAAGTCCACATCACCTCTGGCACGGCTGTCTTAAATTCCTCCGGAAACGTCCGATAGCGAGCGCCGTAGAGAAGCATCACCCCGTTCTGTAAGAAGATGGAAGCTCCCAAAGCAGAGACGATGGCTGGCAAGCGCCCCGCTTTATACAGTGGACGATAGGCGATCCGCTCCAGGACAATGCCTACTCCGCCCACCACTGCCATGACAATCACAAAAATCAACATGAAAACGAGCAGATTAGCCGAGAGTCCCATGCTGACCACCAAGCTCATTAACGTTACCAGGCCCAGATAAGCACCGAGCATGAAAAGGTCGCCATGGGCAAAATTGATCAGTTTCAGGACGCCGTAAACCATAGTGTATCCCAGAGCGATCAACGCATAGAAGGAGCCGATAGTCAGGCCATTCAGGAGTTGTTGTAGCAATTGTCCCATCATTCCATCCTTCGTAGGACAAACTTAAGCTTATCCTACCCACTGGAGTCTGGCGAATTTCGAGGCGTCCACATCTTGGGATTAGCGAGGGGGAGAGCACAAGATGTGGGGGTTCGTAGTAGGGCTTCAGCCGCTTTTCGCTCTCTTGGACGGCTGAAGCCGTCACTACGAACCGTCACTACGAACAAAAACGTCAATATCCAACTTACTTACGTTTCTCGCATGGTTACAAGCAAGAGGGGGAGTTCAGGCACAAACCCGAACTCCCCGTCTACACGGCTGAAGTTACTTGACCATTTCGAATTCACCGGTATCGGTGATGACGTAAGCCTCGTGAACAGTGCCCAGGCGGTCACCTTTCTCGTCGAAGCCGATGATGTTACCAGTCACACCAGGGTAATCCTTGAACTTGGTATGCAGGTACTCGGCCATTTTCTCCGAGTCGGTGGAGTTAGTGGCTTTCATGGCCTCGACGATCACGTTCAGGGCATCGGCGGACATCACCCACCAGATGGAAGCCGGGGGCTCGCCGTACTTAGCCACAAAGTCGTTGTAGAATTTCTTGGCCGCATCGCCAGGGATGTCTTTGGGCAGTGGTTCAGTGGTGATGTAAGTGCCCTTGGCCGCATCCAGGCCGGCGATCTCGACCAACTCGGGGTTATTGCAGGCATTACCCATCACCCACTTGAACTCGGTGCCCAGTTCCTTGGACTGCTTGAGCAGCAGACCGCCTTGGGGGTGATAGCCGGTGAAATATACGGCCTTGGGACCAAGCTCTTTGATCTTGGTCAGGATAGGCCGGAAGTCGGTATCCTCAGGGTTGATGGCGTCAATAAGCAGGGAATTTCCGCCAGCCTCTTTGTAGTACTTCTCAGCCCACTCGGCCAGGCCCTTGGCGTAGGTTGAGTTGTCGTGGAGGAAGACGGCGGTATCGGCGCCTAACTTCTCCAGCATAAACTTGGCAGCAAACAGGCCCTGTCTGTCATCCAGGAAGCAGACGCGGAAGAAGCGCTTGAAGCCTTTCTGCGACAGGCGGGTAGCCGTGGAGGACGGAGTAATCTGCAAAATGCCGGCCTCATTGTAGATTTCCGAAGCGGGCTCAGTGCAGGTGGAGCTGTAGCTGCCGATGACGGCGGCCACGCCAGCCGAGACCAACTGGTTCGCACACTTGGAAGACTCGTCGGGCTTGCCCACATCATCGCATTTGACGATCTCTATCTTCCGTCCACCCAGAATGCCCCCGGCAGCGTTGATCTGCTCGGTGACCAGTTCCACACACTTGACGAAGCCTTCACCTTCATAGGCGTACTCGCCAGTGATAGGAGCCTGCAACCCGATTTTGATGGGTTCAGCTGCCTTCTTAGGACATCCTGTGAGCACCAGAGATGTCAGCAACACAATGGCCAGGGGGACCAGTAGCTTTCTAGACATGACTCACTCCTCCTTTAATTTGACTCACGAGCACTGGCTTTATGGCACGCAGCCAGCCCTCACAGTCCCTTACCTTAATTGAGCAGGGAAAGCCACTCGTTCGCCGACAGATTTTGGCAGATACACATCCCCCCTTTCCCTTCCGGTTCCCCAGTCGCATGTAACGTGCTTCGCGTCAGACCACTCGCTTTTCTCCCATACCTTCACCACGGGTAAACCGTTCCAGCCGAAATTCATTGAGATCAAGCCCCGCGTCACCCGTGGTAATCAAGTCGGCCAAGATACGGCCCACGGCCGGCGATTGCATGAACCCATGTCCGCTGAATCCCACCGCGCAGTAAAAACCCCCTACCCCACCAATGTCTTTGCCAATGATCGGGTTATCGTCAGGGGTGACGGCATACAGCCCACCCCAGCCGCGCATGAAACCCGCTTTTTCCAGCACCGGGGCACGGTGAATGGCTTTCTCCACCACCTGGGTCAAGAAATCCCAATCCACATTGGTATTGAAACTGGAGGGCTCGTCCTTGTCCGTCATGCCCATCAGGATGCCAGGACCCTCACGGCGGAAATAAAAACTGGGCTCGAAATCAATGATCATGGGGATCCGTGGCGGAAGAGCATTGAAAGGGTGGGTAACAAACACCTGGCGACGGTAGGGTTTCACCGGCAAGTCCACACCCACCATACGCCCCACCCGAGCCGACCAGGCTCCACTCACATTGACCACTACCGGTGTGGCGATCCGTCCTTTAGGGGTTTCCACCGCCGTTACCCGACCTCCGGCAACCGATATATCGGTGACTTCGGTCTTCTCCGCGATGAGCACGCCCAATTCGCGGGCCTTTTTGGCAAAGCCCATGGCCACACTGTAAGGATCGGCATACCCGTCTTTGGGACAAAAGGTACCGCCGATCACATCATCCAGGTACAAGTAAGGAGCCAACTCATGGATGTCATCAGGCGACATCAAACGGACAGGGACACCCAATCGCTGCTGTAAGGCAACGTTAGCCTGGAAGTCGGTCCAGGTCTCTTTTGTCGTCGCCAGAAAGAGGTAACCGTCCTGTCGAAAGTCAATCTCGGTATCGAACTCTTCGGCGAAATGTTCGAACACCGGGACACTTTCCAACATGATGCGGATATTAGCTTCTGAGGAGAACTGGTAGCGAATGCCACCTGCACTGAGGCTGGTAGAACCGGAGGCAAGTTGCTCCCGTTCCAAAATGATTACCGGATGAACGCCCCGGCGGGCCAGTTGATAGGCCGTGCTGGCCCCCATCACCCCGCCGCCAATGATCACCACTTCTGCGGTGCGGATCATATAACCCCCTTATAACCCGCCTCCCCCGCCGCCATCAGAGGTGCGCAACCACAGGGGAGACGACAACTCAACCCCTTTGGACACCGTCGGCTTCGCACTGCATTATATCACGAAATTTGCATAAGCGCAACCTTTCCCACTTTTTTTGTACCACTGCGTACCGCCAGCCAGAGCTTATCTGGTCGTTGCCGGTAATCTTCCCAAGGGATTTGCTTACGGGCAATGCCCATCAGCAACTCGTACAAGGCCCGATTGACAGGGACCGGAACGTTAAGGCGGTCCGCTGCCCGCACAACAGCTCCGTTCAGATATTCCACCTCAGAGTTAGTCTGTCCTCGCTGCAGATCAAGATGCAGGGACGGGGGTTTTCCCCCTCGACTTCCACCTACCATGTGCCGAAAAACCAGGTACATCATAAACCTCGGGGCGCCGGTCAGCGCGCGGGTAAACAGGGGAACGGGATAGCCGATCAGTTCCACCGGTTCCAGGTGCAGAGCACGCATTACAGCCATCGCTTCTGCCAGAGCACGTCGTTCTAAAGCAAAAAGATCGGGATTGGCAAAAACATCCTGAGGCGGCATGTCCAAAATAGCCGGGATAGCATTGCTTAGCATGTTAAGCAAAAGCTTGGACCACTTCATGGCCCGATAATCGGGAAATATCCGCGTGCGAAAACCAGCCTGTTCCATAACATCGGCCAACCAGGCCATGCCATAGCCACGCCGGGTAGAGGCCAGACCCAGACCACCACGGCTGGTGCGCAAGGACACCAAGCCCGGTTCGTGTACTTCCACGGCCAGAGTAACCACCCCTGATAGAATCACCCCCTTACCCAACACACTCCTGGCAATCTCCTCGCCGCCGACGCCATTCTGCAGGACAAGCACCGGCATTTCCTCGGTCACCAGTGGACGTGCCTGCACTGCCGCCACGGCGGTATCGTATACCTTCATGGTGAAGATCATCAGGTCGAAATGCGTGCCTTCCAATGACCGGATGTCATCCACGGCCCGCACCTCTTTCGTCCAGATGACCTTGCCCTCTTCCTCCAAACCTATACCCCGTTCGTTCACGGCAGCGACGTAGGACGAACGCCCCACGAGAATCACCTGGTGTCCGGCCCGCGCCAGCCGGTGACCAATCAATGATCCGATTGCGCCAGCCCCGACGATTAATATGTCCATAATGCGCCCCTTTACCTGCCAATGAGCCGTGAAACGCAAACCGTAAAACGTGACTCCACGCACCACGATTTACGTTTCAATCATACCTCGCAAATATCCGCCGATAATCCGGACAACGCTCCATCAATTCCTCGTGCGTGCCCTGATCTACCAGTTCGCCCCGCCGCAGGACCAGGATGCGGTCTGCCCAACGGATCTGGCTGAGGCGATGGGTGATGAGAAAGGTGGTCCGCTGGCGACTGATGCGCCGCATGGCCCGCTGAATCTGATCCTCGGTGGCACTATCAATGGCACTGGTGCTGTCGTCCAGGATGAGAATACGCGGATTGGTGAGGAAAGCGCGGGCGATGGCGATACGTTGTCGTTGCCCGCCGGAGAGGGTCACGCCACGCTCGCCCACCTCGGTGTCATAGCCATCGCTGAAACTGGTGATGAATTCGTGCGCCTGCGCCTCACGGGCCGCCCGTTCAATCGCCTCCCGGCTGGCATTGGCACAGCCGAAAGCGATGTTCTCGGCCACGGTGCGGGAGAACAGAAACACATCCTGCTCGATCGTGGAGATCTGCGAACGGAGTGATTCCAGGTTCCAGTCGCGGACGTCCACGCCGTCTACCAGCACCCGCCCACTGTCCACGTCAAAGATGCAGTTGATAAGCCAGGTGAGAGTGCTCTTGCCGGAGCCAGTTTGCCCCACGATGGCAATCGTTTCCCCTGGCCGGGCAGCGAAGCTGATATTTTTCAACACCGGTTTACCGTTGTAGCTGAAGCTAACGTTCTCGAAAACCACTTCCCCACGGATCGGCCGGGCGACGCCGGCGGGGTTCTCGTCCAGTTCCGTCTCTGTGTTGATCAGTTCCAAAATCCGTTCGGCGCTGGCAATGCCCAACTGTACCAGATTGAAAGAGAAAATAGAGATAAACGTGGGAAAGCGCAGTGTGCCCATCAGCCCCATAAAGGTGACAACCTGTCCTAAAGTGAGACTGCCTGCCTGCCAGAGTAAAATCGCGTGCAAAAAGGCGCCAGCCCAGCACAGGCTGAACATCAACATCGGCAGGTAGCGGGCCTGGATTTCACCCTGTTGCACAAAGTATTCGCGGAACAGGCGGGCATTCTGCGTGAACTTCTCCCACTCATGTCGTTCCTGGACGTTGGCTTTGACGACCTCAATGCCGGCGATGGCCTCTGCCAGGCCGGTGTTCATCGTCCCAAACTGCTCCCGCTGAGCCACGCTGACCGGCTTAAGCCGCCGGTTATAATCGGCCACGGTGATGGTCAGCAGAGTGAGAAAGATGCACGGGACTAGCAGCAACCTCAATTGAAGGCGACTGATCAGAATGATAGGAACGACGGCGGCCATGAGCGAATCGGTGATCAGCATCAGGCCGGGGCTGAACATCAGGTTGAGCATGTGCACGTCATTGGTGGCACGGGCCATAATGTCCCCAATCCGCTGTCGGCCATGAAAGGTCTGACTCTTGCCCAGTAGACTAACGTAAAGTTCATCACGGGCATCCCGCTCAACGCGTTGGGCCACGAATTCAATAGAATAATTGCGCAACAGGCCTGTCACACCCTGCCCGATGGCCGAGCCTATCACCCCCAGAGCAATAGCCAATAACTCGGCTGTGCGCCAGCCTGAGCTGGCGATCAGGTCAAATCCCTGGCCGATGAAGACCTGGATATAACTATAAGCCAAGTTGTTCAGGATGGCCGCCACGATGGTGACCAACGGGAAAAGCGGGTAGCGTAGCATGTGAGAGATGATCCAGCGCACCGGCCCGGAGCGATTATAGAGATATTCATTTTCCAGCCTGAATTCCTTCTTGGTCAAAGGGTTGCCCTTTTTCAACGCATTATTTGTAGGACGAGAGGCCATCTCGTCCTAACGACGCTGCCCCCTGCTTGACAGCACCATCCAAATACGGTACAATCCGGCAGTGCATCACCGGAATCTACTATCGGTAAGAGGAGTAGTCTTATGATCAAAATCATCCTGGTACGCCACGGCCAGACGGCGTGGAACATCAGCATGGGCAGCGGCGAGCGCTTTCGAGGGCGCACCAACATACCGCTCAACGACGAGGGCATAGCCCAGGCCCAGTCCCTGGCCAAACGACTGGCCCACGAACCTATCACTGCTGTCTACAGCAGCCCTCTCCAGCGCGCCCACAAAACGGCGGATATCATCGCCCAACTCCATGGCCTGCCCGTCCAGGTGGTGAATGACCTGACCAGTCTGGATTACGGCGATTGGCAAGAACGCCCCGTCGCAGAAGTGGCCAAGACTGATCCCGAGCTTTACCGCCTGTGGGTAGAAGAACCCCATCGCTTTCGTTTTCCCGGCGGGGAGAGCCTAGATGACCTGCGGGACCGGGCGATGCCCGCCCTGCTGGACGTGCTTACCCGACATGCTGCTGGTGACACCATCCTGGTCGTCACCCACCAGGTGGTAACCCGTACCCTCATCTGCGCTATGCTGGGCCTGAGTAACGCCCATTACTGGCACATCGGCCAAGACACCTGTTGTCTGAATGTTTTTGAATACGAGAACGGCGTTTTTACCGCCGTACAAATCAATGACACCTGCCACCTGGATCGCCAGCCCCGCTTTGGCAAAGGAACACGCCTGCTTCTGGTACGCCACGGCCAGACGGCGTGGAACGTCGGGGCCAGCAATGGCGAGCATTTCCGGGGGCGCATTGACCTGCCGCTCAATGAAGTCGGTCTGGCCCAGGCCCAGGCTCTGGTCACCCGTCTGGCTTATGAGCCAATCACCGCCATTTACAGCAGTCCCCTCCAGCGCGCTCTGCAAACTGCCCAACCCATCGCCGAACGCTTGGACCTGCCGGTCCAGCCCCACTCCGGCCTGTTGGATATCAACTACGGGGCCTGGCAGGGGCATACCCCAGCAGAAGTGGCCGAACTTTGGCCCGAGTTGTACCGCCAGTGGCGGGAGGAACCGGAAAAGCTCCTCCTCCCCAACGGCGAGAGTTTTGACCTCGTGCGCGAACGGGCGCTGGCCGCCGTTCGAGAGATATGCTCCCACCACCACAACGAGACCGTGCTTCTGGTCGCCCACCAGGTAGTCAACAAAGTCCTGGTCTGCGCCATGCTGGGCCTGAGCAACGCTCACTACTGGCGCGTTCGCCAGGACAACGCCTGTCTAAATGTATTCACCTGCCGGGATGGCGCCTTCACTGCCGTCCACGTCAATGACACCTGCCACTTACACCCGGCTACCTAGCTCGACATTGTTAGATTTGCCGTGCAGTGCCTACCTCACCCATCCCCACCCC
>JANLFX010000076.1 GCA_024653325.1 Anaerolineae bacterium
GTGAGGGAGGGGTTAGGAGAGGTCAAAAAGCCCGAATTTAACATTGTCGAGTTAGCAGCGAAGGGAAACAGGATGAGTCTGGACGAAGCTCTCCATAACTTGCGTCAATCGCCGGTGTTCATCCACGGGGTGACAGCCTGGAAAGAATTGCCGGCCCGCGAGGGTCGCTACGCCGAGTTTCCCCCCACGCTGGGTTGCCAACTGATAGATGCGCTCCGTGACCGGGGGATCGAGCGATTGTACACCCACCAGGCGGCGAGTGTCGCGGCCGCGATGCGCGGGGAAAACGTGGTCGTGGTCACTCCCACCGCCTCCGGCAAGACGCTGTGCTACAATCTGCCGGTACTCAATACTCTGCTGCGCAAGCCCAACGCCCACGCTCTGTACCTGTTCCCCACCAAAGCCCTGGCCCAGGACCAGTTGCACGAGCTGGAGACACTCGTGGCTGCGTTGGGCGGTGGAATCGGGGCAGCGACCTACGACGGCGATACACCCGCTGCCTCGCGGCGCGCCATCCGCGAGCAGGCGCAGATTGTGCTCACCAATCCAGACATGTTGCACACCGGCATCCTGCCCCATCACACCCAGTGGACAGGGCTGTTCGCCAGCCTGTGGTACGTGGTTGTAGACGAAGTGCACACCTATCGGGGGGTGTTTGGCAGTCACGTGGCTAACGTCCTCCGCCGCCTGAAACGCATCTGCGCTTTCTACGGCTCGCGCCCGCAGTTCATCTGCTGCTCGGCGACCATTGCCAATCCCCAGGAACTGGTCGAGCGGTTGGTCGAAGAACCGTTTACCCTGATTGATGACGACGGCGCACCCAAAGCGAAAAAACACTTCATCCTATATAATCCACCGCCGGTCAACCGGGAACTGGGCCTGCGCCGTAGCCCGCTGCTGGAGGCCCAACGCATCGCCGGCGAATTCTTGAAAGCGGGTGTGCAGACCATCGTTTTCGCCCGCGCCCGGCAGACCACCGAGATATTGCTCACTTACCTGCGGGACGAAATGGTGAAAACACATTCCACAGGAGCTACCCAGGAGGCGATTCGCGGCTATCGCGGCGGATACCTGCCCCAACAGCGGCGGGTCATCGAGCGCGGACTGCGCGAAGGAGAGGTGCGCGGCGTGGTAGCCACCAATGCCCTGGAACTGGGCATTGACATCGGGGACCTGGCCGCCTGTGTGATGACCGGTTACCCCGGCACCATCGCCAGCGCCTGGCAACAGGCCGGTCGTGCCGGGCGCACTAGCGAGGTCTCGGCGGCGGTGCTCATCGCCGGGGGTTCGCCCCTGGACCAGTACGTGGTCACCCATCCGCGTTATTTTTTCGGTCGCTCGCCGGAGCACGCCCTGATCAACCCTGACAACCTGGCTATCTGCACGGCCCACATCCAGTGCGCGGCCTTTGAATTGCCCTTCCGGGCCGGGGAATCCTTTGGACGCTTCCCAAACACCGAAGGGGTGCTCGAATTTCTGGCCGAGACGGGTGTGCTTCATCGTGCAGGAGATGCTTTCCACTGGATGCACGACAGCTACCCTGCCGAGGCGGTCAGCCTGCGCACCAGCACCGCCGACAACTTCGTCGTCGTAGACACCACCAACGGTCACGAGCAGGTCATCGGCGAGGTAGACGTTTTCAGCGCGCCCTTCCTGATCCACAAGGAGGCCATCTACTTCCACGAAGGGCGGTCCTACCAGGTGCAGGACCTCGACTGGGAGGGCAGGATCGCCCGCGTCCAGGCGGTGAACGCGGATTATTACACCGATGCCAGCACCTCCGTGGACGTGCAGGTGCAATCCGAAACGGAATGCGCCGTAGATGGCGGGGCGATCAAAGCCCACGGTCAGGTCCTGGTCTCGGCCAAAGCTACCGGCTTCAAAAAAGTCAGGCTGTACACCCACGAGACCTTGGGCTGGGGTGAGATCAACCTGCCGGAGCAAACTATGCTGACCAACGCTTATTGGTTCAGCGTGAGTGATGAGGTCATTGAACAATTGCGCCAAGAGGGCGTCTGGGTCGCCGACCTGACCGGCTACCGGGGGCCTGACTGGGACACACAGCGGCGGCGGGCGCGGGAGCGGGACGGCTTCCGCTGTCAGCATTGTGGCGCGCCGGAGAAACCCGATCGCCAGCACGACGTTCACCACCTGCGGCCTTTCCGTGAGTTCAACTACGTGCCCGGGCAGAACGAGGCTTACCTGGAAGCCAATCGCCTGGAAAACCTGATCACCCTGTGCCGGAGCTGTCACCTGCGGGCCGAGGCCGCGTTGATGATGCGCAGCGCGTTGGGTGGGCTGGGACACCTGCTGCGCCACGTCGCCCCGTTGCACCTGATGTGCGACCCGCGCGACATTGGGGTAATTGTCGAACCGCGCTCGTCTTTCACCCGCCAGCCGACTATCACCATCTACGAGCAAGTGCCGGCCGGCATCGGCTTCAGTGAGGAGTTGTATCGCCTGCACCGTACACTGCTGGAAGCCGCTCACGACATGACAACTCATTGCCCTTGCGCCAGCGGCTGCCCATCGTGCATCGGCCCGACCAGCGAACGAGAGCAAGACGCCAAGGTAAATACCTTGCGCTTGATAGAAAGCCTGTTGTAAGGCGCTAAGGTGCGACGCACTTTAGAAGTGCGTCGCACCTTACACCACCATAAGGAGCGAAAATGATATTGAGAAGAGCGGGGAAATTCGTGGTTTTCTTCATAGTGGTGTCGGTTGTTCTCACCACAATGGCAGGGGGTGGATGGCTGATCTGGCAGCAACTGCAACAAATTGGCCCGTCCTCCCCGTCTCAGGGAATGTCTCGAGACGCCCTGGAAATGTGGCTGGTCAGTTTATATCTTAACCTGCACCAGGAGGAGCTGACCCAACCGCTGGGCACCGACGATACCCCTATCCCATTTTCTATCGCTCCGGGCGAGACGGCAGGGACCATTGCTCAACGCCTCCAGGAAATGGGATTGATCAGCGATGCCGAACTTTTCCGCCTGTATGTGAAATATCACAACCTGGACGCCAACCTGGAAGCCGGGGATTTCACCCTGCGGGCAAACATGACGATGGAAGACATCGCCCACGAACTCCTGGAAGCCCGCTTCGAGGAAATACAGATTACCATATTGCCCGGCTGGCGACTGGAGGAGATCGCCGAAATGCTGCGCGACAACACCGATATTTCGCCAGAAGAGTTCCTTACCCAGGCGCGCCAGGGCGATTTCGACAGCCCGGTCCTGGCAGACCGTCCGCTGGGCACCAGTGTGGAAGGTTACCTCTTCCCCGATACCTACCGCATCCCGGCTACTGCCGATGCCCGCCAGTTGATTGAAATCCTGCTCGCCGCCTTCGACTCTCACTTCACTCCGGAGATGCGCCAGGCAGCGGCGGCGAGAGGAATGACTGTGTACCAGGCGGTCACCCTGGCCTCCATCGTCGAGCGGGAAGCGGTACTGGATTGGGAACGGCCTATCATCGCTGGCGTGTACCTCAATCGCCTGAATCCCAACACCGAGACCAAGGGCTACCTCCAGGCCGACCCGACTTTCCAGTATGCCAAAGGGTACGATCCCGCCACAGGCAAATGGTGGAATCCAATGGGATTAGAAGAGGCGGCGACCATAGATTCGCCATATAACACCTTTCTTTATCCGGGTCTACCGCCTGGCCCGATCTGTAGTCCCAGCCTGGCTTCCCTGCAGGCCGCAGTCTACCCAGCTGAGACCGATTACCTTTTCTTTTACGCCAAGGGCGACGGCTCTCACGTCTTTGCCCGTACTTATGAGGAACACCTCCGGAACCAGGAACAATACCAGTAAACCCCAATGGCGCAAATCCCAATGACCAATGCTCGTTGGGATTTGGTCATTGAGAAATTGGGATTTGTCACATGAGACGACAACTGCTATCGCTGCTCCTGCTCCTGACGATGAGCGCCTGCCGCTTTCCGGGCAGCACTCGACCGGTGGTCAAAATCGGCCTAGTCGCCCCTTTTGAGGGACTGTATCGCCCTCTGGGCTACGATGCGCTGTACGGGGTCAAACTGGCCGTGCGCGAACGCAACGCTGCTGGTGGGGTGGGTGGAGCTATGGTTGAGCTGGTGGCATTGGACGACCACTTCGATCCTGCGCGCGCCGCTGACGTGGCCCGGGAGATGGCCATTGACCCCGACGTGATGGGCGTGATCGGCCCCCTTTCCAGTGCCATGGCCCTGGCTGCGCAGCCGGAATACCAGCACGCCGAACTGGCTTTCATCACCCTGGCCATCGCCGATGAGCTGACCTCAGGTGACCACACGGGTACCTTCCGTCTCAGTGCCCGCGATTCTGACCTGGGCACTTTCGCTGCCAGCTATATCGTGAACGAATTGGGGATGCGGCGGGTGGCGGTTTTGCGCCAGGGCAGCGAGAAATCGGTCAATGCTTTCACCAAAGCCGTGGAACAAGCGGGGGCCCAGGTCGTGTGGGACGGTCAGGCCGAGGGGGATTGGCTGGCTGACTTGCAACTCGCAGCCCCAGAGGCCATTTTCGTCGGCGGCGATTCACTGGTGGGAGCGGACATGGTACGGCTGATCAGAGACACGGGACTCACCGCCACGTTGATCGGCGGTCAGGAGTGGGCCATGCCCCATCTGGTGAACCTGGGAGGTAAAGCGGTAGAGGGAGTGCTTTACGTGACCAATGCCCCGGCCCCGGTGGACGTGGGCGCCGACGAATTCATCGCCGACTACCAGGCCCTCGCCGGATTCCCGCCGGGACCATACGGGGCATGGGCTTACGACGCAACCTGCGCATTGCTCACTGCCCTGGACCGCGCCATTCGTGCCGATGGTCGTCCAACCAGGGCCGGGGTTACAGCCCAACTTACCGCATTGACCGATTACCAGGGATTGCACGGCGTTATCGCCTTCGACCAACTGGGTAACCGCTTGAATGCACTGCTGTACATCTATCGCGTCGAGGGGAACACCTACCCCGGACGGCTGATCTGGCAAGGCTCGCCCCCAGGGCGATGATTTTAGAACTATTGACGAAGAATGAACGCTCTGGTATAATGATGGACAGAAAACAAGCACGGCGGAGAACTTTTGATGACGCGCAGGCCAACACCAAATACGGGTGGGGCTCAGGCTCGCTCCCACAACACAAAGTCCGGTCTGGGGCAACTATCGCTGGCCCCGGTAGATGAGACTTTTCTGAATCTGGCCCGGCGCATCATGATTGAGCCTAACCTGAGCCAGGCCCTGCATCTCATTGCGAGTGCAGCGCTGGGCATCGTGCCCGCAGCTCAAAGAGCAGTCATTCACACCCTGGTCGAAGGCCGGCTAGTACCCTGCGCTGCAGCCTCGACCCACGACCTTCCCACAGAGTCGGCCCGCATGGAAGTGGGTCGGGGGGTGGCCGGGCGCGTCGCGGCGGAAAAGAGACCGATTTGCGTACCGGATACGGCTCGTGAACCCTCTTTCGTGGATACCGGCAGCGGCCTGCGCTCACTCCTGGCCGTGCCCCTGATGCGCAGAGGCAGGATACTGGGCACTTTAACCGTGGGTAGCCTGCAGCTCGCCGCCTTCGTTCCCGATGATGAGAAACCTTTGAGCTCGCTGGCCGCTCTGGCTGTCATCGCCCTGGAGATGGCCCGCCTGGATACCCAGGCCGCCCGTACAGGTGAATTGGCAGCCCTGAATGCCCTGGCCGCGGCGTTAGCCTCCACGCTGGACCTGGAACACATCCTGGCACTAGGAGTGGAGAGCATCAAACACACCCTGGGGGCGGAGGTTGCCATCCTTGCTTTGGTCAACAAACCCGGACGCCAGGAAGGGAAATGCTGGGTGGTCCAGCGAGGCATACCTCTTGTCAGCTCGTCACCTGCCCTGGAACAATGTGAGCCCTTCCGTCGGGTGCTGACCACCGGCAAGATCCTGCACCTGGCTAATGACCCTGCTGACGAACCTTTGCGCCAAGAACTGTACCGCACCATAGGCATGCCCTGTCACACGGCCATCCTTGTACCGTTGCTGGTGCGCGAGCGAATACTGGGGGTGGCAGCAGCGATTAACCGTCTGGATGAGGCCCTGTTCCAGGATGATGACTTGGCCCTGCTGGGTTCCATGGCGGCATCCATAGCTATGGCCGTGGAAAACGCCCGCCTGTATGCCGAAGTCAAAGGCGTAGCTGAAGAACTGAAAGCTTCTCAAGCCCGGCTGGTACAAAGCGTGAAGCTGGCGGCAATGGGTAAACTGGCCGCTTCCATCGCCCACGAAATAAACAACCCACTCCAGGCCGTGCAAAGCTGCATCTATCTGGTCGCCGAATCAGTGGACACCACCAGTCCATACTTCCGCTACCTGGAAATCGCTCGCCAGGAACTGGAACGCATTGCCCGCATCGTGCAACGCATGCTGGATTTCTACCGCCCCGGTGACGAGGGCCGCCGCCCTACGGCAGTGGGCGCCCTTCTGGACGACGTGCTGACCCTTATGCACAAACAACTGGAACAAGGTCACGTGGTGGTGCAGACAGATTACGCACCCGATCTACCGGTGATCATGGCCGTAGCCGATCACCTTAAACAAGTCTTCTTGAACATCATACTCAATGCCATGGAAGCTATGCCACAAGGAGGGACGCTCTGGATACGCACCAGAACGGAGCGGGCAGACGACGGCCAACCCATGGTCAGCATAGCCTTCCAGGATACGGGGGTGGGTATCCCGGCCAACAGCCTGGATCAAATCTTCGATCCATTTTACTCTACTCGCCCCGGCGGAACCGGGCTGGGTCTCTCGGTCAGCTACGACATAGTGGCCCGGCATGGAGGACGCATCGAGGTAGAAAGCCAGGTAGGACAGGGGTCTACCTTCACTGTGATCCTGCCGGCGAGAGAAGGCCCGGGCGACGACGGAGAAATGTGGCCAGTCACCTCTAACATGTAGATACCGAGGAGCACTAGCATGGAAAGACAGCCCAGAATCCTTGTGGTGGACGATGAGCCATCAGTGTGTGTAGCCCTGGAAGCGGTATTAGTACGCGAAGGTTACGAAGTACTGACCGCCCATAGTGGCGCTGAAGCCTTACAAATCCTGACCGAGGTTTCCCCGATTGACCTGGCCCTGCTGGACTTGAACATGCCGGGAATGGACGGCCTGCAACTGATGAGCAAAATCAAGACCCGCTGGCCCGATACGGTACTGATGATTCTGACCGGATATGGGACGCTGGAGTCGGCTTTGCTTGCCCTGCGCTACGGCGCTCACGACTATCTGCTCAAACCCTCCAGCCCGGCTGACATCAAGGAAAGCGTGCGCAAGGGCCTGGACAAACTACGGGACAAGCTGCGCCGCAAACAACTGCTGACCCGCATCGAGTCCGATGTGCGGGCCCTGACCGAAGACACCGGCGAAATAGAATCGGTATCCCCCATAACGGCAGGTGCCGAACCGAAGCCGGTGCTCAGGATCGGTGGGTTGGTCATTGACATCTACAAGCACGCTGTTACCCTGGAGGGACAGCTTATTAACCTGACGCCCACAGAATTCGATACCCTGGTAGCCCTGGCCCGCAAAACGGGCCGGGTGATGAGCTGCGCCGAGTTGGTGAAAGAAGTACAGGGCTACGAATGTGATGAACGAGAAGCGCGCGGAGTGATCAAAACGCACATCAGCCATTTGCGCCAGAAACTGGAACCCGATCCGGCAAACCCGCGCTACCTGGTCAACGTGCGCGGGGTCGGATACATGCTCACGGCTCCATAAAAGATTCAAGCAGGGGGTAAGTGACCATGGAATCTGCGGGCAAGCGGATTCTGATTGTGGACGATGACTTCGAACTGGCTACACTGTTGGGCCAGGCGCTCAAGGATGTGGGAAGCAACCTGCAAATTCAACTGGCCCGAGATGCAGACGAAGCCCTGGCCAAAATCAGCAAGCGCCCTTTCGACCTGGTAGTCACCGATATAAAAATGGCGGGCTTGAACGGCTTGCAATTGGTGGAGGTTCTCCACCAACTGGACCCAGCCATCAAAACCATTGCCATGACTGCTTACAGTTCGGCAGAGGTAGAAAGCCAGGCTCAGGCTCTGAACGTGTACCGTTACATCGCCAAACCTTTTACCATCGAGGAATTCCGTCGGATCGTGCGCGAGGCCCTGGCCGTGGGGGAGCCGACCCCAGTCCCCTCCGTAGACCTTTCCGCAGCTCAACGGACCGCCATTGAAGAGCACCTCATGTCGCTGAGAGCCAGCACGCAAGCCCATACCGTCCTGTTGGTCAACCACCGGGGCCGACCGGTTTGCATGAACAGCCTCTCCAACGGCCTGGATGTGACCGGCCTGTGCAATGCCCTGGTGGCCAGTAATGCCGGCCTGGCCACCGAGGTGGAACGAGTGATAGGACACGGTCACCCCTTCACCTTGAGTTACCACGGCGGACCAGATTACAGCCTCTGCTCTTACAGCGTAGCCTCAAATTACCTGCTGGTCACCGTGTTCAGCGGAGAAATCCGGGTGGGTCAGGTATGGTACTACATGAAAGATGCGGCCAACCACATCCAGGCCATCCTGGAAAGCGAAACAGAAGACAAACTGACCGAGGAAACACCCCCTGTTGAAAAAACGGCCGCCGAAACCGAACCTGAAGCCGAAAAGCCAATAGAGAAAACAGAACCGACCGAAACCGCTTTCGAATTGCTGGAAGAAGCAGCCACAGCCGCAGGCCGGGACTTCGGCGGATTGAGCTTTGCCGAGGCTCTGGAACAAGGGCTGCTGGGCGAAGACCTCCTGCGAGCACTGGGTGAGGAATGAGAGCACTATCCTGACCCATGGCCGTGATTGCAAGAATCACGGGGCTTTGAAGAAGACTCTGCTAATCAAAACCCTCAGTTGAGACAAAAACACCGCTCCCCCAATCCTGCCCCGGAAATGCAAGTACGCTCCTGATAATCTCCCGATTGACAACTCGCCAATTAAGAGTATAATTCTCTCAAGAAAATGATTTTCCACAGGACAGGCAATGGAGAACACAAAAGGGTTTCTGGAACACTTGGTTGAACGGCTGCGAACACAGGGGTATCGCCTCACACCTCAGCGCATGGCTATTCTGAGCACAATCGTGTACAGCCATATCCATCCCACCGCCGAGGAAATATACCAACAGGTGGCCGCCGATTTTCCCATGATCAGCCTGGCTACGGTGTATAAGACCTTGAACGTTCTGAAAAACCTCGGCATCGTGGCAGAGCTGCAGATGGATGGATCCAGTCATTATGATCGTGATCTCACCCCCCATCCCCATCTGGTGTGTGTGCAATGCCACAGCATCGCCGATCTTCCTCCTGAAACGATGTCTAAAATGTCCCAAGAAGCATTGTCTACCACCGGGTTTCGTGCCCTCTGGTACGATATCAAAATCTACGGACTTTGTGCTCAATGCCAGGCGCAAGGAGAGGAGACCGCCGATCCGCTTATGGCTCCGTGCCTGTTCCAGTCACAGACAATTTGAAAGGGAGGACAACGATGGACTTTGCACAAGTTGCCACTAAAGAACAACTGCCGCCAGGGAAAATGATCTCGGCCTGGGTCGGGGGGCGAAAAGTCTTGGTCTACAATATTGATGGCAAATTCTACGCCACCGACGAACAGTGTACCCACCGCCAATGCTCACTGGAGCAGGGGCAATTGGCCGGCAAGGTGATCACCTGTCCATGCCACGGAGCCCGCTTCGACGTGACCACCGGGGCCATTCTTAACCCGCCGGCCAATATACCCCTGCCAACCCACACGATCAAAGTGGAGGGTAACCAGATTCTGGTGGGCATTGAGACAGAAATGGCTTAAGGAGGAGGCTAACCGATGCGACACGTGATCGTAGGCAATGGCGTGGCCGGGGTCACGGCCGCCGCCGAACTGGCCCGCCGTCAGGCCGGGGAAATCGAGGTCTATACCGCCGAGCGGTATCCTTACTACTTCCGGCCTCGTCTGCCCTATTTCCTCGCCGGAGAAATCCCGCAAGAGGGTTTGTACGTGCATTCCCCTGCCTGGTACGAGAAAAGAAACATACAGGTACACCTGGAATCCAAAGCAGTGCGGCTGTTGCCCGACCGGAAACGCATCCTCCTGGCCGACGATAGCGAGGTGTCTTACGATCGTCTGCTGCTGGCTACCGGGGGCTTCTCTTTCGTACCGCCCATCGAGGGAGCGGACAAGAAAGGGGTCTTCGCTCTACGTACACTGGACGATGCCCTGGCTATCAAAGAATATGCTGCCCATTGCCAGGAGGCTGTGGTTATCGGTGGCGGATTACTGGGCCTGGAGGCGGCCAGGGGACTGCGAGTGCTGGGCCTCTCGGTCACTACGTTGGAATTTTTCCATCGCCTGCTGCCTCGCCAATTGGACGACGAAGGATCGGCCATTTTCCAACGTCTCGTCGAAAACCTGGGCATCAAAGTCGGGCTAAAGGCCGAGACCAAGTCTATCGTTGGCAATGGCGAAGCTCGAGGGGTTGTTCTCAAAGACGGGCGGGAGTTCCCAGCCCAATTGGTGCTCATCGCTGCTGGAGTGCGCTCCGCGGTCAGTCTGGCCGCAGAAGCAGGCCTGCAGGTAGACAGGGGCGTGGTGGTGGACGAGCGGATGCTCACCAGCGCACCTGACATTTATTCGGCAGGAGATGCTGCCTCATTCAAGGGCCGCTCCTGGGGCATTATTCCGGTAGCCGGAGCTCAGGCCCTGGTCGCAGCGGCCAACATGGCCGGGGATAGCGTCTTGTACGAAGAAGTGGTGCCCTCTAACACACTCAAAATCGTGGGCATAGATTTGACCTCCGCCGGTATCGTGGTGCCCGAAGGTGAGGGGTTCATGGAAATCCGCCGCGCTGATCCCGAGGCCGGCGTGTACAAGAAAGTAGTGCTCAAGGACGATACCCTGGTAGGGGCCATCGTTCTCGGCGATAAAGCCCTGGCCAAGAAACTGGAACGCATGGTCACCGGCAAGGACAAGACAAGCCGCGAAGAACTAGAGAGTCTGTTATGAGAACTGGCGCTTGGAAACTCCGGGTGCGCAGTTCTCGGTTATCAACAAAGAGCAAGCAGGTAACGTATCAGTTGTGTTCTTGTCATACCACTCCCAAAGTGAAAGGAGGCAACAATGCCAGAAAAAGAAATAACGATAGAGGAAATCGTGCGCCAAGCCATCAAGGCCGAGGAGGAAGCCCGCAGTTTCTACGAGGCGGCCAGCAAAATGGTCTCCGCCTCCCACGTCCAGGATACTTTGAAGGAACTGGCTGGCGAGGAGGTCAAACATAAGCAAAAACTGGAAGCTCTACTGCAAGGCGACGTTGAGAGGATGATCTCCAGGCCAAAACCCCACCAGATCCAGGACTTGAAGCTGGCTGAGTATCTGAAGCCACAGACCCTCGATGAGAATGCTTCATTCCAGGATGTGCTGATCGTCGCCATGCAGCGAGAGAAAGCTTCTTACGACTTCTACACCCTGATGGCCAGCATTGCCGCCAGCGAGGAACCGAAGAAGCTGTTCGAATTCCTAGCTCAGGAAGAGCTGGGACACAAGAACAAAGTCGAGACCCTTTACGACGAAATTGTCTACAAAGAATTCTAGCGAAGCTTCGCCTCAAACCGACGAGTCGGTCTCACCGCAGAGCACGCAGAGGGCGCAGGGCTTTCTCTATTTTTTCTCTCTGCGTGCTCAGCGTCTCGGCGGTGAAAACTTGACTCATCTGTCGAGATTTGAGGTTATGAAGATACCTAGTCAATGCTCAACCCGTCATCAGGTTACCATTGCAGTCGGCCACTACGTTTTCAGCCAACTATACGAGGAGATGAAAAAATGGACAAATGGGAATGCATGGCTTGCGGGTACATTTACGACCCGGCCGTAGGGGATCCGGATGGTGGTATCCCGCCTGGTACCCCTTTCGAAGACTTGCCCGACGATTGGGTCTGTCCCCAATGCGGAGCGAGCAAGGACATGTTCGAGAAAGTAGCTCGACAATGTTAAATTTGACCTCTCCCCTACCCCCTGGCCCCCTTCCCCTCTCCGCAGCGGAGAGGGGAAGGGGGTTGGGGGATGAGGTGAGGTTCATCTTGTTGCCATTTATGTTAATCTAACATTGTCGAGGTAGAATGATCATAAATATAAAGGAGTAACAACCTTGAAAAAAATCAAGCTGTACGCTTTAAGTACCTGCGGCTGGTGCAAAAAGACCAGAGCTTTTCTGGATGACCACTATGTTAAGTACGAGTACGAGTATGTGGACCTTTTGACCGGCGCCGAAAGGGATCGAGTGATGAGCGAGGTGAAACGCTGGAACCCGCGCCTCAGTTTCCCCACTATCGTCGTTGATGACACTGAGGTCGTGGTGGGTTTCAACGAGGACCGCCTGCGGGAGGTTTTGGGTCTATGAGTTCACAAGAAGCTCAAAAGCTGTACGAACGATTGAAGCGTGAGGCCGAGGCCGCAGGCTACTATCTCAACCCTGATGTGGATTTCGTTCTCGACCTGATGGAAGGCCTTTTGACCAACGAGAAACGGTACGGTTATTGGTCCTGCCCCTGCCGCCTGGCCGAGGGGGTGAGGGAGAAAGACCTGGGCATCATCTGCCCCTGCGACTACCGTGATGCCGATTTGGACGAATATGGATCCTGCTACTGCGCCCTATACGTCTCCGAAGAGATTGCCAAGGGGGAGAGAAAACCGCAACCGGTGCCAGAACGACGGGGGACCATGCCCAAACCACCGGTCGAAAAGCATGAGGAAGAGTTAGTTGGCTTCACCAAAAGCGGCATCCCTGTCTGGCGCTGCAAAGTCTGCGGCTATCTGTGCGCCCGCCCCCAGCCGCCCCTCAAATGTCCTATCTGCAAGGCGGATAGGGACCGTTTTGAGCGCTTCGCCTGATCGCTTCGTTTCTCATGGCAAAATTGCACGACCAGCACTTACCCATGCACCATCCGGGCAAGTGCTGGTCATCATTGGAAAAGGGAATATGACCATTTGCCCCTGCCCCTCCTCATCGCTGCTGCGCGGCGCGGGAAGGGAAGGGGGGCCAGGGGAGATGAGATGATCGCAATCGTGGCGGGAGGAAAAACAAATGACTCTTGATAAACGCGTGCCCCCAGGTCAGCGCCTGACCGAGCGCTTCCCTGTGCTGCATGAAGGTCCCGTGCCCAAGTTTGATCCGGTGACATGGAACCTGCGGCTGTTTGGATTGGTAGAGCAAGAGGTTGTCTTTACTTACGACCAGCTTACTGCCCTGCCCACAGTGCGAATCGTGGCCGATGTTCACTGTGTGACCGGTTGGAGCAAGCTGGACACAGTGTGGGAAGGGGTGGCCTTCCGCGAATTGCTGAACCGGGTCCGCCTCCTGCCCCAGGCCAAATACGTAATGGTCCACTGTGAGCACGGATATACCACCAACCTGCCTCTGGAGGCTCTGCTGGACGACAATGTGCTGCTGGCCTATCGCTATAACGACGCCCCTCTGACCCCAGAGCACGGTTATCCTCTGCGCCTGGTGGTGCCCAAACGCTACTTCTGGAAGAGCGCCAAGTGGGTGCGTGGCCTGGAGTTCATGGCCCAGGACAGACCGGGTTTCTGGGAGCAGTACGGTTATCACAACAACGGCGATCCTTGGAAAGAAGAACGGTACGCGCGTTAAACGGCGCTGAGGAGCATTCTATGAGCGTTGTAGTTTACACCACACCAACTTGCGGTTTCTGTCGTCAGGTGAAAGCTTATCTCAATCAACGGGGCGTGCCCTTCACCGAATACGATGTCAGCCGGGATCCGCAGGCCGCCGCCGAGATGGTACGGCTATCAGGCCAACGCGGCGTGCCGGTGGTGTTGATAGACGGGCAGGTGGTGGTGGGGTTCAACCAGCCGCTGATTGACCAATTGCTGGCCCGGCGAGCAGCCCGACCACCCAGCCTGGGGGTGGCAATTGCCGACGCCGGTCAGATTGCCGCCAGGAAAGGCTTGTCGCTGCCCAATGGGGCTTACGTGGGCCGGGTGGACGCCGGATCGGCGGCAGAGGCGGCGGGCCTGCGCCCGGGGGATGTAATCGTGCAATTGGCCGGGCAGACAGTTCGCGGCCATCAGGATGTGCACCGCCTCATGGCCAGCGTGCGCCCTGGGCAGACGGTGGATTTGCTGAGCTGGCGAAACGGCCAGACAATCAGCACGACGGCGCGGTTTTAGAGGATTAAGGTGCCAAGCACACTCAACAACTTCAGACCTTCTAGGAGAGTGGATTCCCGCTACTTGAGATGACAAACCTGAGAATTTGTCTCCTGACCGACTGCTACCCACCTGGCATTGGTGGGATCGAGAACCATGTCTACTGTCTCGCCACCCAGCTTGGACAATTGGGCCACAGCGTGGATGTTATAACCCATCGCCCGGTCAACTCAAATGTCGTACAGCAAGCCAGGAAGTTGGAGCTGCCGCTTCCCCCGGCAAATGTGGTCGTCCGCCGGTCGAAGGGCATGATCGCTCACATAAATGGCGCCGATCCGATGATTGATCCACGGATCATCGGTGAGATGCGAAGCCTCATGAGAGCCAATGGCTATGATGTGGTGCACGGTCATTCCTTAGCCTCACTCCTCGTATTGGCTGGCCTGCGGGAGGCAAAGCAACTGGGCGTGCCCACCTTGATTACCAAGCACTCGATGACCCTGCGACCTACCCTCCCTGTCGGCATCAGCCACATTCTGTTGAATATAGAAACGCGGATAGCAAAGAAATGGGCTGATGGCCTTATTGCCCTCAGCCAGGCTGCGGTGCAAGAGATGTCCGCAGCCGGTCTGCCTGTGTATGTGATCCCTGGCGGTGTCAATTGCGAACACTGGCGACCTGACCCTGTCGCCAGGCGACGAGTACGAAGCTCTTTGGGTTACCGGGAAGATCACGTCGTCGTGGGCTATCTTGCCCGACTGGTGCCCTCTAAAGGAGGAATGAGCCTGCTCAGAGTGGCTACCCGCCTTGTCCAAGTGTTGCCCGACGTGCGTTTTCTTTTTATCGGCGATGGCCCTATGCGCCCCCAGCTTGAGCGTAGAATTGAAGAGCTGGGATTGCAGGACAGGATAACCATGTTGGGCTTCAAGCCTTGGTGGGAGACGCCAGGCTATCTCAATGCGATGGACATATTCGCTTTCCCCAGTTACACAGAGGCGTGTGGCCTGGCCTTGCTGGAGGCAATGGCCTGTGGCATCGCCCCGGTGTCCAGAATCAACGCGGGCACAAGGGAAATCGTCACCAATGGCGAGACCGGTTACCTGATCACCTCGGATGAAGAGCTCTTCCAAAAGCTGCTCGAACTGGCACAGGACCGGGGTCTGCGAAACAGGCTAGGCACGAATGCCCATCACGCCATTCACAAGCGCCACAGTTGGCAAGCGGTGGCCGAAAGAACCGTTGAGGTATATAGAGAAATAATCAGCCGTATGAGGGGCAGGAGATGATGCAACCTCGGAATGCCACCATGTCTGGAGAGCAACAGTGACGATCCACGAAGCGATCAGGCAATCATTCCGGCACGTCCGCCGCCTCTTCTCCCCAGGACGAATCATCACCACTGCATTCCTCCTCCTGGTTGTTTTAGGCGTCCTGAGTTTTTATCTGGGATACCTTTCATCTCTGCCGGCCCCTTTCGTCGGCGAACTGGAGGACGTGGCGGCTATACAACGCCTTCTGGTTGTAGCGCCCCACTGCGATGATGAGGTTATCAGCAGTGGCGGACTTATCCGGGAGGTTTTGCTCAGGGGTGGTCAGGTGCGCGTGGTAATCGTTACCAATGGCGACGGGTCTTTCACTGGGACTATGGTGGAATTCCGCAAACTATATCCAAAACCGCAGGACTATCTTAGATCGGGCGTCGCCCGCCAACAGGAGTCCCTGAAGGCTCTGGAATCGCTGGGAGTTCCACCGGAGAACGTGCTTTTCCTGAGCTATCCGGACCGGGGTATCCTGCCCCTGTGGGAAACGTTCTGGGATAATGATACGCCCTATCGTTCACCATTCACGAAGCTCACCCAAAGTCCCTATGACCTGACGTACAACCCACAAGCCGTTTACTCCGGCCACTCTCTGCTGTCCGATTTGCGCTCGATCCTGGAAGACTTCCAACCCGACGCTGTCGTGGCTCCGCACCCGGACGACACTCACCCCGATCACTGGGCGTCGGGAGCTTTCGTGGCCCTGGCCGTCGCCATGCAGAAAGAACAGGTCAGGCCCAGGCTTTTGCTTTATCTGGTGCATCGGGGCGATTACCCGCTTCCCCGGGGTGACCTGCCTTTCGCACCGCTGCTCCCGCCCTTGCGGCTTGTCCATTCCACGTTCACCTGGGGTAAAGTAACCCTTACCGATGAGGTCAGAGATGAAAAAGGGGCTGCAATTGAACTTTATAAGAGCCAGCTCCACCTGCTTGGAGAGTTCTTAAGATCGTTCGTCCGCCAGAATGAAGTGTTCTGCGAATTTACTCCTCACAATACGACCAGGTTGGTGGATAACCAGGATATTACGCCGATGCCCAGCCAGTGGCAAACTGTAGACGGGAGCGAAGTCACCCCTGTTATGGAGGACTCTGCTCGAGACACAGTTCCGCAGGAGTTTGGAGCAGCCGCGGACTTTGTCGCCCTCTATGCCGCGCGCAGCAAAAACGAGTTGTGGATCTCGGCCGAGATGCGGGGCAAGCCCAGCCGTCTGGTGGCTTACTCCTGTCTTGTCCGGGCCGCCAATGGCCGAGAAATATCCGAAGCACGAGTAGTGTATCCCTTTAACATAAGATCTCGTCCTACTGCCGAAACCCGGGACCGCTTTGTCCTCGTGCGGTTTAATTTGGCAGAACTGGGTCACCCGCATACGGTTATCGCCAGCTTTGAAGCCCATTATCCGGGCGGCCCCACGATTGATCGAATCGGTTGGGCAATACTGCATCTGGACTGATGGTCAGCAGATTTGTATCCGCCAGCCATGAGAAAGTTAATCCTACAGACGTGCTCGTGCGCCCTTACCGTCCTGAGGATCGCGCTGGAGTGCGGCGCGTCTACGCCGATACCGCTTTCTTCGGCGAACCGGTGGAGGCGTTCTTCGACGACCGGGAACTGTTCGCCGACCTGGGGGTGAGCGTGTACACCGATTGCTATGCCGACTACATCTTCGTGGCCGATAGCCAGGGCGAGGTCGTTGGCTACATTTTAGGAAGTCCTGCAGGAGATGCGGACGTTCGCGCCCATGCCATCAAGTCTTTGCCCCGTGTTCTTGGCCGTCTCGTCACCGGTCATTATCGCATTGGGCGCAAGACCCTTATTCACGTGGGCATGAACGTGTGGGCGGGACTGGGTGGTGAGCTGCTGGAGGTGCGCAGCGCCGCATACCCGGCCAACCTGCACATCAACCTGGAAGCGGGCTACCGAGGCCAGGGTTTGGGCATGGCACTGATACGCGCTTATCTCGATAAACTGCGGTCGGGAGGGGTGCCAGGCGTGCACGTGGTGACGACCAATCGAAACGAGGCCGCTCTACAGCTCTACAGACGCGCCGGGTTCCAGCTTTTGCAGGAAAAGCGCACCCGGATGTGGCAGAGGTACGTGGACGGCGAGGTGCGCCTGATGGCCCTGGGACTGAGGTTGAATGAGACCCCACATTCTTTACCGGCGCGAAATGGCTCAAGGGGCAAAACCGCGTCGCAATTTTAGAAAATGCCCTGTCAGACGATGAATACCTCAAAAGGAGCCCAGTATGAAACCCAGTGTAGAATCTTTGCAGGCGATTGAGACCGCGATACAGATTGAAAAGGACGGGTTAGAGTTTTACACCACGGCAGCCGGGCAAACCACCGACCCCAGTGGCAAGAAGATGTTCCAATCATTGGCCCGAGACGAGGCAGTCCACCTGAAACTGTTCGAGGCTGTCCGCGAGTCATTGCTCAAAGACGGCACCTGGCTTTCACCGGAACAAGTGGCTGCCATCGGCCCCCAGCGCCTCGCTCGCCCACCCGTCTTCCCGACGAAGGAGGAGATCAAGGCGGTGCAAGTACCGGAACGGGAGCTGGCCGCCTTGCAACGGGGTATCCAGGCCGAAGAGGACTCCATATCGTTCTACTCAGGGGCCAGGGACAAGACCGACGACCCAGATGGCAAAGCCTTGTACTCCTACCTGATCGAGCAGGAAGAGGGCCATCGCACGATCTTGCAAGGGGAATACGATTATCTGACCAACACCGGCTTTTGGTTCGATATCCGGGAATTCGATCTGGAGGCAATAAGTTAGAGCGAAGGGGGATCCATGAAGAAATACGAATACACCATCACCACCCACACGGCGGATGAGATATTAGCCAAAATCCAGAGTCGGCCGGCAGAAGGTGAACTCCCCGTGTTGTATTGCGATGCCCAAGGCACTTGTTTTTTCGACAACGCGCCCAATCCCTACCTGGAATCAATCATCGAGATACTGAACACGCAGGGGGAACAAGGCTGGATTCTGGTACAAACTGTATTGCGCGAACAGGATATGATTTGCTTCTGGAGACGTGAACAGGAGGGGGCAGCATGACAATTAACGACATGACAATTCGCATCGGCGGGGCGGCGGGCGACGGGGTGGAATCGAGCGGGGCCGGCTTTTGCCAGGCGCTCGTACGCGGCGGATTGCACATCTTCGGCCTGCCCGATTATCATTCCCGCATCCGTGGCGGGCACAACTTCTTTTCCATCCGCATCAGCGACCAGCCGCTTTATTCTCATGATGAACGGGTGCACCTGCTGTTGGCCCTTACCGAGGAAACGATCCCGCGCCATCAGAACGCCGTCGTCGAAGGTAGCGCTATCGTCTATGACTCCAGTCAAATAGCGAATAGCGAATGGCAAATAGCGAACGGGCTGCTTTTGCCAATCCCTTTAAGCGAGATGGCCAAAGACAAAGCGGGGACCGAACTGGCCCGCAACACCGTGGCCCTGGGCGTGGCTATCGGGTTGACTGGCTTCGATCTTGAGCCCGTGGAGGGTGTCATCCGCCAGAATTTCGCCCGCAAGGGACAGGCGGTGGTGGACGGCAACCTGGCGGCCGTAGAAGCGGGCTATCGGGAGGGGCAGAAACGCGCTGCCGATTTCCCTTTCAAACTGCAAGGGAGATTAGACGCCCCGCCGCGCATGGTGCTCAATGGCAACGAGGCATTCGCCCTGGGCGCGTTGGCCGGTGGCTGCCGCTTTGTAGCCGGATACCCCATGACCCCCGGCAGCCCGGTGCTGGAGTGGATGGCCGGGCACGCAACCCGCTATGGAGTGGTCACCGTCCAGGTTGAAGACGAGATCGCCGCCGCCTGTGCCGTGGTCGGCGCAGCCCACGCTGGCGCGCGAGCTATGGCTCCCACCTCCGGCGGTGGCTTCTGCCTGATGGTTGAGGCCCTGGGGCTGGCCGGCATGACCGAGACCCCCATCGTCGTTTACGAGGCGCAGCGACCCGGCCCTTCCACTGGCTTGGCTACTCGCACCGAACAGGGCGACCTGTGGTTTGTGCTCCACGCCTCCCATGGGGAATTCCCGCGCATTGTGTTGGCCCCCGGCACCATCGAACAAGCCTTTGAGACCGGCTGGCGGGCTTTCAACCTGGCTGAACGATACCAGTGTCCGGTCATCGTCCTCGCCGATCACTTCCTGGCCACCTCGCTGCGGGATGTGCCACCGGAAGCCCTGGACTTTGACCAGGTAATCATAGACCGGGGAGGCCTGCTCAGCGATGTGGAACTGGATGGGCTGACCGAAGAATACCGGCGCTACGCCTTCACCGAAAACGGCATATCCCCTCGCGTTATTCCAGGCCACCCCAAAGGGGTCTACTCCGCCACCAGCGACGAGCACGACGAGCACGGCCATATCGAAGAGGACGCCGACAACCGCCGCCGGATGATGGCAAAACGTATGCGCAAACTGGAGGAGGCCCGAAAGAAAATGCGCTCCCCGACCCTTTACGGGCCCCAGAAGGCCGAGGTCACTTTCATTGGTTGGGGCTCCACCTACGGTCCATTACGGGAGGCGGTGGACCGCCTCAATGCGCAGGGCGAACAGGCCAATATGCTTCACTTGACAGATTTGTGGCCTTTCCCTGCTGAGCCGACGGCCCAGGTGCTGGCCGCGGCCAAAAAGATCATCGCCGTAGAGAACAATTACTCCGGCCAGATGGCTGATCTGATGCGCATGACCACCGGCCATCAGATCTCGGGCCGCATCCTGAAATACGACGGGCGGCCCCTATCGCCGGAGTATATTCTGAAGAACGTAAAGCTATAGTTTCCGCTAATTTGGTCTACTGCCGGATGGCAGCGACACGCGACATTGA